>JASHOY010000393.1 GCA_030038435.1 Acidobacteriaceae bacterium | reverse complement strand
AGCAACGATTCCATCAGGAACGCAGTCGTCGTTTTCCCGTTCGTCCCGGTGATGGCAGTCGCCGTCAGCCGCCGTTCGGGATGCCCATAAAACGCCGCTGAAGCCGCGGCCAGCGCATTGCGGCCATGCTCCACAGCAACCACCGGAACCCCGGGGCTGTAAACAAGCAGATGATCGAACATCTGCGCCGAGTCGGTGATAATCCCCGCGGCGCCGGCGGCAATGGCTTTCTCCACAAACTGGTTGCCATCCGTCGAGCCGCCTTTCATGGCCACAAAGACAGAGCCCGGTCGCACTCGCCGTGAGTCATACTCGACCGAAGCAATGGACGCGGACGACGCACCCGCCGAATCAACCGATGGAATCTCGGCGATAAGTTCGCTCCAGTTCATCCTGAAGACGATTGTAGATTGCCGCACATGGACGCAGACGCCACCCGCGGCGCCATCTCTTGCCGGCAAAGCCGGACACCGTTCAGTCCTTGCTGAAAACGGCGGCCGGCAAGTGCGGCTTATCTGCCTTGGTGGTGGCGCGGGAGCACCGTGACTTCATACGGTCCTGCGAATGAATAAGCCCACTGACCGCGAGCGGGAGTGTAGTTGGCGTCGCCCAGGTAGGCCGCGAAAAAGATATGCCTGCCCGGCCTGAGCCCATAAATCGGAACCGAGAACGTATCCGTGTTCCCCGGCAAGGCGACGTCGATGGCTTTCCCGAAGAAGCCGTCACTCAGCCTGACCGTGCCCGTGGGGTAGGCCGCACCACCCACCGCAGGGGTGAGAATCACCACCAGAGTCGCGGTCTGACCTTCCTCGATGACCTGCGGCCGGCCGTTCGGACCAGTCAGCTCCGGTGCAATATAGGTGTAGTGGCAAAAGGGCGGATTCAGCATGCGCACGGAGATATTGTCGGTTGCTGTGTCACCGTTGGCAGCATTGGCGACAAAAGTAGCCCAATCGCTGATGAAGTTATTCGATACGTCGCCCGGACCATAGGTGAGCTGGGCGTTGGTCTCAGCTCCCGCAACAAAGTCGGAAAGCGCGAGCGCACTCGGAAACATCACATTACTGAGCGTGACCTGAAGCGGATCGACGACCGGAGGATTGGGCGTGGTATTGTCCGCACCAAGAAACTCCAGCGTTCCCGCGCCCGAATCTGTGTTCTGGAAGGAGAGGTTTTTGAGCAGGATGTTGGTCATATCGGGCGTAAGCGTGCCTTTGTCGCTGCTGTAAATGGGATTGAATGAAATGTCGGTGTAGTGATCAAGGAAGCAGGAATTCGAGTATTGAATGTCGGTGATCAGCCCGCCGCGGTTATAGGCTGACTTAATGCGAATAGCGGTCGAGTTATCGTCGGCGAAGTCGGCCGGATAAGTCGTTCCGTTGATCGTAAAAGGAGTGGCGTTAATGGCGCTTCCATGCCCCGAGACTGCATCCCCCGCCAAAATGTTGTGGTCGAAGAGCACATTGCTCACGCCCGCGTCTGTATAACTGCCGATGGACTCGCCATGACCGGCGAAGAAGTGGTTATTGGTAATGGAAATGTTTTTCGCGGAATTATCGCTGTCAGGAGAACCGCTTCCGCCCACGGCGATGTCATCGTCTCCGTCCGAAATCCACGAATCCGTAACCGTGAAATTCTGCGCCTGCTGGGGATCAATACCGTCCGTATTTCGGGTATAGGTGGGAGTTACGATCTTCACATCCCAGGCGGTCAAACCGCTGGCCGAGCCCACATCCTTCAGATGGAACATGGGCGAATTCATCAGCGTGATCTTGTAGAGAGTTATGTTGCTGGCGTGGCTTTCGGGCTGGATCATGATCGGGTTCTGCTGGTTGCCGACCGCGGCTAGATTCCACCACGTGTAGCTGGTTGGAGCTGGGTTGCCGGGAGTCTGGAACCCATTGAGCAACGGATCTTCGCCGCGTCCGTCCAGTTTGCCGTAACCCATGATGCCGACATTGGTCGAGGTGCCGGGAATGTCAATGAGCGGTTTGCAGGAGTTGGTTGAATCGCCCTTGCTATTGCTGGTGCCACAGGTGTGAACGCCGGGGGTCGAGTCATAATCTTGCACGTTGCGCGAGAAGAAGACGGTGACATCGGGGTCGACCAGCAGGGTCACATTTGAAGGCATGGAGAGCGGGCCGGTGAGAAACGCATCGTTACCGCCGCTGGCGGAAAGTTCCACCGCTTCTCCGGGATGGTCGGCGGAGCAGGCATTCAACGCGGCTTGAATGCGCGCGCCATCGGGATTGCTTGGAGCCGGAGGGGTGTCCACCGAAAGTGGAAGGTCGAGCCCGTCGGGACCGGCCAAAAGCGTGTTTTGGATCGACTTGAAGCTGGCGGAAAGCTGCTGGCAGACTGGGGGAAAGACGGGCTCACTGACCTGGCGGCTGTCGCCGGTCGCCACCTGCTGAGCCATCGATGGCAGAACCGGTCCTGCTAGGCAGCTTACAAAGAATGCAAGCGACACCGAGGCCGATAACTTCCCGCGTCTAGCGATCGCGATTCTCATCTTGCTCCTCCTTAAAGGTTGAATGGTTGGTACCAGCCGGGCCCCGCGCCTTACCGGGTCGGCTGTAGAAATCCGCTATCGCCGCGACTGCTCATCTCCGTTTGCGCTGAAGCTGATTGCACGAACACATTACCTGCAAAAGCTGGCACTGCGAAGCCGAAGGCGGTCTTCGGCGCGAGTAAGTTCATGCCCTCCTGCAAGCCCCCGATTCGCAGAGGTAGGCGCCCAACGCAGGGACGGGTGCGATCGGGACGGGCCGGAAAAAAAGAGCAGCGACCCCGGCTTGAGAATTGCGGGGAAACGAAAATGATGCATTTTGGGGATGGCCTCCGGAGTCGGCCACTTCTTACGTTACGATCTCATGTGGTCTGACCACCATGGCCGATTAGCTTAAACTTCCCGAAGAATCTTTGTCAAGAAGGAAAACTCCGCGATTCCCGGCGATTCCATGCGCATAGCCTTGGCCTGTTGCCGCCGTCTTCAGCGCGAAGCGCGCTGCCACTCCTGGGTAACTTCCAGAAATCGAGCGTATTGGTCCGCCCCTTGAAAAGCACGCATGGGAATAAGAAAAGAATTGCCTGTGGCCCGCACGATCAGAATATGCCGGCCCACGCTCTTCACGGTCGCGATCTTTGTCCAAGCAATGGTGGCGCGCATGGAGCCAATCCAGGTGGATAAGCCTTCTTCCGAGACAGTTAACGTTCGCTCCTGGGTCTTTGCCTGAACAAACACCAGCAGCACGAAAAGACAGAAGAACCCCAGCGCCACACCGCCGGCATCGAGGATTTCGCCGGCAGCGACCCTCCGCAACGAAGTACTTATGGCCAGGGAGCCGAATCCCGCCAGCAGCGATGAGCCAAACACGATCATCAGCAGCCTCGGCGACCGGGGAAGAGACCGCAGGAAGTATCCCACGATTTCCATCCTCGTCAGCGAGTATTGGATGGTGATGGTCTCTCCGTCGTTCATGGAACTGGCATTCAGGATGTACGGCCGACCGATGGAGGGCCCTCACCGCGTGCAGCGCACCACCACGTGCGTTCCCGGAGGAACCATTGTACCCGCTGCAGGAGCCTGCTGGCGCACCGTGCCGTCGCCCACAATTTCCACCTGCAAGCCGGATCCGGCAGCCTTTTCGATGACTTGCCGCACCGAAAAGCCGATGAGGGACGGCACCGGAACTGGCTTTATGCCCATGATGGTCACCGATGTGGACTTGCCTTCACTCGATGGTTTTACACTGCCAGAGGGCGGTCTTACGCTGCCGGACTGTGCAGCTTGTCTCGCCGGCGGCGCAGCCGGTTGAAGGGCTACAGGCGTGTTCTCCGGTCTGACCTCGTCCACGCCCGCCGCCTGCTCCGCGCTGTCTGCCCCAGTCGCTTGCGTGCTTTGCGGGTCGTCCTTGGGCAGGTGGTTGGCAGCCTGATAAAGCGCATCAAGATCGGCGGTGCTGTCTTCCACCGAGGTGTCCTCGGCAACTATTGGCGCGGGTTTTGCGGTCTTGCCCGGCGGCTGTATCGGAATGTCGTGGGGCACGCCCAGGTACTCCAGCACCTCCTGCGCGACTTCGGCAAAGACCGGCGCGGCAACCTCCGTGCCGTAGTACTGTCCTTTGGGCGAATCAATCACCACCGCAACCGCGATTACGGGGTTGTTTACCGGCGCAAAGCCCGCGAACGAAGCGATGTGCAGATTCCGGCTGTAACGGTGCGTCCGGGGATCGATCTTCTGCGCTGTACCGGTTTTGCCCGCTGACGAATAACCGTTCAGTTGCGCGGTTTTGCCGGTGCCGTAGAGAACCACATCCTCCATCATCTGCCGCATTTCCGCAGCGGTCATGGTGGAGATGACACGGTGCGAATCGGCGGGCAGCGGGTCGGGCAACTCCTCCTCGGCGCGGAACGGATCTGCGCGCAAGGGCGGGTTCTGGCCCGGTTCGGTCTGCAACTGTCCGGGCATGAGAATACGCGGCGGCATATACACTCCGCCGTTGGCGATGGTGGAAACCATAGTGACCAGTTGCAGCGGTGTCACCGCTTCTTCCTGCCCGATGGCCACGTAGCCAATCGATGCCGGCTGCCAGTATTTGACCGGACGCAGCAGCCCCCGCGTTTCTCCCGGCAAATTGATGCCGGTGCGCTGCCCAAAGCCGAAGTCGCGAATGAAGTGATAAAGCCGGTCGGGGCCGACCATCATGGCAATCTTGATGGCGCCCACGTCGCTCGATCGCGCCAGCGCAGTCGCCACACTCACCGTGCCCATGTTGCGATCGCTCTTGTCGTCGTGGATGATATGCCCGTAAAGATCAATCTGCCCGCCCGAGCAGTTGATCATGGTGTCTGGCGTTACCAGGTGCAGTTGCAGCGCCGCCGAATAGGTGACCAGCTTGAAGGTTGATCCCGGCTCGTAGACATCGCTCACCGCGCGGTCCACACGCAGCTCCGGCGTGGCGTGCCGAAAATCGTTGGGATTGAATGTGGGACGAATCGCCAGCGCCAGGATCTGCCCGGTGTGCACGTCCTGGATGACTACGGTGCCGTGCAGGGCGTGGCTTTTCTCCATCTCGTGCTCCAGCGCCTGCCCAGCCATGAATTGAATGTTCGCATCGAGGGTTAGCTGCAGGTTCTGGCCCGGTTGCGGGTCGCGCTCGCTCGAGCCCAGAATGTGCCGGCGGGCATCCATGGCCGTGTACATGATGCCCGGCTTGCCGTGCAGACGGGCATCGAACCTCTCTTCCAGTCCGCCCAGGCCGCTGTCGTCCGTGCCTACATATCCCAGCACCTGCGCGGCCAGGTCATTGTCGGGATAAAATCGCTGAAACTCCTTCTGAAAATAAATTCCCTTCATGTGCAGGTTGCGCACCCGCGCCGCCACGGAATTGCTCACCTTGCGCGCCACCCAGGCGAAATCGCGACCCTGGTCGAGCCGCGTGGCGATGGCCCCCGCGGTGGTGCGCTGATCTTCAGGATCGGTGTGTACGATGGCCGCCAAGGTCCGCGCCGCGGCCTGCTTGTCGGCAATCTCGGAAGGATCGGCGTACACCGATTCCACCTGCACCGTGGTCGCCAGTTCCTTCAGATTGCGGTCGAAAAGTATGCCGCGCCGCGGCGCTACCTCAAAGGTTCGCTGCTGCTGTCTTTCTGCGCGCTCCACATACTCAGGATGGCGGACAATCATCAGCCAAAACATACGTCCGCCGATGGCCAGCGCCCAGAAGAAAAAAAAGCCGCAAATCAGCCAGAACCGCCGGCGGTTGAGCGGCACAACGCGCGGCGCGGTCGACCGGCTGCGGATAGCTCGAATGGTGGCTGCCTGCATGAAATCAGCTTCCGGCCTCCAGCTCCCGGCTTCCAGCTCCTGGCTTTCCGCTTTCCGCTCTCAGCTTTCCGACGTGGCCTCTATCTCGAATCTTCCCGTCCAGTGCAAGAAACCGACCCGCGCCGCTCACTCCAGTTCCGATCCAGGCCGTTCGTCCTGAATCAGAAGCCCGCGCCGACGCCATGAACCCGAACATTACACGCGGCAAGCCGAGAGCTAGAAGCTGGAAACCGTCTGTTGCATCGGCGGTGGTCCAGCCTGCGCCAGCACCGGCTGCGTCGAAGAAGGAAGCGCGGCGTTGGGATGTACAACCTGGCCGGGCTGCGGCGCTGCCAGCCCGTACTGCCGGGCCAGCGCATCGATGCGCGCCGGCTGGGTCAGCTCGGCTTCCGACAGGCGCAACTGCTGGTTCTGCTCCCGCAGGTGCTCGACGGTCTGCTTTTCGGCTTCCACTCGATAGCCAATCTCGATGGCATTGAAGTGCTGCAGTCCGTAAACCATGATCAAGGAAAACAGCGCGATCACAGCCGCCGCGAAGCCGCGCATCTCCCGCACCCGCACCGGATCAGGCGCCTTCACCAGCCGCGAGTTGTCGAACTGTTTCACGAAATAGAATTCGGGTGTGCGCACGCCGCGGCGCCTGAGCGGCTGCTGCGCCAGTAACTCCGCGTTGTGCTCGGCGATCCTCGGGCTCCAGCCGCGTCTGGTGTCAAAAAATGTGGTTGTGCATGCCGCCATCGGTATCTCCTGCTCCGGTTCCCTCAGTTCCTAATCCTTTATTCGCTGGTTCCTGTTCTTTCCGCCGCTCTCAATTTCGCGCTCCGCGAACGCGTATTCTCTTCCACTTCCTCTTCACTTGCCTTCACTGGCTTCCTGGTCAAAATCGTCCAGATTCCCTTTGCTGCTCCGCCGCGCAAACTGTCCTTCGCAATACGGTCTTCCAAACTGTGAAAGCTGATGACGGCCAGCCTTGCCGAGGGCTTAAGCAACTGTGGTGCGGCCTCAAACAACGCCCGAATCTCGTCCAGCTCGCGATTGACATGGATGCGGAGAGCTTGAAAGGTCCTGGTTGCCGGGTGAATCCGGTGGCCTTTCATTGGCGGGACGGCCGAAGCTACAATCCGCGCAAGCTGCGCTGTGGTTGTAACCGGCCGCCCCCGCACAATGGCTCTGGCGACTGTCCGCGACCTCCTTTCCTCTCCGTATTCGTAAATGAGGTCTGCAAGCTCACGCTCACTCGCCTCATTCACCACCTGTTCGGCAGTAGGTCCGCTACGCGTATCCATGCGCATATCCAGCGGCCCATCTGCCTGAAAACTGAATCCCCTCCGCGCCTCGTCGAACTGCAGGCTGCTCACGCCCAGGTCGGCCATCATCCCGTCCAATGAAGCCGCCTGCACCCGCTGCCCGATCGAACTAAACGCCTCGCCGATCAGCGTCACCCCGGGCGCCTCGTTCCCCAACTCGACTGCCACCCGTTCCAGCCGCTCTCGCGCCAGCGCCAGCGCCTCCGGGTCGCGATCGAATCCGATCAGCCATCCCGCCGGGCCCAGCCGCCGCATCATTCCTTCGGCGTGTCCGCCAAGGCCCACCGTGCAATCCACGTAGGTCCCTCCGGGACGTACGCGGAGAAAATCCATCACTTCCTTGAAAAGAACCGGCACATGGCGTTCACCAGCCTGCGTCATGCGCTCCCCCTGAGGGGTGTCTCCGGTCACGGCCTAAACGCCGTACCCGGCTGCAACATCCTGTTCCTGCGGGGTGATCGGTCCGCTGCTCACGTTCTCCCGCAGGACCTGCAAACTCGTTACGCGGAGCGATACGCCCTCGCCCGCCACCTTCACTTCCACATTCACCAGGCCCGCACTGCGCAACTCTTCGGGCATCAGCAGCCTTCCCTGGGGATCCATCTCCGCCCGGTCGCCATACAGGTTGTAGCGGTCAAGCAGCTTTTTCCGCACCGGCAGGCTCTTGGGCATAGCGAAGATTTTTGCCAGGTGCCTCTGCCATTCCGGCATGGGAAAAATCTCCGCGTCCTTGCCTTCCAAACTGGTGATGTAAAACGAGGTAAAATCCTTGCCGTACTTCCTCTCAATGAACGCCTTAAATTCGGCGGGCATCTTGAGGCGTCCCCGGTCGTCAAGTTTTGTCCGGGGATTGCCGATGAAACCAACTTGCAGGTCGTCCCAGCCGCCCACGGCCCCGCCGGCTGCTTCATGAGAAGCAGGTGCATTGCCTCCGGAAGTGGCTTCAGGCTCTTGGGACACAATTTGCTCACTGCTCGAGTCGTTTGGGGTTTTCGCTGTCTATGGTCCCAGACAGGCCCATTCAGACCCGTGCTGACCCAAGTATCGCCCAATTCCGCCGACGATGATAGGTGGAAATTGTGGATTTTCCACAGGGCGCGGCGCCCAGCCGGAACGGCTGGGCGCGCTGCGAGAGGATGAGCCCAACTGCTTGGACTTTTCTCTTACGTTAACTACTACAGATTGTGCTGGTTTACTCTCTTGGTTCCTGCGCAGGGGGTGATGCTTGAAGATTCTTCCACTTTAGTGTAATGCGAAGAAAAAGCGAAAGAATGGGCTTTTTCCTCTTGCCCCGGCGTTGCTCGCCGCTCCCGCACCTGCTTAATCACTTCTTTAGCCAGGTAAAGCAGCACCAGCAGATTAATCGCCAGCAGCGAAGAACGGAACCACGTGACGCGGTGAATAATCTCTATTGCTTCCCAGGGCAGAAATGAGGCAGTAATTGCCAGCGTCAGATATTCGCCCCAGGCTTTTTCGAGATATAGTCCTATGCCTTCGGCGAATCCTATCCCCGCATATGCGAAGGCCGCGGCCCCGATGCGGCGCAGCAGTGGATCGTTGACTAGAGAGGCCTTATCCAGCACGAAATTGACAAAGCTCGACTCGGGATTGAAGTTCAGACGGTCGGCCAGCATCGCCAGGTCATCAGCAATGTCACGGTGCAGCAAATGCCGCGCGCCCACCCCGATCGCCACGAAGAGCAGCGCCTGCAGCATCTTGTAAATCGCGATCAGGAGGAGCCAGCGGTTGTGATGTCTGCGCGCCGTCGAATTCCGCGGCGCAAAAGCCGTCATCATCCCCGAAAAATCCTCCTCATACTTCTACGGTAACCGAAAGCCGGCACTTCTGCCCGACCTGCGGACGCCAAGGTACCTTGCAGTTTTGCACCAATATGCGCGCAATCTCTCTCATTTTCACTTCTTGAGATGCAGCAGCCCGGCGCGATCGATCACGTTCCCGTCAAAGATCAGCGTCGAAATCCGCCGCGCATTCCAGATGTTCGCCGTGGGGTCGGCATCGAGCACCAGAATGTCTGCGCGCCGCCCGGGAGCAATCAGTCCCAGATCCTTCCAGCCGAACTGCAGTGAGTAGTTGTTGGTGGCCGCCGCCAGGGCCTCGCGCGGCGAAAGCCCCAGGCGCACCATCAGCTCCAGCTCGGTGTGCTCCGAAAGGCCCGACATCGCCCCCATGGAATTGGCGCCGGACCCCACCAGATAATGCGGAAACGCGTTGACGATGGTTTGGTTGATCATCCATAGCCGCATTGCCGACTGATCCTCTCGTTTGCGCAACTCATATTCCAGCGAGCGCTGCAGAATTCCCGGCAGACGGTGCGCCCAGTTGGGAAGCGGGTAGTCGAGCTCGCCGCTTGCGGGATCAGTGGGGTGGTACATGTTGGAGGCGTTGAGCAATTTTGCCGCAGGTTCGTTCCACAGGTTCTCGTGGGCCGGAAGTTGCGCATAGTAAACGCTGAAGGTGGGCAAAAGCGCCACGTGGTGCGAGGCGATGTCCTGTGCGTAAGCGCTCCAGTGAGGATCGGTGGGAGGCAACCGCTCCGAGTACCCGTAGGCGGTGCGCGCGGCGGAGCCTTCAGGGTCGGTCACCAGCGGTTCCTGCAGTTCGTCGGGAATGACGCCCAGCTCGTAGCGCCCCATGTGCAGCAGCGCATCCACGCCGTCGTCGATCGCCACCCGGTATGGCGTGGCCACGAACTCCCCGTAGGTCACCATGCCCAGTGAGTGCGCTCTGGCAATGATCCACTGCGTATTGGCAGCAGTAATGTCGTGGCCCAGAAAGACCACCCGCGTGCCCACCTTCTGCGTGGCGATAAGCTGACGTGCCGTTGTCTCCGGGTTCAACTCCGCCGGCTGTGCCCCTTCCCGCAGAATCGAGTTCCACCCGGGTTCGCCGGCCAGCAAGCTCCAGTTGTCAGTGGTCCCAACCGAGTCAATGGGATAGAGATGAGGCTTGGGGTTGGCGGAAAAGTCGATCAGCCCGTGGCGTTGATCCTGCCGCACCACCACGGTGGTCACGCCCATGTAGAGATTGGCGTTGGCCTGTCCCTGCGAATTCATTCCCGCAAAGCCGTCCACCAGACCGGGAATCAGGAACTTACCCGTGCAGTCGATGATCTGCGAGCCCTTGGGGATCTGCACCAGGGACGCCGGGCCGACAGCGACGATACGCGTGCCCTGGATAAGGACCACCGCGTCTTTGATGTCGCCCGCCGAATCGCCCCAGTCAGTGAGGTCGATAACGGTGCCGCCGCTAAGCACCAGCGACGGCTGCGGCGGTGCGGTCGGTGGTGCGGGCCCAGGCGCCTGAGAGTGCGCCAGAACCGCGACCAGGGCAACAAGAGAACAACCTGCAGACCGGACAGACTGTAGAATTCGCATCATCCGCGTTCGAATTGGATTGTCGCACAGCGAATCGGGTCAGCCTCTACGCTCCAATCCGCAGGCTGGGGACAAACGCCCGGCTCGTCCGGCACCTCGCGGAGCCGGAGCGAAGATCAGTGCCCCTCAAGTCGCTCGATTCTCGTTTCATGGCTCCTGGCCAGCTGCGCGAGCGTCACGAATCCAGTCATCAGATCGTCCATGGTGCTGTGCTGCCTGGCTATTGCGGATGTGAGCTCGCCAACTGTGGATGTGAGCTGGCCAACTGTGGATGTAAGCTCGCCAACTGTGGATGTAAGCCCGCCAAGGGCGGCTGCAATCTCTTTAACCTGCTGGCCGAGTCCATGCAGTTCGGCGGTAAGTAGCTCCACATGA
>JASHOY010000392.1 GCA_030038435.1 Acidobacteriaceae bacterium | reverse complement strand
GGAATTAAAATAGCTTACAGAGAAAACTCAAAGAAGATGCTCTGAAATCGTATTTCGTGCTACTCTCAGTCAAGATGGCAGCGCACCGCACATGCCGGCGTACTTCCTTGAGGGTGCAGTTACGCATCACGCACATGGACGTTTGCTGTGGTCCTCCATCCATTCCTCTTCCTGTCCAAATCTGAGTTGCTTTTCGGCGGATTCAAAGTCAAGCGACTATGCGTCGTTGTGATTGCCTGACGTCGCAGGGGCTTGTCTGGTTGCGGTATTTGATCCAGGCAAATTCTCATCTGTTTCGTCGGCTTCTTCACCGTCGCGAGATGCTGGATTAACTCTCGAGTGGTTAGCAGTACGCAGAATCGCACGCCGAAAGCGTCACAAGTCCTATCCACACAAGCGAGCGAACGATTTGCAGCGCCTGCGCTGAGGAGGAGGAATCATGGGAGCTTTTAATTTACGGGCGAGCACCTTGCCGTCCGAGAAGGCCATTCTAGACATGGTTGTAGAAGCCGGGGACCCGTTTGTGCACGAGGTTCGCAAAGGGCAGATCGTCCGAATTGTAGACACCGAAGGCAATCAATCGGCAGACATATTGTTTTTCAATGCCCACGACTACTCCGATCGTTACAGCTCACAGGATACGATTCGTGCGCAGAACAATATCTATCTAACGACAGGAACAAAGCTCTTGTCGACTGACGGAAATGTCCTGCTTACGATTGTTGCGGACACGTGTGGGCGCCATGACACCCTGGGCGGCGCCTGTGCAACAGAAAGCAATATGGTTCGGTATGCGATTGAAAAACGTCACATGCATGCGTGCCGCCAAAGCTTCGTCCGGGGCATTCAACAATGGAAACATGGGCTCGAAAAGCGGGATCTGGCCAGCAATATCAATTTCTTCATGAATGTGCCCGTTTCGCCGGAAGGAGAACTGCGCTTTGCAGACGGGGTTTCCGGGATCGGAAAGTACGTGGAACTACGTGCGGAAATGGATGTCCTGATGCTCGTCAGCAATTGCCCGCAGTTGAACAATCCATGTAACGCATTCAACCCTACGCCACTTCAGATCCTGATTTGGGAGGCGCCTGATCGAGTGGACCGCGCCAATTGACTTGGGCTTGACGCAGGCACTTGCTCGAATGCGCCAAGCTCATGTATACTGAATCGTTGTATGTGGTGACGGAGTTCACCCTAACCGCTGTCCAATCAATAGACCGGACAGATGATGACTCCTGACAGGGAACCCTGTTGCGGAGTTATGTCCCGGCACGATCCCTGATCACAACCTAGGAGTGGGTGCATGTCAGGGGCTTTGTGTGCGTCGTGCTTGGGTCTTGTCTCGGTCGCGGTAGTGTGTTTAATCTTGCCTTGCTCACCGTTGGCGGCGTCTCTCGCCGTTGAGAAGACAGCCAATTCGTGGTCGTTCCTTCCTGACCAATCTCAGTTGAACTCTAAAAAATCAGCGGCTCCCCCGGCGGGGCGCATACTGCCCCCTCCCGCGAGTTGCGCTATCAGAGTTCCCACTCGCTCCGATCACGACTGGGCGAGTCTGCGCCTCGTTCAGTGTCACTATTCAACTTCGCCCGTGAACGTATGGGGGGTTTCAAATCAAGTGGCCTAGCGGCTGAGAAAGAGAGATGACGATGTCCGAAATTGCAAAACTAGAAGCGCTCGAGATTTTGGATTCGCGGGGAAATCCCACGTTGGCCGTCAGTGTAACTCTTGCTAACGGCGTAACGGCCATGGCGAAAGTGCCCTCCGGCGCATCCACCGGAAAGCGCGAGGCGGCGGAGCTTCGTGACGGCGATAAGTCCCGCTATGGCGGCAAGGGTGTACTTAAAGCTAAGGGAAATGTGGAGGGTGAAATCCAAACTGCTGTTCGCGGATTCGACGCAATTGATCAGAGGGGGCTTGACCAAAAGCTCTGCGATCTGGACGGAACACGAAACAAAAGCAGGTTGGGCGCGAACGCGATTCTTGGAGTTTCGTTAGCCGTTGCGCACGCGGCAGCAAAGGATCGCGGCTTACCGCTGTATGCATCACTCGTAGATGAACCCGCGAATCTACTTCCGTCGCCCGGTCTCAACGTTCTCAACGGCGGGCGCCACTCCGACAATAATGTTGATTTTCAGGAGTTCATGATTTCGCCTGTCGGTGCGCCGTCGTTTAGCGAAGGACTGCGCGCAGCAGCAGAGACATTCCAGACTCTGAAATCCGTGTTGCACAAGAAGGGCTATAGCACGGCCGTCGGTGATGAGGGGGGATTCGCGCCGCAACTGAAGTCGAACGAAGAACCAATCGAACTGATTCTGGAGGCCATTCAGAAGGCTGGCTACACGCCTGGCAAGGACATTGTCATCATGCTGGATCCAGCGGCGAGCGAGTTTTTTGACGATGGCGTGTACACGTTTGGCAAGTCCAACCAAGGTGGTAAAACATCTCAGCAGATGGTTGAGTTGTACAAAATGTGGCTCAAACAATATTCCGAGATATGGTCTCTCGAAGATGGAATGGCCGAAGACGATCACTGGGGGTGGCAACTTCTTACGAAAACTCTTGGCGATGACATTCAGCTTGTGGGAGATGACAATTTCGTCACGAACCCTAGCCTGTTCCAAAAGGGCATCAAAGAAGGCATTGCCAACGCTATCCTTATCAAGCTGAACCAGATCGGGACGGTCACCGAAACGCTTGATTGCATTCAACTGGCACGCGAGAACGGATACGGTGCGGTGATCTCGCATCGTTCCGGCGAAACGGATGACACAAGCATTGCCGATCTGGCGGTAGCTGCCGGAATGGGCCAGATCAAGACGGGCTCTGCGTGCCGCGGAGAGCGAATCGCGAAGTATAACCGGCTGCTTGAAATCGAGCGCGAACTGGGAAGTAAGGCACGCTACGCCGGTTCCAGCATTTACGACCGCTGGAAGAAAGCAGTACAAGCATAACTGCAAGCGGTGTTGGAGTCCACCGGAACTGCTCATTGGGGCAAATGACTCCTCGAAGCGCAAAAACTTGGAGGAGTCATGCCGGAAACCAGACCAGAAACCTTTGAAACACGGCATCGAGGTGAGCTAAATGAGGCTCAGCAGCGTCGTCTGTACATCACCTGTTCCTACATTGACAAGCTGCTCGCGGAGATAGAAGACGTACTCCACGAAACCGCTTCACCGTCTCCATTTCCGCGTCATCTGATCGACATAACCCCTGCGCAGGGACGCGTCCTCGAAGATCACATTCGCCGGATTCGCGAACAACTGCTGCGCACGCTCGCCTGGCAGCAGATGAAGCCCGAGACCCCACAGATACCAGCCACGAGATCCGTGCTGACCCACCTTGAGTTCATCGACATCGCGGTTGAGGAGCTTAAGCCAAGTTATATGCGGGGTTCGGGGACGGTCCCAGCCGACGCGGTTGACGAACTGAATGGAGTTACACACGAACTTCGATCCGTTGTTCAAAGCATGCAGCGGTATATTCGCCAGGAGTTTGGGACTAACCTTCAGGCCAGGCTGGAAGAGTTGGAACAAACCGGGCACGACGTCCGTCTCCTGCGTTCGCTCGAAGAAATCATCACTCGGCATGGACTGGTTGAGTTCCGGTCGCGCATTGCTTCTCTTGCCCAGCGATTGGAAGACAACAACCTCGAAGTGGCTCTTTTCGGGCGGGTCAGCAGCGGGAAATCATCACTCCTGAACGCACTTCTCGGCACGAATGTCCTTCCGGTCGGGGTTAATCCGATCACGGCTGTGCCTACGAAGTTGCGTTACGGTACTACTCTTCGGGCTGAGGTGACCTTTGCCAGCGGTCGCATGGAGGAGGTTTCGCTTGAGGAATTCGCGCATTTGATCACCGAGCAAGGCAATCCCGGAAACGCTCGCAATGTCGTTCGCGCAATGGCTGAAGTTCCATCGCCGCGCCTCAAGAAGGGTATTCTTCTGGTCGATACGCCGGGCCTCGGTTCGCTCGCCCGGCGTGGAGCCGCGGAAACTCTCGCTTACCTGCCGGCTTGCGATCTAGCTCTGCTGCTGATCGACGCCGGTGTGTCTCTCAATGATGAAGACGTCGGAACACTCCGCTTGCTTTACGAGGGCGGCATTCCCTCGATTGTGTTGCTCAGCAAAGCTGATCTGTTGCGGGAAGGCGATCTTCACCGGGTCACCGAGTACATCGAGGCGCAGTTGCAGCGGGAACTCCGGATCAACACCCAAATTCATCCCGTAAGTTCCTTGCCCGAATACTCTCTCCTGCTCGATCAGTTCTTCGAACGGGAGCTGTATCCCAGGTTTGAGCGGGCCCGAAATCTTCGCGAGGCATCTGTCGCCAGAAAAATCGGAGCGCTTCGTGATTCGGTGATCGCAGCCCTTGAAACCTCACTTGACCGTGAAAAGCGAGGAAGAGAGGGCGCCAGCGCAATTGATGCTCAAAATATAGAAGATCGGCTTCGGCGCATGATTGGAGAGATCGGCGAGCAGAGGACGATTCTCGGCCAAGCGTTTCTTGAGTTGGGCGAACGTCCGGAGATTATCGTGACGGAACTTGCGGAGATGATCGCAGCGCGCATTTGCACAGGCGAGACGAACTTCACCCCGTTTGAGATTTCAGAGTGGACGCATGATGCCGTGCAGCGGCGAGTCGACGATGCAATAGCCAAAACGAGAAAGAGCCTCATAGGGGCAATCGATACGTTGAAGGAGACCGCGAGGAAAATGTCTCGTTCCGACCTGCCCTCGAACGAGGACGCAGAATTATTGCTGCGGGAGGTTCCGCGATTTGAGATTGAGGTCATCCCCGTGAAGATCGGCGCCGCTCGTTGGAAGTGGATGGGAAGGATCATTGTCCGAGCAATGGTGAGGAGCATTCTGCGGGAACACCTAGGTCCCCTACTTAAGGAGGAACTGCATCGGTATAAGCGCGCTCTCGACCTGTGGACCGAACACACGAGCAGAAAGATGGTGACACTTGTGAACTCCTATGCAGATGCATACCGCGCGCAGCTCAATCGCGCACGCGGTCTTTCCGGAGAAGACGAGGCATCGCCAGAATTGGCTCACGATCTGGCACGGCTTCTGCGCTGGAATTCGGAGGAGCACTCCGATAGCAAGACAAGTCTGACGATAAATCAATAAGGAGAGGAAATCTTGCAGAAATACTTCTACATTGCGGTGGGAGGTTCGCTCGGAGCCATTGCGCGATATTGGGTCGGCTCCGAGGTCGCCAGTCGGTTGGGGACGAAATTCCCCTATGGAACATTTGTCATTAACATCAGCGCCTGCATCCTTATCGGCTTTTCTTTGACATATCTTGGTAAGCGCGCCGAGCTGAATCCGGCATGGCGCTTTCTCATTCCAACCGGATTCATAGGCGCGTACAGCACGTTTTCGACCTATGAATGGGAGACTCTTTCGTCCCTTCGGGATGGGGCCTTTTCTCTTGCTGCCCTGTATGCGATCGGAAGTTTGATTTTAGGGCTATTGGCCGCGTGGGGAGGCGCGATGCTCGCGGAGGTGATTTTGTGAGAGCACATCGGCAAATCGTACTTCACCAATCGATAGAAGAACTCCTGCATGAGCCTGGATGTCCGTTCTGCCGATTCTTGAAGGATTTCCAGGCGATTCATTTGCAGGGAGATTCGGCCAAAGACATCCGTCGCCTATGCAACTTTCATGCATGGGGCGTGGCTGCCGTGCAAGACGCGCAGGCTGCAGCTGAAGTCTTTCTGACCCTAGTAAACGAAAATGGATCGATGGCAGACCAAGGGCCTGACTGCGACGTTTGCCGGAAGGTAATCGACGAGGAGGACAGGAGGATTCGTGAGCTGGTCACTTTGCTTGGGAAGCCGGATATCGTGAGATGGCTGCGGATGGAAGCAATCTTTTGTATGCCACATGCCATCAAATTGCGTCAAAAGGCCCCGCTGATGCTGACGGCAAGGATCGACATGATCATCCGGGACTATCGAGAACAACTGAAAGACGACCTGATCCAATTGCGCAACGATCCCGGTCCTGATCGTTCTGGCTGGGGCGCACTTGGGCGCGCCGCGGAATTCTTGGTTTCACAACGTGGTCTCAGAGCATAAGGAGGGAAAATGCTAAATGCCGGGAAGGCTCTTAAGGTTTCAATATACGTCAGCGAAGGATCGACCCATCACGGAATCGCGACATACTCGAGCATCCTCGATTTTCTTTTCTATCGGGGCGTGTCCGGCGCGACCGTGACGAAGGGCATCGCCGGTTTTGGCGCTGACCATCACATTCACACGTCGCGATCGGTCGAGATCGCCGACCACCTTCCTTTGAAGATTGAGTTTATCGAGTCGCGAGAAAAGGTGAACGAATTGCTTGGTAAGCTCGAGGAACTCGTCGGGACGGGGATGATCGAGGTGCAGGAGACCACAGTTGCAAAACCCGCCCAAAAATCGAAGCCAAAATTCGACATTCCGCCAGCGCACCTCAGGATCGAGGGTAAGGCCAAAATGATGCGGATCTACATTGGCGAGGCGGACCGCTGGAGAGACAAGCCGCTCCATACAGCTCTTATGGAGGCCATGCGCGCAAACGATATTGCCGGTGTAACGGTCTATCGAGGCATCCTTGGCTACGGAGCACATCGCCGGCTTCATAAGGATCGGGCTTTTCACCTATCGCATGATTCGTCCATCATGCTCTCGACCGTCGACTCCGAGGAAAAGCTCCAGTCGTTCATGCCCATTGCCGAGCAGATGGTAGAAGAGGGCCTGATTGTTCTCTCCGACGTCGACATCATCAAATATGCCTATCGCGCCGAAGGACTCGACCAGGCGGAGGCGATTTCATCTTCTCCAAACACACCCGCGCAAGGAGAGCAAAGGCCATGAGAGAGCAATTTGAGGCCAGGATGCTGCGTATCCATTTTGGTGAAGGCGATAAATGGCAGGGGAAGCCGCTGCACGAAGCGATCGTGGCTAAGTGCCAGGAGTTGGGACTGGCAGGCGCGATCGTTTAC
>JASHOY010000391.1 GCA_030038435.1 Acidobacteriaceae bacterium | reverse complement strand
ACGAACAGGTTGTCGATACTAAGGGAAAATTCAACCAGATAACCGGCAGCGAATTGAAGCATCGCCTCCCGGCCTCGCACGACCCCAATCCATGCGGCAAACCCTGCCGCAGCCAGAGTCAGCACGCCAGTCCATAACCAGGCGATGCGCACGCTTTGCGGCCTCGCCCTTGTCCGGCTCGTCAGAATGTGCCTCGGAAGCCGAGCATCGACGACGAGCAAAACTACGACGGCACCGTGAAATCCCAGCCACCAAATCCAGGGCGTGCCTGCCAGCATCTTTTGATCCTATGGGAGAGACAAACACCGTGCCTTCGTTCTCATTGGAATCCGCGCCTCAGAGCTGAGGGACATTTCGCGAACTACTCCATGGCCGCTGGTATCGCTGACCAACTGAGAGAGGTCACGCCCGGTTCAATGGAGAGACGCAAGGCCACCCGTTCGATCACTTCGTTTTTCCTTCCTACGCTCGCCAGCAGAGCGCGCAGACGGGTTCGATCACTGTTCTCTTCATCCTCGCTGTGAATCCCCTGAAGAACAGTAGACTCCTGCGCGATCGCTGCCAGCAGTAGGGAGCGCAGATGGGCCTCATCCGAGTTGCGGCAGGTGAGTGCGATTTCGTAGGTGACTTCACCAGGCTCAGCCGCAGGAAGAACCGGATGAAGCCGGTAGGCAAGCGGTCGCAACACTGTGTTAGTCAGAAGCACAGCGACCGCTACCAGCAAAGCGAGTTGCAGGCGGCCGAAGCCGCACAATACGCCCATTGCCGCCGAGCACCAGAGGGTGGCTGCGGTATTCAGTCCGCGCACATTGCCGCCATCCTTGAAAATAACGCCGGCTCCAAGAAAGCCTACGCCTGACACGACGTAGGAGGCCATGCGCGAGGCGGCGGTGGGATCATGGACTACCAGAGAGCCAGCCATCACGAACGCTGACGCCCCGGCGGCAACCAGCGCGTTGGTTCGCGTGCCGGCCATCCGCTGGCGCCACTGTCGCTCCATTCCCACAACGGCTCCAAGGCACAGGGCAACCAGGAGGTTGAGCGCGAATTGAACGGTCACGAATTGCACCGCAGTTCCTTTCAAAAGTCGACATGGCCGCGGACAGAGAAGACCCAAACCGGACCGCGGTCGCGGTTATATCCGGGATCGTCCACGTGCTGGACATCGAGTGCATAGAAGAGGCCACGCCACGCGTGCCAGTTGTAGTAGCTCTCGACGATGTTTTCCCGGCCATAGTTGAGGCGCCCGTCGCCGAGGATGAAGCCGAGGCCGCCGTACTTCAAATAATTCTGGTGGTCTTTCTTGATGGCATTGCTGACGAAAGCGGCTCCAACTTTGTCCTGCGGGCGATGCCAGCGAGTTCCGTAGTAATCCCCGGCCACAAGGACGGTCTGGCCGACCTCGGTATACGCATACGATTCCTCCTGGTCGTCGTTCCAGCCGAAACGGCTCGCGATGCGGAAATTGCTGGTAATGTATTGCTCGTTGTTCCATTCAAAGCCGTATTTCACCGTACCGAAGCGTTCGACCGATGTGATCTCCGGCGTGGGAGTCAGACCGGCGAAATAGTGCTGGACCGCCTCGCGATAGTTGCCCATGTGAGCATCGTTTGCAAAGCTGAGGATGCGAGTTGCACCAGTGCGCCCGCGAAGGAATGAGTGGAACCAGTCAAATTCCCAGTTCTGGCCGTGAGCCCGGGAGAAGGCCCAGTCGAGGTCGATGCCATTGGCCACGGTGGGCATGGCAAAGATGCCGTAGCGAAACGCCCATTTCGGATCGTCATATTCGATTTCTCCGCCCACGGTGTAGCCGCGGGTGTCGGCAGCGTAGTCCCATGCACCGTCATTATCGACCGTCCAGTTCATAAACTGGAGATGACTATCGGTGGCAACGTCATTGATATCGAAAATGTCGGGCAGGCTCATTTTGCCCACCCGCACCTCGAAACGGCGCACGGGGACTTCCGTGGCAAGAGAGAACGGGCCACGATCCGATTCGGCCATCTTGTTCGTCAGCCCGAAGGTCTGGTGAATTTCCCCACGCGCCAGATACGGTGCCGTGCTCAGGTACGGATTCCGCACCACATCCAGATTGGTAAAGCCGGCCAGCCCGAGCGCCTGCCCCAGCCCGCGCCCGCCCGCCTCTTCGAAATCCACAATGAAATCGGTGTTGTAGCGCTGATTCCGGTGGGCCTGGTAGCCGAGAAAGAGCGTGTCAACAATTGAGACTTTGTACTCCTGAGCGCTATCGAGACTGTTTGGACCCTGATATGGCGAATGAAAGCCCGGTTTGCCCTGGAAAATCGAATTTGCCTGCCCGGAAATCCAGTATCGTGCCGTCTGGCTGTGGGGAAACATCGTGAGCTGCGCTGACTCCGCAGGCTGCGGTTCCGGCGCGCTGTTGCGATCCGGCGCAGGAGCCGGAAGAGGTGCCAAGGTGAGAGAGGCAGAAAGCGGGCGGGGTTCTCCGGACTGATGAGCAGGCATGGGTGCGTCGGGTAATGGGGTACTCTGCCCGCCTGCAAGGAACGGGCACAGCAGCACTGTGCATGCAGCGACGCGGATTAAGACAGCAGGCACAGTTCTGTACATCGTCGGAATCTCCCGCGCATGAACCCAATCTGACCAGCCTATGGTTGGTTTATTTCAATTTGTGAAAAATGCCCGCCATCTCCAGTACGTGCCAGACGAGCATCACGGTCATGAGGATCAGATAGCCGCGCAGGACAATCAGCGAAAATCGAACACTCGGGGTCATGGCGATGGGGCCGATTCCCTCGGTTTCGCACTTTTGTTCCGGAGCGTCCTCCAAAGGGTGAATCACCCGGAAGCCTTCAAAATCATAAGCACTCTGCATCGTTGCCATGGGACACCTCTCGTATCAGGAAAATAGTTTGGGCAGCATCACCTGTGCGGCCAGAAGCAGCGACAGGGCAAAGAGTACGACGATAATCGTCCAGTTGGCCCAGTTATTCCAGGGGCGATTGACCCAACGATCGCCGAGCAAGGCTCGATCGTTGAGCAGAAGCTGAAGGAAGATAATGGCGGAGGGCAGGATGATCCCGGCGAAGACCTGCACGCTGATGATGACCAGTTGCAGCGGCATCCTCGGAATCAGCACAATCCCGGCGGCGGCGGCAACACAGCCGATATAGACGGCATAGAATCCGGGGGCTTCCCAGATCTTCTTGTGCAGGGAGTGCGGCCAGCCGCGAACTTCGCCATAGGCCCACGCGCTGGCCAGTGAAATCGCTGTGGTTCCCAGCACAGCGGCATTGACCATCAGGAGCAGGATGCCATTGCGCACGAAATGGCCGGCGAAGGGAGCCAGCGCCTTCGCCATCTGGGCGGGATCCTGGAACTGAATTCCGTGCTGCAAGCCGTAGTTGCCGACGATCATCATCGCACCGGCCACGAGGACCGTAAACGTGGCGCCAATCAGAGTGTCGAGGCGCGCCCATTTCAGATCGGCGAAGCGGAGACGCTTCTCCGCGACGCAGCTCTGTTGGAAAAAGAGCTGCCAGGGGGCGATAGTCGTGCCCACGATGGCAATGATGAGAAAAATCAGATTGCTCGTAATGGGACCAGGTGGCAGGTTGGGGACCAGCGTGTTCCGGGCCACGGCCGTCCAGGCGGGATGCACCATCGCCGTGAGGGCAAACCACGTGAGGTCCAGAAGACAGAGAACGATGACTGTGCGCTCCCAGCGCAGATAGCTGCCGGTAATCACCAACAGGACCAGGCCCGCGGCGGAAACCGGAACGGCGATCCACGGAGACACACCCATCGCGCTCAGAGCCAGAGAAATCGCTGCGAATTCCGTAATCAGAGTCAGAAAATTGACGACGAGCAGATCGAACAGGGAGAAACGACCCCACCACTTCCCGAAGCGCTCGTAGATCATGGCGGCGTGGCCCTTACCCGTCGCGATGCCCAGACGGGCCACCATCTCCTGGACGAAATAGGTGATGGGCAGCAGAAGCAGGAGAATCCAGAGCAGGTGGAGGCCGTATTGGCCTCCCGCCTGAACGTAAGTGGAGACAGCGCCCGCATCATTGTCGGCTTCCATGACGATGAGGCCGGGGCCGAAGACCATCAGAAACGTGAGCAGACTCTGCTGCCACCGTCTGCGAACCACAATCCCGGGTTCGAGCACAGCCTGGTTTGAATTGTTCCGGTACATCCTGTCTCTCTCCCTTTGTTTATGCGAAGACGGTACTCACTTCGCGCGGATGGCCCGGCAAGTCCTGGGCAAATCGCATCTCGTCGTCGATCCAGACACAGGCCAGCGGCTGTTGCGGGTTACCGGTATCAATCCACACGCAGGACAGCGGACTGCGGCGGACTCCAGGCAGCATGAAAAGGGTCTTCGTCATCTCATCCTCCTTTTGGCGCACGCGCCTTGTCGCGCTCGGCAGGCAGAAACCCGCGCAAGCCCGGCGGAAAGCCAGCGGCGCAGGACGAGCTAAAGCTATCCGCGCCGTTGAGGGCGTTTTGCCGATCGATTTCTGGATTCAGGAGGGTGGGTTCGCTACTGCTCACTCACTCTTCGTTCAGGTTGTGCACCGTGAGGAGCGAGCAGAGCGATCAGTGGGAGCTAATCGCGGAACGCGGTATCACAGCGCAGGGGAGCACTCCCCCATCGCGGAGGCTCTAACGCGGTTTCTGTGTTTTCCGTTGTCATACAGTTCCAGCGAGGGCATTCCTGTAATCTGGAATCCACCGCTTGGATTTTTATACCATATCCCGGTGGGGTATAGGCAAGAAAAATTCGAGATTTCTCGAGTAACTTTCGTAAAGGAAACCGTGGCGATGCCGAACGATCCAAAGGAGCAGCAAAAGCTCATAGCCCGAGTGAAACGAATTCGAGGCCAGGTAGACGCCATCGAGCGATCGCTCACCGGAAAAGAACACTGCGCCGACGTCCTGATGCTGCTGGCCAATGTTCGCGGCGGCATCAACAGTCTGATGGCTGAAGTGCTCGAGGACCACATACGGCTGCACATGATGTCTCCTGATAAGAACCTGGCTAGTTCGACCGAATTGGCTGAAGACCTGATCGATTTGGTGCGGGCGTATCTGAAGTGATACCTGCTCTCGCCTGGTGTCCTGGCCGAATTGGACCCAGACTGCACCAGGGGCTGCTCCCTGACTTCTTCCGAAAACCGTATCCGCCGTAGCCGTGCTGCGTTTTTGTTTCGGAGCGAGGAGGCGAGTTGAATTGGCGATAAAGCTTAATTCCGAGGTGACGTGGATGAATGCCGCCATCAGAGGGTTGAGGATTCCGGCGGCCGCCAGGCCGATACCGATGGTGTCCACAATAAGCGTCCCGTAGAAATTCTCCAGGATGATCCGCCGGCAGTTGCGGGCGATCCGCACCGTCTCGACAAACCTTTCAAGGTCATTGCCGATCAGGACGACATCCGCGCTCTCGCGTGCGACATCGGTACCCGCGCCCATGGCGACTCCGACCGTAGCTTCGCTCAGAGCAGGCGCGTCATTGATACCATCGCCCAGCATCGCCACCGTGCGCCCCTTGCGCACCTGGGCCGCGACGAGCTGGGCCTTTTCCTGAGGCAGGAGTTCCGAGTAGACCTGGATGATTCCGAGGTGGTCCGCCAGAGACTCGGCGACAGTTCGCGTATCGCCGGTGAGGAGCGCGACCCTGATTTTCATTTCATGGAGCGTTTTCACGGCGGAGATGGCACTGGGACGCAGCTGATCGGTGATCAGCATCGCTCCGTAATAACGACTCCCCACGGCGACGTGAACCTCGGTTCCGTTCAAGTCGCCTGATGGTTCCGGCAGCGCGATTCCAAATTCCGCAAGGAGAGAGCGATTGCCGACGGTGATCTGCTCCCCTTTGAGGGTTGCGGCGATGCCGCGGCCAATTCTGTATTCGAACCGGTCGGGGTCGGAAATGGGGGCGCTTTGCTCTTCAGCGAAGCGGACAATCGCTCGGCCGACAGGGTGCTCCGAACTCCTCTCCGCACTCGCGGCGGCTGAAATCAGTGCCCGTTCGGGAATCCCTGGCACGGCACGAATCTCCGTGACCAGAGGCATTCCATAGGTTAGAGTGCCTGTTTTGTCGAGAAATACAGTGTCCAGTTGTCCGAGAGCTTCGAGGAAGATGCCGCCCTTAATGATCGACCCCTTTTGCGCCGCGCGGCTGATTGCGCCCAGGATCGCCAGCGGCGTGCCCGCTGCAATGCCGCAGGCTCCGGCCACAATGATCACTGAAATCGTTGATGTGATGTTGCGCGTGATGACGAAGGTCAGAAGCGCCGCACCGAGGGCAAAGTATACGAGGTAACCGGCAAGCCGGTCCGCCATCTTCTGGATCGGAGCGCGCGAGTGTTCCGCGTGCTCCACGGCCTCAATGATCTTGCCGAAAGTTGTCTCCCTGCCGAGCCTTTCGGCGCGAACCTGCAACGTGCCTGCCTGGTTGATGGTGCCGGCGTAGACTGAACTGCCCGTTATCTTCTCGCTGGGCATGGGCTCGCCCGTGATTGCCGCTTGCTCAACAAAGGAGTGGCCGCTGACGACTCGCCCATCCACAGGGATATGGCTGCCGGGCCGGATCAGGACGACCTCTCCGGGCCGGATGGTCTGCGTGTCCACCTCAACGATTTGGCCTTCTCGCAGAACACTGGCTGTTCGTGGCAGGAAGTCCAACATGTCCTGAATGGCGCGCCGGCCACGGCCCACCGTGAGCCCTTCGAGGATCTCGGCGGCGAGCACAAACGCGGTGATTACCAGCGCTGTAAAGAACTGTCCGATGGCCAGAGCGGAGACGAGGGCGATGGTCATGGAAAGTTCCATCGTCATGCGGCGCTCGATCATGTTCTCGAACGCTTCTTTGAAGATCGGGTAGCCGCCGATCAGTGTGGCTGCGAGCCCAATGACACTGACACGGTGGAAGGGTTCCCAGAGATGAAACCAAACCGCCGCTGCAGCAAGCGCTACGAAGATCACGCGCAGGACATCGATCAGTTCAAGACCGTGTTCGTGTTCCTGCTCCTCGTGATCAATGCCGAGGCGTGCGGATGCGGGTTCAGTGAGGTGAAGGCCTGCTTCGGCAACCTGGCCGAAGTCAGCGTCTTCGTCTGCTCGTTGGGTAGCGGTCATAGGACCTCCACTTCGTTCAGTTGAAATATCGCTTGACGACGGCAATCAGGTCGTCCGCGGCTTCAAGCTGGGACGGAGCCGTCTTCTGTCCCGGTGCGAGCACATGGAATCGGACATGGCCTTCAATCAGTTCGGCCATCAGGCCGTTCAGTGCCCCGCGGCAGGAAGCGACAAGCTGCAGAATGTCCTCGCATTCTCCGCCTCCATCGAGCGCACGCTCGATCGCTTCCACCTGGCCTTTGATACGACGAACCCGCGAAAGCATCCTCGTCTTGTTCTTTGTGGTGTGGGACAAAGACTTTCTCCGTACCGATACTATAGACCCCTATACTATTTGTTGGCAACAGTCGAAGAGGAGCTGGGTGAAATGCTGGAAACAAAACGCCGTGTGATCGGCCAGATGATCGTCTGTCAGGGGTGCTGCTGCGGTGCGACGCACAAGGGTCGCCCCGAAGTTCCCGTCGACTGGCTAAAAGAAGAGTGGCGAAGGCGCGGCCTGCTGAAGCGCTTCCAGCTGTCGATCAGCGGCTGTATCGGCCCGTGCGACAATCCCAATGTGGTCGCAATCAACTCAGAGCGCGGTTCGATGTGGCTGGGCAACATCACGGATTTCAACCAATACAGGTCCCTAGTCGAATGGGCATCCCGATCCGTGGAAGCCGGGCACCTCCTCGAACTTCCGAGGGAATTCAGGGAGCACCAACTGCAGCCCTGGCGCTGATCTGGATTTTGGCAGTCTCGATTTATGCCAAATCACCAAATCACTCATCAAGAGAACTGAAAGAAACGAGGCTGGTGACTGGCAAGATCGGATGTCCGATCCCTGTCACTACAGTGTGCGCCTTGAAACAGTTCCATATCATTAAGTGGACTGCGTGTAAAATGTTGGAATGGGCTCGCAGAAGACAATGGGGGTAGTGGAGCGAATTCCCGGTTCCGGCATCTGGTGGATTCGCTATACGGATTCCAAGGGCAAGCGGCACTGGGAGAAGTGCGGGCGCCGGAGCGACGCGATAACTCTGCTGGCGAAGCGCAAGCATGAAAAGTTGCTGCGCAAGAAGCTCCCGGAAGCACTGCGGGGCCGCGCCCTCACATTTGGAGAACTGGCCGAAAAAGCCAAGCTCTATTCCGAGGAGAGCCACACGCCGCAGCATCACCACCAATTCGCCATCAAGTTGCAGATCATCGGGGAGAAGTTCAACGAGCTGCCAGCGGAAGGGATCACGAGCGAGGATATCCAAGCGTGGCTGCTTGAGCAGAGTGAGGAACGGGGATGGACGCCGGCAACGCGGAATCGGTATCGGGATGCATTCTCTCTTGTTTTTCGCAAGGCCGTCGAAAACCACATGCTCATGGTCAATCCGGCGACGCTGGTAAAGGCCAAGCCAGAACACAACGAGCGCATCCGATTTTTGAGCGAGGCGGAAGAAGGCAGGCTGCTAACCGCACTCAGCAGCGATTGGCCGCAGCATGTCCAGGCATTTCTGGTTTCGATCCACACCGGGATGCGGGCGGGCGAGCAGTTCCAGTTGAAATGGCGGGACGTGTCGTTGGAGCGCCGTCTGATTTCCCTGCCCAAAACGAAGACAGGAAAGGCGCGCCATATTCCACTCAATGCAGTTGCGTGCAGCGCCCTGCAAGAACGGAGACGAACGCAGCGGGGCAACGAGGCTAGGCAGGAAGTGAAAGGAGCGGATCACGCTGAGTCGGAGTACGTGTTTCGGGACGCGGGGCGCGACCCGCAGCACAATTACCGGCGATGGTTCAACGAGGCGCTGAGCGAGGCCAAGATCAAGGACTACTCCTGGCATTGCAACCGTCATACCTTTGCAAGTAGGCTAGTTATGGTGGGAGTTGACCTCCGCACGGTGGCCGAACTCATGGGACACAACAGCATCCAGATGACGATGCGTTACGCGCACCTTGCGCCGCAGCACAACCGTGCCGCTGTGGACCGGCTCGTGCCTCTTTCGGACTCTCGGCAGATGGCGACGAAGAGCAGAAAAGCCTCAAAGCGCGAAAGCGAACTGGTCACTAAATCGGTCACCAGCAAAACTCAGGGCTCGGAGAATTTGCAAGTAAATCGCAATAAATCTCTTAATAATAATGATTTACGCCAAGTGGCCCCGTAGCTCAGGTGGATAGAGCAGCAGTTTCCTAAACTGCGTGTCGGAAGTTCGAATCTTCCCGGGGTCACCACTCCCTACCCGCTTCGCTGCGCTCGGAATTTCGGCTGCGGGCTCCCCCCTGCGTTCACCCTCGCAAAGCCCCTCAGGGCAAGGTTACGAAAGGACCTTCGAAAGCGAGCGGCCTTTGTAATTCTTTTGTATGCGGCGCGTACTGCGGGCGCAAAAGAGATCAGACTGAAGCTGAGCGGACTGCTACCTACCTTCTACCTTCTCTGACGCCGTGGAGCATGCGATGAACGTCCTGCTGCTTTATCCCAGATTTCCCGA
>JASHOY010000390.1 GCA_030038435.1 Acidobacteriaceae bacterium | reverse complement strand
TGGCCTGCCGCCACACGGTGATGTGGTCTGCGCCGAGTTCGTCCGCGATCTGCCGCCAGGTGTGCCCGGCGACCCGCCAGCGGACAATTCGGCGCGTGCGAGGGGTCATGCGATGAAGAGCCTGACGGATAAACGCGTCCTGCTCGATTTCAGGTTTGGCCGCAAAGCTTCGCGCGAGCAGCTCCAGTTCGGAGAGCGAACCGACCGCCAATTCATTTCTGCTGGCTCGTTGTTTTGACAGTCGCTTGATGACGCTGATGATTCTGTAAGAGAGCTGCAGCGCCGTTCGCTTGCCATCGAAGCGCTCGTAATACCGCTCGGCATTCTGAACCGCCGCGTCCATCAGGTCGTAAGCGAAATCGGGATCGTTGTGATAATGCTTTGCGCAATAGACGGCATACGGCCACGCAAGGCCGCACGCCCGCCGAAACAGCTGGTCGATCGCCGGATCAGGCGAGCCCAAGTACCAGTAATCGCCGGCGGGGAGGGAAGGCCGGGGATCCATAGCAACTCTACGCTTCGGGCTGACACTGCTTGGTTCGACTCAACGAACGGGCCAAAGCCCACGATGATGCGTCGATTCTAGCCTGATCATCGCGTTTCCGAAAGTCAGACGGGCGCAGAGAAGGGCGATATGGCCCTTGCCCGCGCGGTGAAGAACGGCGTCATGGAAGGGACACGTCAAGAGGAATCGATAAAAATTTCGTTACACGTGCACCAAAGGCATCAACAAAATGCCTTATAGAAATAGAGGGCCAGTTTTCCACATCGCTTTTATCTTTGTAGTTATCTCTGCCTGCACCAGGTTGAAACAGAACGTTAGAGAAAAAGTGCTATCCCTCTCTTCCTTTTCGACGAGTTGTGTGTATATGGAGACAGAGGTGAGGTATGCCTTCTTCTTCCCCCATCGATCCCAATCCGAAACGTCGCCCATGGAGGCGATTTCCGCCCGAAGCTGTCGAGATTGTGCGGCAAAAGAAACATCCGGTCGCGATCTGCGAAGAGCTGGCCGCCCTGACCGGGAGAGACAAGCGCGCTTGCTGGGATTTCATGACCAGCCACGGGATCCCGCGGCCTGGGTCTGTGTCCCGGCACACTTTCGATCCGAATAAGACCGACGAACTGGTTGAATATATCTCCGACCACGGCGTTCACGCTGCCGCGCTTCGATTCGGTTGCAACCCGAAGAGTCTCTACAACTGGCTTTACCGCCAGGAACACACGCACCTCAGCACAGACGCGCTGAGCCTGCGTGAGGTCTGCAAGCACCTGCGCATCAGACGCAGCCAGGCAACCCGCTGGATCGAACTGGGCCTGCTCAAAGCGGTACGAAGAGAATCGAGAACGGGTGTCGTGAGCTTTCTCATCGAGTTCGACGCTCTGCGGAAATTCTGCAAGGAACATCGCAATTTGCTGGTCACGCGCCGGTCATCGCCGAACCGGATCCGGTTCCTTGAGGAATTTGTCTTTGCGCCCAAGCACGCCGAGCTTCTTCGGACGCGCGAGAGCAAGCGCGAAGCCGAAGCCTTCGAGCGCGGGGAATATCTGGAGGATACGAGAGGCTCTCAAAGGAGCGCCTGATCACTGCAGGAAAGGCCCTTGTCCTTTCAAAGGTTTCTCAGGCAAGCAAAAACCGAACGATCGCCAGGAGTTTTGATGCTCGATCATAATCCAGTTCCCGACCAGCAGGATCGTCGGGGCATTCACGCTGTTTCTCACAGTTCAGGAGAGGGCAGGCCGCCGGCAGGTTCCACGCCCCGGCCGCCCACCACTCCAATCTCAGTTCCGTTTCAACTCGTCGCCGACTTTGTCGTCGAAGGCGACAGGGTAAGGCAATTTCTGCAGGATCCCGATTTGAGCCCCGAAGAGCGTAACCTCTTCCTGACGATCATCAACACGCCAGAAGCGCTCAACCGCATTTGTGGCGTTGTTATGGTCCTGGATCTTGTTTCGGATTCGGAACGCTATTTCAGTAAGGGGATTTTTGGGCCGCAGCTTGAGATCACTGTCGATGCTATCCTTCCATCCCTCCCCGGCGAGATCCAGGACTATTGGATCAGCCTGCGTCGGGTAGATCGGGAAGGTTTCGACTTTTGCATTGATCGCATGTTTGAGCCGTTCCACGCCTCATTGAGAAAGGCCGAGATCAGGGACATAACCACAGGCGAGGCGGTTCCATTTCGGGGGCAACAACGATAGTCACAGCTGGCCAATCCCTCGAAGGAGCGCCTGATCACACTGGGACCGAACTCCACAGCCGGCACATCGGCCGCGATGATCGTGGTTTCGGTTCGCCGTCAATCGCGCCCGCGCAGCTTCGACCTCGTGAATCGTCTGGAGCAGCCATTGCCGCCTTCGATCGGTGAACTCAACTTTCCGGACCCGTTGTCCGGCATAGATGACGAGCGCATATGGAACACGAACCTTCATCTGCTCTTCGACAAGAGCGCAATAGGCGAGAGCCTGAATCAGGTGATTGGTATAGACCCCGCCGCGGGCCGGCGGTCTGCTGGAGTTCTTCAGCTCCACGGGCACGGTTCCGTCCGTGGTCCGCACCAGGCAGTCTGGCTTGCCGGAGATGCCCAGAGCATCTGAGCGCAAGGGTTCGCCGAAGAAGGGTTGGCCGGGCAGATCCTGGTAGAACACCTCGCCGGCGGGAATCCCGGTTTTCTTCCGTGATCGAGCCGCGAGTACAAACAGGACAAGGGCAAGGACGACCAGAGTTGCGGCCATCACCTGGATATTCATCGGGCCCACCCCATCCAGACGAAAAGAAAGAGGATGACAGCGAGTGCCAGGGCAATGAAAGCGGCCCATCGGGGACTGTCGCTCCGGGCCAGTTGTCGGCCCTGTGCGGCATGCCACGCGTTGCCTTCGACCTGGAGCTGCTGCGCCTCGGCCGACGATTCCGCACCTCGAACGTACTTGAGCTCCCAGGCCTTTGCGCAATAGACGAACTCCGCCAGTTCGGTAGCCGGGATCAGCTTCCTGGGCATGGTGTCCTCGCTCCCCGGCATCAGAGCATGCTTTCGGAAATCAGGCAAATGGCTGACGATTGGCAATGTCAACTCGAGCGGAGTCCTCCTGGCTGGGTTACGATTACGAAGCGGTCTAAATTGCCGTGTTGGAACTGCATCGGCCATGCCTTGTTTTCTGCAACGCCGGTTTAAGGTCATACCCGCGACTTCAGACCGACCACAGCGCAGCTTGGAACAGTGAGGAGCCACATGGCCAGGGAACGGACGCAGGTTTTTCCGAATCGAAAGATCTCTGAGACATTGCTCGAGTTCGCTGCGCCGTTGCTGGATACTCTTCGGGAGGAGGCGCCCGATCGCGAAATCCGTAAAGCGCTGGAAGTGGCATACACCGCCTGGAATGCGGTCATCTTCGCGGATGTGCTCAACAACAATCAGTACATCGACGACGTACGACGCCTTACGGCCGGCGCAGCTGGGCCCGACATACTAATGGAACGGATGATCGCGCGAAAGCGCGCGCTTTTTGGCGACGATGCACGCTTGATTGGCGATTGGAGTGTAACGCGCACCGCGGGTGGCCTTAGCGTCCGCGCCGACGCGCGAGACTCGCACTCCCTGCCTCAGAATCCAGTGGATCGGCAATAGGCGTTTACCCGGCGCGCCGTATCGCGAAATCGTTATGTCAGGCTGGGTTTTGCACGTCGGGGCCGTTCAGGGGAAGCATTGTGATTCGATGGCTCTGCTTCAGTCCTTACCGAAGTCGTCCGGCATCTGAACAGCAACGACTTCGCCGCGGGCCGTGGCGAGGCCTTCAACGTAAACCGTGGATTCGACCACCACTTTGCGCCCCTTTATTTCCTTGACGCGGGCGCGTATGGTGAGCGGCGGACCGAGAGGCGTGGGCTTGAGGTAGTCAACGCGCAGCGAGCCGGTAACAAAGCGAAACGGCGGCTCGGTGCCGGGTTCGCAGCTGGCAGCGCGGTAAGCAGCGGCGGCGGCAGTACCGGTCGAGTGACAGTCTACAAGCGAAGCGATGACGCCGCCGTAGACAAAACCGGGAATGGCAATGTGCCAGGGCTCGGGAGTGAAGACAGCGACCGTTTCATCTCCATCCCAATCGGTACGAACGTGGTGGCCGTGGTCATTGAGTCGGCCGCAGCCGTAGCAGTGCGCGAGATTCTCGGGGTAATGATCCTGGATGGCCATGATCCTGTCAGTCTATCCGGCATGACCGTCTGTTGGCGCAGTCGGCAGCAGCTTTGAGCAATGCTAAGGTGAAATAGAAATGCGTCGCGGGTCTTCTTCTTTATTCCTTATCCTGGTTGTGGTGGCTGTCATTCTTTACTTCCATTGGAGCAGAACTTCGGCTCCAGGCCGGGGAATGGATCGGTCACTTGAGCCTTATCGCGAGCGGCGTCCCGAGCACGAGCGTGCTGAGAGATCGGAACCGAAAGCGGAGATGCGCGCCGAATGCTCTCAGTTCGAAGTCACCTGCTCGTCTGAATACTTTGGTTCATGGCGGAGGCCGGGTGTGGGGGACTGTTCCACGACCGTGCGTCACGGCTATCCGGTTCCGGATTCACGATGCACGCCGGGAGGAATCGACCCGAGCGTAACCGCGGACGTTCTCAGGAATCAGGCCTGGAGAACCGGGTGCATCCGGAACTGCCAGACAAGCGAGGCGGAGAAGCATATTACCTACCGCTGGTATGGGCTGCGAGCGCCGCGCCGGAACTATGGTGAATCCCAGGTCTGCGAGTTGGATCATCTTGTGCCACTGGAACTCGGCGGAGCGGATGGGCTGGGCAACATCTGGCCGGAATGCGGGCCATCGGCCGTTGCCCTGGATGACAGATACTTCAAGATCAAAGACCGGGTGGAGAACTACCTTGCCGACGAAGTGAAATCCGGCAGAATGTCCACTGGAGCGGCGCAGCGCGGAATTGCCGCCGACTGGACGCAATACCTTGATGTGGCGAATCGCTATTGTGCGGCCAGAGGAAGGTGCGACTAGCAGGGCCTCGTACATCTAGTCCCTCGTGCGGTCATTTTGCGTTATGCGGCGTTGAGCGCTGCCAACGCTGCCTGGAGCTGCGGATCGTGGCCCTCAAGCGCAGCTTCATATGACCAGTCCATGGAAATGTCTGGCGTGATTCCTTTTCCTTCGATCCGAACCCCGTTCCAACTCGTGTACGCGGCCACAGGAAGCACCAGCGTGTATTCATGCCCGAGTTTGACGCCGGAACGCGATACCAGCCGGCCGGCGGTTTGGTTGCCAACAATTTTGGCAAGGTGATTCTCCTGCGCGAATTGCGCCAACATCTCGGCGGCTCCAGTGGAGTGCTCGTTCACGAGAATTACCACGCGGCCGTGAAATCGGCGATTGCCGAGGCCTTCAGTGATAAGCGCGATGGATCTCTTGCCGGCAAATTTGAGAGCCAGAGGTAGAAGCTCGAATTTGAACCGGGGAATGTGTCCGAACCGGGGCAGTTTCTCTTTGTCATAGCCATGTTCGGCCATGGGACGATCGAGGCTGAACCCGATTGGCGTTTTGCCGGGGGTGAGGTAGCTCATGACGCGAAGGCCGCCGATTCCGCCGCCGGGGTTCCCCCGCAGATCGATGAGGAGGCCATCGGCCTTTTGGAAGGTCCTGTCGAAGGCGGCGGACACTTCATTGGCGAAGTCGATGCCGATATAGCCGGGGAAGAGGCTCACCTTCAGGTTAGCGATGGACTTCTCAAGGACCGAGGCTGCGACGCTCCGTGGCTCGGAGTACGGATTGGATTTGTACTTCGGCTTCCTGGTTCTGAGGTCGATACGGACAGACCGCCTTTGCCCCGCCCGCGAGACCGTAATCTCAGTCTCTCGATCCATTTCGAAGGCCGGCGAGTGGGGAGGTTCCGGTTCACGCCCGGCGACCGCGATCAGGAGATCCGCCGGCTTAATCTCGGCCCGCGCTGCAATACCGCCAGGCAGAATATCCTGGAAGGCCCAGCGCAAACCTTCACTCGGCGTGAAGACAGCGCGAAAGCTGGCATTGATGCTGCTGCGCGGCGTTACGGCGGTATGCGGGCCGAGAATTCCCAGACCGCTTGACCCAAGCTCATCCAGCATCGTGGATACTGCGGCCTCAAATGCTGGATCGGAATCAGCATTGACAATCAGCTGCCGGTGGTTCGCAACAATTTCCTTCCAGTTCTTGCCGTTGAACTCGGGATCGTAGAACTTCTCCTGTACGGTGTTCTCGATTCGTTGCAGCAGCTCTTCTCGGTCCGATCGCGTGAGGGTCATGGGGGAATCCTCCGGGGGTTAGATCGTGCCGTTGGGGTCTCCAACCAGTTCGAAACTGGCCCAATAGTAAGGTTTGACTCCTTCTTTGATCAATTCGCGCTGAGCATCGCGAAGCGCTTCACCTTTCGATTCGCCTTTGCCAAGCCGGGCATAGAACTCGGCCATGAGGTGCTCAGTGGTATGGTCCTCAAGCTCCCATAGCGTCGATACGACGGAGTCCGCGCCGGCTTCAATGAACGCATTCACGATATTGTCGACGCCCTCCTCTCCTACCGGGCCCACACCTGTATCGCAGGCGGACAGGGTGACAAGCCGCGCGTCCAGATGCAAATCTCGGATTTGCCGGACCTGCAACATGCTTTCGTACAGATTTTTGTGCTCGGGGGCAAAAACGAGCGCGGATTCGTCTGGATAGTTGGCGTCGACGTAGCCGTGCAGGGCCAGGTGAAGGACATTGAATTTGGAAAGCGGCAGGCCCGTGAACCGAGCCGCTGTCGCGTCCGCACCGAGGAGGAATGTGCTCGGTTTGGGGAGATCGGATGCGATGGTTTCGACCTCAGTCTTGCTTTCAGGAAGTGGTTTGAGACTCCCTGCGCTGAATCCGGAGAAAAGGCGAAAGACCGGACCCTCAACTTTTGCCTCTTTGGTCCACGCGGCCACGCCCAGGTAGGGCAGCGGAGGATCGGCATCCACCGCCCGTTTGTTCTCGAGAATCGAAAAGACAGTGGCCGAGGGGGACGTAGCGATCGTGTGGCTCTCGACGAGGGGGACACCTCTGTCGGTAATGGCGCCGAACGGGAGGAGATCCAATTCTCCGTCAGGAACAAGAATCAAGGTTGAATGATCCCGATACTCGGGAATCCTGCCCAAGAGTTCATGAAAGAGAGTGTCGCTGAGGGCTGTATTTGCATGCTGATTCCGAATGCTCGCGCGATATCCGTTGGCGTCGGCTTCGATCTTGGTCCTCGCGTCAAGCTCGTAGGCTCGTGCGGAGGTACGGGTCACGGCGAGTGCATAAGAATGGGGATCGGCGAGAACGTACTCGACGAACAATTCGCTCTTGGCGAGATTTGATTCGAGGTGATCGAGGCTGACCGGATGTTCGATGGTGGACGACGCCAGAGACCGCTGATCGAGCGCTGACTCGGAACCCTGGACCTGTTCCGACAGTTCCTGCCGCGTAGCCGCATTGTCCGTGTTAAGAAGCGCCACATTCAGCATCGTCAGATGACGTTCTGCAGGTGTCGGTGCGTGGGGAGCCGGGTAGTCGTGGTGTTCCAGCGCCTGCGCTTCGATTCGGCCACGCGCTTCCTCTAGTATCCGAAGCGCCTGATCGTAGTCGTGTTCACGGCACTTCAAAACAAAATAGCCAGCGTAGACTTCGCCGGTCTCGGTGAGAAGCAGCCGCTCGACAAAGGGAGTAGGGACGTTCTCGAGCAGGGAGTCGATCAGAAGTGCGCTCTTGCGATAGAGCTCACCGGCCTGATCCTGGCGTCCCAGCAGTGCGAGTATGCGAGCTTTAATCGCAAGGTCGCGGGGAACGAAATACAGTTCATCCGGGATCCGCTTGTTGGCATCGATCGCCTGATCAATCGAGAAAAGCGCGGCGTTGAGATTCTTCTGGTGTACGTCGGCGTCGGCGAGTCCTCCTGCGACCTGGGTGACGCCACGCCAATAGTCGAGTTGCATCGCGAGATAAAGTGCCTGCTTGAAATCGGCGATGGCGCTATCCCACTGGCCGATGTCTTCATAGACGCTCGCTCGCGACGTGAGGATCTGGTAATAGTGCCCTTTGAGCGATGGACTCGGGATCTCGGCCAGCGCTTGATTTGCGAGCGTTAGTGCTTCCTGATAGCGGTGGAGTCCGCGGAGAGCATCAATCTTGGAGGAGATCGCTACGGCGGGGTAGGCCACGGCAGGGTGGGCGCGAGCTATGGCAATGGCCTCATTGAGAGGTTTCAGCCCTTGCTGGTAACGGTGAATTTCGACCAGACCTGCGCCATAAAGGCTGGCGTATCGCACCTGAGCGGGAATATCGTGAGCGACCTTCGCTACGCCCCAGGCCGTGAGTACTTCCTTCTTCGCGGTCGCCGTATCGCCGAGCAGGAATGCCGAGATCCCTTCTTCGCCAAGCGCGCGAGATGCGAGAAGCAAGTGGCCGCAGTCTCGGGCGAGAACGGCAACCTGGCTCCAGGTCTTTCGTGCCAGGCTCGCATCGTAGTTGTTCTCGATCATGCCCCGCACTTCAAGAATCCGCAGCCGGGTCTCAGGATCGGCAGCTCCAGGCTTCTTCAGGTCTTCAGTGAGGGCATAGATTGTGTCCGCAAGGCTAGCGGACTCGCCATAGGCTGGGATCTGGCTCACCTGAGCGTAGAGGGCTTTGGCGTCGTTCCGCTGGGCATTGAACTTTATCTCCGCCTGATGGAAGATGGGGGCCGCGGCAAACCACTGGCCGTTCCACGCAAGGTCGTCGGCACGCTGCAGGAGCGCGTCGGCAGTGTCTGAGTCGATCCGCCGCCGATTGCGGTAACGAAGAAACGCGACGACCAGAATGATCGCGACCGTACACGTGACAAGGACGGCAGCGGATTGGGTGCGCTTGGGGGAAAACCGCATCGCAATCCTGGTTTGGCCGGTCGAACAGGTTGGAACCACTATAACCGGGAGTCGGCAATGTTCTCAAGGGAGAGACCTCGTGGCGGCGACGCGGCGCTGTCGACTAGAAGTAGATCGCAGCAGCCAGTCCTTTATCGTCGTGTTCGGCGTCGCACACCGATTCCGCATTCCCGGCCCAGTATCTGAGTGCGGTCCAGGCCGCTGCAGCGGCGTCGAGCAAATCGTCAGCCCCGACATGATGTGGGCGACTCTGGAGGTGGAGATCAATTCCGGGAAAGTACGTTCGCAGCAGCCGGAGCCTCTCTGCTTTTCCTTCCTTGCTCTTCTTCTTGAACCTCATCGGGCTCTTGCCATTGAGATTCCAGAAAGAAATCTCGGGATGAACTTCAAACGCCCACTGTTGGCAAGACGAAGTAATCGCGTCGTCGACTTGCCGGATTTTCGGTGCGATACCCCATGCCTGCCGGCTAAGTCCCCGCTTGGTGACGCTCCGATTGACGGTGCTTGCCATCTCATAGCTTACTGCCTGGACGGCGGCACGGCACGGTGTAGGAAATACGCTGCTGCCTCGACGGGTACCTAGGAGTTTGCGAGCAGCAAGATCGCACGCCCTGGAACGATCCAGCAACCCGATCGGGATATCGATCCCGATGCAGGCAAGACCGGGCGGGCGGTTTCTCAGCCAGACTGAAAGGTCAATTACCTGCACAGAGGTGGACCGAGAACGGGCATCGACCAAAAAACAGACCCAGCCGCCCCGACAGCCATCCACTCCAGCTACGAATTCTGGTTCGGCCATCCGTACTCCAAATTGATCTCAATCATTGCACATAGAGAAAGTTTCCGAGAATTGGAGCCTAAATCTTCAGCAGCGGTCTTCTTCAGCCCAAATACTGATTCGTCGCATGCAGATCGCGGGACGATTTCCTGTCCACACCTCGTGGCGCAAGAAACGGCTCACGATGTTCCATTGAACCACGTGTCATCGCTCTTGAAGCGCTGCGCTTCGAAGCGCCCAAGCAGGAAGCGGCCGATCTTAAAAAAGTGTTGGCGCATCGCACTTGGGTCGGTAAGATTTCCGAACGGGATCTCGACGACTTCGTAGTCTTGATTGCGAAGTTCCTCGCGAATCTCCCTATCTCGTTGCCGAGTCTCGGCGCGCCCGTGAAGATGCCCGGCCATGCCGTCGAGATAGATACAGAGTCCTGCGTACACGTCCGAGTTTCGAGCCTCGAAGAAGAAATCCGGAACAGTGGTCCCGAGTGGGCGCCCGAGATCAATCGGATGTTGCGGTTTGTAGCCCTGCAAACCCGCACGTTCTAACATTGCGCGTAAAGTCAGCTCCGCGTCATTCACCGGAACTTGCTCTGCGGAAGTCGTCGGGAGTCGGGCAGGAATTTCATGGGTGAATATCAAATTACCCTGCCACGAATCGAACCGATCTAAGGCAGTCAATCGGTTAAGGTATCTATGGTAGTAAGCGTTGCGGAAACGCAATAGACAATCGACGCAGGCAGATTGACATTGGGATGGACATTCTTCCACCAGCCGTCGTGCCGCGGCTACAACTTCCGACCATCGGGCGATCATCTGATCCAAGATTCCGGAACCGCCGGGCATTGGATCGTAGAGCAAGAGGCTCAAGCCCAGTCCTCCGGCCTGCGCCACCGCTAAGAGTTGGAGATCCTCAATTTCCATGTCGAGCACATCCGATGCTCCCATCCGGAGAGCTTCCATTACACTGTAAGCTTCCTCGCGATCTACTGAGCCTTCTAACGAAATTGCGTCGGCAGTGATATCCGCATAGAAACCGACCGGCTCGACCGGTCGCCCGCAACGTTCCCGATGTCCATCTCTGAAATCATCGAGATCGGCCTGCGAGGCGAGCGGTGACCGACTTTGACCGCAGACCAGGCAGACCGGATATCCCAAGCTCCCTCCAGCGCGAGCCTGCGAAGCAGCACCAACATTTACTAGCCGAAGCCGTACTCCTGTGCGGTGGCTCACAATTCGCTCGCCCCACCTGTACTGCTTTCCTCCTCCGTGCTGAGGCTGCTCGTAGCCATACACTGCCACCGAGAGCTGGAAGCGGTAATCTTCGTCATCGGAAATCATGGAATTGTGCGGCAGATTAACATCGCAAATTGGGACTGCCGGGATCGTTTGCGCTCCCAGTCCAGCGGTATTGGTCGTGGCAACTTCAGCGACTGCTTCATTCGAGACATCCACAAGGAAGCGAACGGGCTCTCCCGGTTCGAGCCTGTAGTAGCGCGGGATGAATCGCTGCCCATTGGCATATATGAGGTTGCCGGGTATGTACTCCCGCAGTGCCAGCGCAGGATTTCGCCGCAGTTCCCAATCGCGGAAGCTCATGTTGTGCTTGGGTGCCTCGTATGTGCCAATCACCCAACCATTGTCAAGGCCATACCCAGGCAAGAAGCTTTCGGCAGCGAGAACGCCATATGTATTGGTATCGTCGAACCCCTCGGCTTCACGCCGCCGACGAGCATCAGTGCCTTTGAGTCTCTTCACGTATCGATCGCACCGATTTCGCAGGGCATCCTGCTCAGGGTCCAGCGTGCCATGTGTCCGTCGGATGGCATCCAGCCTATTCATTTGATCGATTGCCCAATCCAGTCGGCGCTTCAGGCGCTCGATTACTTGTTGGAGCTGCTCCGGCATTTCGGAGATGTAGCGATGGAGGGAATCCAGTTGTACGACCCGACTGTCCTCCTCAGGCCAGCCTTGAGCGAATGCCGCGACCACCGACTGGGCTATTGGGCTGAGATGCTTTTCGAGCTGGGTGCCGAGCGGGGAAACATCAAAGGCATCTGAACGAACTTGACCAGCGTTGTCGAATAAGTATTCACGGACACGGAGAGGGAATATTGCGCCCAGAACGGTAGCGAGCTCAACCTGGTCGTCCGCGCTGAGTTCGGAATCCGAACGGGACAAACGATGCATCGACGTCAGGACTACGGCATGGACATGCTTCCTGACCATGACTTCATTTCGCAGATTGAAGCTGGGCGGGGAAATTTCACCTTCCAGCAGCTTCAGCGGTTCGTTGAAGTACGATCGATCATGAGAGTGCGTTCGAGCATAGGTGAGATTCACCGCCATCCGATGACGGCGACCAGCCCGGCCAGCGCGTTGCCAATAGTTCGAAGGCAAGGGTGGTACGTTTCGCATCAATACCGAATCGAGTCCGCCGATGTCCACACCCAGTTCGAGAGTGGGCGTACAGACAAGGGTGTTGACCCTATTTCCTTCGCCTTTGAAAGCCCGTTCCAACTCCTCGCGATCAGCCGCTGGAATCTGCGCAGAGTGCTCTTTCGGACGCATCATGTCAAAGCGGCCGTCGAGCACCATCAGGTCATAATTATCCGGATTCTCTGTTTCCTCAACGAGCGTTCCCGTGCAGCGCCATGCGAGGCACATTAAGCGAGGAGTCGGACGAAGGTGCGCCCGATGGCACGCTTGGCAACGCCACAGTCCACGGCTCGCCCGCAGGAGCAGATGATCCGCATCGATTTGCTGCGCACCCAGAGAACCCGGGAGTGGTCTTCCGCGGAACCCTGTCAGGGTCACTGGAGTAATAAGCTTTAGCTGATCCGCGAGTAGTTCCCACAGTTCCCGCAAAAATACGGCGACATCGTTCGGATGAACGCCCCACTTCAGAGCCACTTGCATCATTGAAGTCGGGCGCGTGCCGATCCATTGCGTGATTCGTCCAGCTTCGTCGCCGGGTTGGCGCTGCAGCTTCAGTCCTTTCGGGCCACCTCGGAACAGCGGCAGGTAGCCATTGGCGATCTCGCGATCTCCTTCCTGCCAGATTCTGGAAAATATCTGACCGTCTCGGTCGAGAAGAATGCGATTTCTTCTCGTGAAATCGAGCACGGCTGCGACACCCTGGAGCAGTTCCTCAGGGCTTAGGCCCAGTTGGGTTCCCCATTGCGTGAAGAAAGGCTCATCTGCGCTAAGGTGGTCGTAGTCCACCACCAAACGACCCCAGGGCTCTAGCCCGATTCGCTGACGGGCGCCGGTCACAACCTCTCGCAAAACAAGAATCCGAAGGAACTTCCTCCGTTCGGCAGCGTGCCCCTGAAGGTCGGCAGCTTTGCGTGCAACGTTCCAAACCTCG
>JASHOY010000389.1 GCA_030038435.1 Acidobacteriaceae bacterium | reverse complement strand
CAGTCCATTAGATGAATCGCTGTACCAAAGGGTTTTCTCGTTTCCAGCCTTTTTTGCTCTAACCGAAAAGAAATTCCTTGTCGCGCAATTCCTTGATGCTGTCGCGGAGGCGCGCGGCCTTTTCAAACTCAAATTTTCTGGCCGCTTCGCGCATCTCGTTCTCCAGGTTTACGATATAGGCGTCAAGTTCTTCCTGCGAAGCAAACTCGGGAATTGCGGAGATCTCTTCCTCCGCGACTTCGCCGTACTCGGCCTTCAGAATTTGGGCCAGGCCCATTTCAACCCGGCTGATGATCGATTGCGGCGCAATGCCGTTCTCCTCATTGAAGGCGCGCTGGATCGCGCGGCGCCGGTCGGTTTCATCGATGGCCCGCCGCATCGAGTCGGTCATATTGTCGGCGTAGAGAATGGCGCGTCCCTGCACGTGCCGCGACGCGCGGCCCATGGTCTGAATCAGCGACCCGGTCGAGCGCAGAAAACCTTCCTTGTCCGCGTCCAGAATGGCCACCAGCGAGACTTCAGGCAGGTCCAATCCCTCGCGCAGCAAATTGATGCCGATCAGCACATCGAATTCGCCTTTGCGCAATCCGGCCAGCAGCTTCACCCGCTCCAGCGTGTCAATTTCGGAATGCATGTAGCGGCAGCGCACGCCCACTTCCGTGTAATAGCCGGCCAGGTCCTCGGCCATGCGCTTGGTCAGCGTGGTCACCAGCACGCGCTCATTGCGCTTCGCCCGATCGCGAATCTCCGCCAGCAGGTCGTCGATCTGTCCCTTCACCGGCCGGATCTCAATCTCGGGATCCACGAGCCCGGTCGGCCGGATCACTTGCTCGATCACCACGCCGCCCGAACGCGTCAGCTCGTAAGGGCCCGGCGTCGCCGAAACATACACCGCCTGCTGCACCCGGTTCTCAAACTCGTCGAACTTCAGCGGACGGTTGTCCATTGCCGAAGGCAGCCGGAATCCGTAATCCACCAGCGTCTGCTTGCGGCTGCGGTCGCCGTGCCACATGCCATGCACCTGCGGAATGGTCGCGTGGCTTTCGTCAACAAAGAGCAGAAAATCCCGCGGAAAATAATCCAGCAGCGTCGGCGGAGGCTCGCCCGGCAACCGCCCGCTGAAGTGACGTGAGTAGTTCTCGATGCCGTGGCAGTAACCCATCGACTTGATCATCTCCAGGTCGAAGCGTGTTCGCTGGTGCACCCGCTGCGCCTCCACCATACGGCCCTCGCCTTCGAGCTTGGCCACCCACTCGTTCAGCTCCGCCAGAATCGACTCGATCGCCTCCGCCTTGCGCTCCGGCTGCACCACATAGTGGCTCTTGGGATAGATGGGCAGCCGCGAGTACTTCTGCCTGACCGTCCCAAACAGCGGGTCTATTTGCGAAAGGGATTCAATCTCATCCCCGAAGAGCTCGATCCGGTAGGCGCTCTCGTCATAGGTCGGAAACACCTCGATCACGTCGCCGCGTACGCGAAATGTCCCGCGCCGGAAATCCGTATCGTTGCGCTCGTAGAGAATCTCTACCAGCCGCCGCGTGATGTCCTTGCGCGCGATCCGCTGCCCCTTTTCGAGCAGCAGCAGCATGCCGTAGTAAGCCTCCGGCGACCCCAGCCCGTAAATGCAGCTTACCGAGCTGACGATGATTGCATCCCGCCGCTCGAACAGCGCCCGCGTCGCCGACAGCCGCAGCTTGTCCAGCTCCTCGTTGATGGTGGCTTCTTTTTCTATATAAAGATCGCCGGCCGGGATGTAGGCCTCCGGCTGGTAGTAGTCGTAGTAGCTGACGAAGTACTCGACCGCATTGCCCGGGAAGAACTGCTTGAACTCGTGATAAAGCTGGGCGGCGAGGGTCTTGTTGTGCGCCAGGATGAGCGCCGGCCGGTTGGCCTGCTCGATCACCTTGGCCATGGTGAAGGTCTTGCCGGAGCCGGTCACCCCCAACAGCACCTGGTGCTTCTCGCCGGCATTCAGCCCCGAAACCAGCTCCTCGATGGCCCGCGGCTGATCGCCGCGGGGCTTGTAGGCCGTCACCAACTGAAAGTCCATGGTGGGATTATAGCGGAAGATTGGCGAACATCAGGCGAATGAAGCGACGGAGGAACAGGGACTCAAGTTCCCTGAAGACGTCCCATCAGACTGAAGCGGCTTCAGCCGCGGGACGTTCATTGGGAGGGATTAGTCGCAGCCTAGACGTGCGCAGGTTCCGGATATTTATCCCGACGTTAGTCAGCGTCAGGCTCGTTCTAGCACCCTGACATCGGGATTCTCTTTGAGACGAATATCGGAAACTCCAATCTCCTCGATCCTTCCCGCGACAAGCAGCAGGCTGAAGTCAGTCGCAGACGCAAGGTCTGGCGGAAGCTCGGACATATAGAAAATCACCAAGCATCCTCGCTCTCCAGACATTGTGTTCGCAGCTGCGCCGACGATCCACCTGTTCCCTTCGGAAACTGTCTTTAGTGAACTTAGCTTCAATTTCCAAACCACCGGCAGATTTAGGTGCTTCTTTCTCGCGTGATCTTGATCGATCGGTAGTGCCGCGTATATTTCTCGCAGGATTTGCCTCGGGGAAGGAGTAGATTCCACTAATTCGTCACGTGTGGGACTGGCCTCATGGCCTTCAGGAGATCTTCTCTTGGAGATTAAGTGGCTTCGCCATCAATGAGAGCGCAAGCGCTCCTATTCCGCTGAACACCCATTCATACCAATGCATCTGATGCATCTGGCAATTTTAGTCGGATTAAGTCGACGGAAGTAGGGGCAAAATTGATCACAGAATCACCTATGCCATTCTTACCTTATCCACCATCGAGACGCCATCCAAGATTAAGCTTTATCGGGGCTGGTTCGCCCATGCCCTTCTCAGCTCGTGCGGCCACCACCGTGGGCGCCCCACCCTTGCAGCGCTTTTGCGGCAAGGGTGGGATGAACCACCAGCCGCACCGCGCGCCGCTCACGCCGCATCCAGATAAAGCCGCTTGCCCAACGCCCTGAGCGCCGCGTCAATCCGGTCGATCTGGCGGCGTGGCTGAGGCTCGTCAGCCGGTTCACTTCCTGACGCGTGGTGCCGATATTTTTCGCGCCGGCCTTACGGGACGGCGGCGGTGATATTGGCGCGGTTACCCGGGATTTCATCCCGGGCTATTTTCGCGTCTTCCCTACAGGAGGAATGTTTTCGCGCGCCGGCCCTACGGGGCGGCGGGCCGACTTGCGGCTGCTGACCCAGGATTGCATCCTGGGCTATTCTCGCATCCTCCCTACGGGAGGAATATTTCAACCGGCGCTATTTTCATGCTCTCCTTTTTTCATGCTCTCCTTACGGGAGGAATGTTCTTTGCGTCGTCCCGGAGGGACGGATCGAAAATAGCCCGGGATGAAATCCCGGGAAAAGCGCAAATCGCACCACCCGCCGTCCCGTAGGGCCGGCGCGAATCTCCTCACCCGCGCCCACCGCATTCAATCCAACGCCGCACAATTGCCTCCTCCACACAGGCGCGAATCTCCCCCGCCCGCATCAACCGCGCCCAATCTGATGCCGCCTGAATCCGCTCCGCTTCAACAACCCTGCGGCCGGGAACCATTCACCCCCAGACATATCTTGGATCGTATTCAATCTGGTGCTTCTCCAAAAACGCCACAAACTCCGCCTGGAAATCCCGCTTGCGATGATGCTCCTGCTGGCCCGCAATGTACTCGACCGTCGCCCTCACCTGGTTCAACCCGATCGAAAACGCGCCGTACCCCTCCTGCCATGCAAATTCCTGCACACCGCACGTCTCGTGCAACCATCGCGAGGACCCCTGCTTGATCTCCCGCATCGCCTGCGCAACCGTCTTGGTCGCCGGCAGGCTGAGAAGGATGTGCACGTGGTCGTCCATTCCGCCCACGGCCAGCGCCTTCATCTCGTGCTCGCGCGCAATCCCACCGATGTAGGCCCACAATCGATCCCGCACGTCTTCCGAAATGAATTTGCGGCGCTCTTTGGTCGAGAAGACGCAATGAAACAGCAACGAACAATATGTGTGGGCCATGTCAGGCAGAATCCTACATCGAACCATTCGCACGAACCAAACCCATGGCGGATCATGTCTTCCCGGCCGGCCTTTCGCGCCGGCCCTACGGGGCGGCGGCGGTGTTATTGGCGCGGTTACCCGGGATTTCATCCCGGGCTATTTTCGCATCCTCCCTACGGGAGGAGTGACCCCCCGGGGGGATTGGCCTTGCCATGTTTTTCTGAAGCGGCTGGCCCACCCAAATCTTTCTCTGGGCGGGTGGCCCGCCCATGTTTCTCTCTGCCCGTTGAACCACCAACGTGGATGCCCCACACCCTTGCCGCGCTTTTTGCGGCACGGGTGGGACAGACCACCGCCCGCGCCACGCGCCGCTCACGCCGCATCCCGATAAAGCCGCTTGCCCAACGCCCTGAGCGCCGCGTCAATGCGGTCGATCTTGGTGGCATGCTTCAGATTCGTCAGCCGGTTCACGTCCTGCGGCGTGGCACCGATGTTTTTCGCGCCGGCCCTACGGGGCGGCGGCGGTGTTATTGGCGCGGTTACCCGGGATTTCATCCTGGGCTATTTTCGCCTCCTACCTACGGGAGGAGTGACCCCCCTGGGGGTGTAAAAGCACAAGTGTATGAAAACGCGCCGGTTATAAATCCTGTCGGCTACAAGTGTATGAAAATAAATGAGTTATTTTTTAAGTGTATGAAAATAAATGAGTTATTTTTTAAGTGTTTGAAAATAAATGAGTTATTTTTTAAGTGTTTGAAAATAAATGACTTATAGAAACAACTGGCTTCCGGGCCTGTTTCTCCGGGGAGAAACGACCCTTGATTCCAAGTGTAGCGATTTGCGCGAAAGAATCGGCAAAGGGCAGGCAAATTTTTTCCCTCGCAGAATGAGGCACTTACATGAGATTCCGGGGGGCGCGGCACTTGACAGGCGCTCCGGGTGGGGTGGAGCGGGGGATGATTCGAGCATGTTTTGAGTGACGGGTGGAGCTGGCGCGAGCGGTGGTTCATCCCACCCATGCCGCAAAAAGCGCGGCGAGGGTGGGCACCCACCATGGCGTTTGTCGCCGGCGCGGATGTTTGACGCGTCGCCGGTCAGTCCCGCAAAGCCGGCGCTCAAGCCGCTGTGCATCTCGTTGTACTGGTCCGGCGTGATCCAGTTGTAATCGGCAACGTTGTTGTTGGCCAGGTCGTATTTGAGCTGCTGCAGCGGTTGGTAGTGGAACCGCTCCGGGTTCGAGGTGCTCAGGTTGTCGCCGCCGTTGGTGTCGGTGAAAAACACCATGGGATCGTGCTTGGGCGCGTAGTTGTACTGGGTGGAGTTGTTGTATTCGTTCAGAAAGTTGCCGGGGCCGAAGACGCCGGAAAGGCTGACCAGGGGCACGGTCCACTGTTGCGCCGGCAGCGGCAGGTTGACCAGCTTGCCGTTGCTCGTGGTCAGGTCAATGTCTTCCTGGTACGATTTCCAGCTCATGCCTGCGCGCTGCAGCAGGCCGCTCAGGTGCTGCGTCGTGTTCTGCGCATTGGGAGGATTGTCGGCATAGGGATCGTCATCGTCGAGGATGCCAAAATTGGTGCCTGCTTCCGCCCACAGATACGGTGGCTCCGAAGGTGTAGCAGCCTCATGTTTCGTACAGATGAGCGCTGCATGGAAGTGGCGCTACGCCGGTGCAAATTGAAGCGGGAAGCAGTACCATGGTCCCAGCGGGCCGGCCATGCTTCTCGATCTCGGCAAAGCGCTCTCCTTCTTCCTCAGCATCATGGCCCTGAGCGAAGCCATCTTCAGCGCCTTTTTTGTCCCCGGAACGGGATGGGAAGAACGGCTTTCTGCGGCCGCCTTGCGCATCGCCATTGCCGGTTGCTGCTGCTTCGCCAGCGGCATGCTCTTTGCCATGTCCGCGCGCGCGCAAGGCGCTCCCAATCCACCGCTCACTTCCACGTTTCCCGTTCGCCTCTTCTTCTGGACGCTCGTCGGCATGACCATCCTCTTCGCGCTCTCCTGGTACCTCGACGCCTACTACGTGCCCCTGCTTTGGCGCAACCAACCCTGACTTCACGCTTCACATTCGCCCAAGGCCGTGCAATCCGTTCATGACATAGCCGGTGTCAAACGCTATTCTTATCCCGATCATGATCGAGCGCAGCCCGGGCAATGTCATCCGCTGGTTGTTCGACTCGCGCCACGGCGCGCAGAGCCGCCTGATTCCGCGCTGGATCTTTCTGCGCGCTCTCGGCTTCATCTACTTCTCCGCTTTCTGCGCGCTGGTTTTTCAGATCAGGGGCCTGATCGGACCGGAAGGAATTCTTCCTGCAAGCCGTTATCTCGCTGCCGTCGCCGGAGCCATGGGCGTTTCGCGCTTTTGGTTCGCGCCGTCGCTCTTCTGGATCTCCGCCGGCTCGCACGCCATGATGGCCGTGACCTGGATCGGCCTCATCGCGTCTGCCGCAGCATTCCTGAATCTCTGGCCGCGACTTAGCTTCTTGGTCTGCTGGGTGTGCTTTCTTTCGTTTGTCAGCACCGCGCAGGTTTTCTCCGGCTATCAGTCCGACGGCATGCTGCTCGAAGCCGGCTTCATCGCGCTGTTTTTTGTTCCGCGCGGCATGCTGCCTGGCTGGGGCGCCAACAGCCCGCCTTCGCGCGCCAGCCTGTTTCTCCTGTTATGGGAGTGGTTCCGCATCTACTTCGAGTCGGGCATGGTCAAGCTGCTGAGCGGCGATACGGAGTGGCGCCACTTGACGGCGATGGATCAGTACTATCAGAACGGTCCGCTGCCCACCTGGATCGGCTGGTACGTGCAGCACTTGCCTCACTGGTTCCAGGTGTTCACAGCCGGCGCAACACTGGGCATGGAACTGGGCCTGGTGTTGATGCTCTTCTTCCCGCGGCGGGTGCGCATCGTCTGCTTCTGCATTGTCACACCTTGGGAGATCGGCGTGATTCTGACCGCCAATTATGCCTTCCTCAATTACCTCGTACTCTCGCTGGGCTTCCTGCTGCTTGATGATCGCGCGCTGATGCGGCTGCTTCCGCAGCGCTGGCGACCGCCTCATCCAATCGCAGTCCCCGAACCGGTACGGGAGGAACAGACACCACTCTCCATCCTTTCTGTCCCCGAGGCGAGTCCTGCCGCGGCGAAAACCAGCCTCGAGCAATCGTCAGAAATCAACTCAACCTGGCGCAGCCGGCTGGCACGCCACCTGCATGCACTCAGTCTGGCCGTCTCGGCCGTAATGCTCACCTGGATCGCCTACGATACGACCGCCGAGATGATCGCAATACCCATGGGCCGCATGGGTTCGATTTTTGCCGAGCCGGTCGCGGCCCTCGATCCATTTCGCATCGCTAACCAGTATGGGCTCTTTGCGGTGATGACCCGCGGCCGGTACGAAATTGAATTTCAGGGCTCCAACGACGGCGCGAATTGGACGCCATATCCATTCCAGTACAAACCGCAGGCGTTGAATCAACCGCCCGGCATCTACGCGCCCTATCAGCCGCGTTTCGACTGGAACCTGTGGTTCGCCTCGCTCGGAGACTGGCAGCAGAACGAAGATCTTGTGCCACTCACCGAAGAGCGCCTGCTTCTCGGCGATCCGGCGGTGCTTTCGCTGTTCAAGAGCGATCCTTTTCCGCAGGCGCCGCCGCGATATGTCCGCGCGGTGCTCTGGCAGTACTGGTTCACCACCATGGCGGAAAAGCGACAGACAGGCGACTGGTGGCGGCGTCAGCTTGTCGGCCTCTACGCACCGGAGCTCACCATCACCGCTGACGGCCGGTTCGCCGTGGTCGAGTGGCCGCAGGAACTACCGCCGCACGATTGATTGCGAGAGGAGTCGATGAAACGCGCCTACGTGATTGGGTCGGGACCGAACGGCCTCGCAGCGGCTATTGTGCTGGCCCAAGCCGGTCTCCGCGTCGAAGTTTTCGAGGCGCAAGAAGAGCCAGGAGGCGCGGCCCGATCGATGGCCCTCACGCTGCCCGGCTTTCTGCACGATTTTGGCTCCGCGGTTTACCCGTTTGCGGCCGGATCGCCGTTTTTCAATCTGCTGCCGCTCGCCGATTATGGGCTGGAGTGGATTCACGGGGCCGCCCCGCTGGCGCACCCTCTCGATGATGGCACTGCCGTGGTGATGGAGCGCGACCTGGCATGCGCTGGAGACGCACTGGGCACCGACGCCGCAGCCTGGACGGCGCTCGTAGGGCCGGCCGCGGCGAATTGGCAGCAGTTTGCCGCCGACGCTCTGGCGCCAGTGATGCACATTCCGCGCCATCCGCTGCTGATGGCGCGATTCGGCCTGCACGCTTTGCGTCCAGCGGAATGGATCGCGCGGCGGCGCTTTTCCAATCCGCGCACGCAGGCCTTGCTCGCGGGGTTGGCCGCCCATTCTTTCCTCAGTTTCAATCAGCTTCTCAGTGGGGCGGTTGGCGCCTTGTTCGCAGCCACGCTGCACGCCGTTGGTTGGCCTGTTCCCCGCGGAGGCGCCCGCGCCATTCCCCACGCGCTCATTGGATACCTGGAATCGCTAGGGGGTAAGGTGCACACCTCGCGACGCATCGGCGTTCGCGATTTTGCCCAATTGGCCGGCGAGGATGCGTTGCTGCTCTGCGACGTCACGCCGCGGGCGCTGACTGAAATCGCGGGCGAGCGATTGAAGCCGGCGTTCACGCGTGCCGCACAGCGCTTTCGCCCGGCACCGGGCGCTTTCAAAATTGACTATGCGCTTACTGAGCCCGTCCCGTGGCGCGCGCCCGAGTGCCTCCGCGCCATCACCGTGCACCTGGGCGGCGCCTTCGAGGAAATTGCTGCCGCGGAACGTGAGGTGGCCAGCGGCCGCTGCGCCGAACGGCCGTTTGTGCTCACTGCGCAGCCCACGCTCTACGATCCGGCGCGCGCACCCCACGGCAAACACATTTTCTGGGCGTATTGCCACGTGCCTAACGGCTCAACCTTCGATATGACGGAACGGATTGAGGCGCAAATCGAACGCTTCGCTCCGGGATTCCGCGACTGCGTAATGGCGCGGAATGTTTCGACCCCGGCGCAACTCGAGCGAATGGATGCGAATCTTGTCGGAGGAGATGTAAGCGGCGGGGATATGAGCCTGAGGCAATTCGTGTTTCGCCCCGCTATGCGTCCCTATGCTGCTGGCGCACCCAACATTTTCTTGTGCTCGGCATCGACGCCGCCTGGTGGCGGAGTTCACGGCATGTGCGGCTATCACGCCGCCCGGACGGCTTTGCGCAGTGCCGGGATCCACTAACAAGCGTCTTTCACCGTTTTTCGCTCTGAACCGCAACGGAAAGACCCGGCGCAACGGCCGGGTCTTTTCCATCCGCCGTACTTCAGATTTAGGGGGTTACCGACTGCGTAGCATGATTCCCATGCGGGACGATGACGAGTGCGGTGGGATTGGCGCCAGTTGGATAGGGTGTGGCCTGCGTGGCCGTCAATGCTCCGCTGTTGGGGTTCAGTTGGAATCCTGAGATGGAGTTACCCAGGTAGTTGGCGGTATAAACGAAGCGTCCCAGAGCCGGATCGATCGCCAGGGATACAGGGTCGGTGTCGGTGGAATAAAGCGAGCTGCTGGTCGTGTTTACCAGTGCGGACGGAGTACCGGTAGGCAGGTTGATGGTGTAACCGGAAACGGTGCTGTCCAGCGAATTGGCAAGGTAGATGTAGATTCCGCGTGGATCGATGGCCAGCGAGGTCGGCTCGTTCCCGGTCTTGAAGGGCCCGTTCACCATGAAGCTGAGCGCGTTGTTCGATCCAACGGTGTAGCCGATGAGTTGGTTCGACGCAAAATCGGTGGCAAAAATAAATCGGTTAACCGAGGTGTTCGACGGCTCCGCTGCAAGCGAGGTCGGCTTTACGCCCGCCTGGTATGGGCTTCCCGGAGTAGCCGTCAACCCGCCGCTCGAATCCACATTAAAACCAAAGATCCAGCCAGGGTGGGCGGTGCTGCTGGTGGTGCCGCCGGGGTTGTATGCCGACTGATCGTAGGCAGAGACGTAAACCGCGCCGTTGTTGGGCAGAACCACCACGCTGGTGGAAACGATGGTGTCGGCCGGATTGCTGGGAAGCGTCAGCGACTCCTGCGCAACCGCTGAGCCGATCTTGCCGCTCTGGTCGAGCGGATACTCGGTCAGTGTCGCCGAAGTCGTCCCCGAAATCACGTAAAGATAAGTGTTGGCCTGGTTGACGGCGAGGAAGACCGGAGGGGCCGCGGTGGTAATCGCATCGAGCTGGCTGAGATCAGCGTTATCAGCAACTCCAAAATGGACGACGGAGTCGTTTCCCTGGTTCGCCGCGTAGAGGTTGTAGTAGTTCGAGGTGGTCGCCATGGCCACGGGATCGGGACCGCCGGAGGAGATAGTTTTGCCCGCTGGACGGAGGGCGCCCGACTCGGAATCCGCCGCATAGGCTTCGATCTGGCCCGCGCTGCCGGAGGCGGTACCCGCAGAACATGCGACATAAACGTAGTCAATGGTGACAAGCTGGCACCCGGCCAGAAGACTGGCCGCTGCGAGGCCGACCGCGGAAACCAGGGCAAGCTGGCTCGTTTTCCTGAACTTCATGCGCTTCCTTCGTTGCGGGCCAATCAGAATCCAGCCCCCCGAAAAATCGTATTAGGTTTCCTTGCAGACCATTGTAAAAGCCGCCTGCGAGGTCATGCTACCGGACGCCAAGCCGGGAAATGTCAGCCTCACTGCGTGACCCCTGCACCCGTTCCATTATGGGGAATGGCCGCTATGGCAGTCGGTTGCGGGTTGGCAACGTACGGAGAATATTGCGTATTCACCAGCGTGCCGGCCGTGGTGCTCAATTCAAAATTGTTGATGTTGTTGGACAGAAAATTGGCGGTATAGAGAAAGTGGTTTGTGGATGGATCGACGCCGATGTCTACCGGGTCGAGCCCTGTCGTGTAAGAGCCGAGCCTGGTCAGCGCGCCGTTGCTCACCGAATAGGCGCTGACCGTGGCGTCAAGCGAATTGGCTACGTACAGATATGGGTACGATGGGTCGACTACGATGGAAGAGGGCTGGTTGCCGGCGGGGAAAGGACTGCCGCTGAGCGGAGTCAGAATGCCCGCTGAGGAAATGGAATAGCCGAGTATATCGCCGTTCCCGTAATCGGTGGCATAGAGATAGGAGCCGGAAGGATCGGCAGCAACGGCCGAGGGCTGACGGCCGGCCGGCCACGGCGAGCCGCTGAGCGCGGTCAGCGTACCATCCGAGGCTACGGAAAATCCAAAGATGTAACCCGTGGGGTTGGGAGCGGTCGAGGAGTCGTATGCGCTTACGTAGACATCGGAGCCCGAATTGAGCGCTGCAACGGCTGTGGGCACGACCACGTCGGACGGCGCCGAGGGCACCGTGAGCGGCCAATAATTGGAATCGTTGGCTGAATTGATGGCCGGCGATCCGATTTGGACGGCGGTCTTGGAGGCGTTGGCAGTGAGAGGATACACCGCTATCGACCCGGAACACGGCGCGGCCGCGTTACAGCTGGGCAGCGGCTGATAGGTGTCGAGAACGAAGAGAGCGCTTTTGTCGGCGGCCACCGCCAGGGGAAAAACTCCCGGCGTGTTGATGGTGTTGTAGGGGTAAAGCTTGCCGTCGGTCCCGATCACAAACTGAACCACGGAATTGTCGTCCTGGTTGACAACGAAGAGGCTCGAGTAGTCGGTGGATACGGCTTCAGCCACGGGATCACGGCCCTCGGATGGGAATGGCGAGGAGGGAATCTGCCGCATAAGCCCCGACTCGGAGTTGATCTCGAAGACATTAATTTCGCCCCAGTTGTTCGTCCCCTGGGCCTTGGCGCTTGCCACGTAGACAAAATCGACGGTAAGGGTCTGGGTAAACTGTTGGCAGGCGGTCACCAGCGTGGCCGCCAGCAGACCGGCGGCGGAGATCAGAACAAGCTGGCTCGGTTTGTTCAACTTCATGCGTATCTTTCGTCAGCGGACCCAGCATCGGCCCTGAAGATTTCTGTCGCTATCGGATTGCGCGCCAGGAACCAGCCGCGCCTGCCATCAACCATGTCTCTGAAATATTCACACGCTTGCTGCTACCGCGGCACGGGAAGATCGTCAGCACCCGTGCCGCCGAGAGCCGGATCAATCTGTACGTCCATCAACCAGGCACCAGGTCGCCGGTCCTGCAAGATTGAATTTGCTCCCGTCTCGCAGCGTATTGAGCACGCCCGCATTGGGGTCAACAATGCGGCCCGTTACGGTCGAATCGCTATAGTTTGCCGTGTAAAGGTACTGATCGGAAGGGTCTTCAACCAGGCACTGCGGTCCCGCCCCGGTGGGAAAATAGGAGGGCGTGGTGGGGCTCAGCTGCCAGGTGGGCGCGGTGGTCAGGACGTAACCCGCAATGCCTCCATCCGGATTGGTCGCTACCGCCGGATTATTCGCGCCATTCGCCACATAGATGAACTTGCCCTTGGATTCCTGAAGCACCCATAGAGGATCAGCCATGGTCGGGTCATCGGGCACGATGCCGCTGGTCTGAGCTTCAAGCGCACCCGCGGTACCCACCGTGAAAGGCAAGATCTGGCTCACCGCATTGTTGGGGTTTGAAGTCGGAGGTTCGTTGTCGAGAACATAGATGTCGCCGCCGGCATTGACCATCGCCGTGCCCTGGTAAATGCCGAGAGGCTGGGAGGTGTTCTGATTCAGGGTCAACTGGCCGCTCGAGGCGGAATACGTGTAGGGGAAGACAGAGTCACCTGTCGTCGGGGTACCGCTGAGGGTAAGCAGGAATCCGGGCGCCATCGTAAAGTCGATGGGATTGGACGGCACTGGGAAATAGGTGAGCGGCGAGCCGCTGGCCGAGGTCACCTGGGCATTGGTTACCACGGAAAGACGACCAGTCGTGGAATCGATTTTAAAGACCGTGACATCCGCGCAGGAGGTAACCTTTGGCCCCAACGCAAGTTGGCAGGCGGCGCTATTGGGAGCGTCATGATCGAGCGCCAGCAGGTAACCTCCGGCGGTGTCGGAGATCAGCCGGAAGGGATTTAGCCCCTGCGTGTAAAACGTCTCCTGCGGGGTCATGATGCCGTTGCCGCCCACGACGAACTGGGTGATGTTGGAATTCTGGCAGACGGTGTCGCCGGTGGTTCCGTAGCAATCAGGATTGCCCTGAGCATTGACGCCGCGATTGAGGACATACAAAAAGCGGCTGCCCGGAAGCAGGACAGCGCGGATCGGGTTGGAGCCGCCCGACGAGATGGGGAACTGGGAGATTGGCCGCAGATAACCGGTGTCATGGTCGATTTTGAAGCCGCTGATGATGCCGTTATTGCCTGACTGGACAGTCTCCATGCCCGTCACATATAAAAAGCCGGTGGTGTAGCTCTCAACGCAAGACGAAATGCCCAGGATGAGGCCAGCAGAGAGGGCGCTCATCATAAGTGCCTTGCCCAACTTCGTAAACTTCATGCGAATCCTTCATCCTGGTTCGGCGTGCGCCGCCAAGGGTGTTCTTCCACAGCAGGGCTGGGTTGGGATGGGTCCCTGCTGCATTGTAAAAGGCGAGGGCGGCTTATGCCTAGTTTCAGACCCATGTGCCGGTCATGGCGAACAGCCCCACCCCGCAACCATTCATTTTGCCGGTCCCCTTCAGATTCCTCAAGAAGCGAAATTGCAATCGTTGTTGGGAATTTGACGGTGGAAGCAAGTGAAAAGTAACGGTCCCATTCGTTCATTCTCATTGCCCGGCTGAACCCAAACTGCTGACGACGGTGCACTCCATCACTCACCAGACGCGGCAAGAGTCGGGCGGATCCATAGGCTGTCCCTTTTTGCAGTCAAAGGCTTTGGCAAAAGCGCCGAAATTCTGCACCGTACCGTTGACCCGCCACTGTCCCGGCGAGTGAGGATCGACCAGCACCGACTGGCGCGCCCAGGCATTGGTTTCGTTCTCGCACCAGACCTGGGCAAAGCCGAGGAAATAGCGCTGCGCCTCGGTGTAGCCGTCTATCTTTTCCTGCATTGATTTGCCTTCCGCGGCGAGAGTATCTTCCAGAGCCATGTAGGCGATGCGGAGGCCGCCATTGTCGGCGGTGTTTTCGCCCAGAGTCAGATGGCCGTTGAGATACGCTGCCGGAGTCGAGCCTTCGGCGGGCACCGCCTGAAAGTGGCTGTACTCGTTGGCAATGCATTCCTCTTTGGCGTGGAACGCGGTGTGGTCAGCGGGCGTCCACCAATCGCGCAGATTGCCATTGCCATCGTACTGAGACCCTTCGTCATCAAAGCCGTGCGTCATTTCGTGACCGATGACCATGCCGATGCCACCGTAGTTCAATGCCGGATCGGCCTTGAAATTGAAAAACGGAGGCTGCAGGATGCCAGCCGGGAAATTGATATCGTTGAACGACGGGTCGTAATAGGCGTTGACCGTCGGCGGGGTCATATCCCACTCCTTTTCGTCCACCGGCTTGCCCAGTTTCTCGTAGTTGTAGTTCCGCTCAAAGACCGCGCTGTGGTCCACGTCTTCGATCCATGCGGTGCGGTTCACCTTGAGACTGGAATAGTCGCGCCATTTGTCTGGGTAACCGATTTTGCGGCGGATCATCGCCAGTTTTTTCGCGGCGGCCTCTTTGGTTGCCGCGGTCATCCAGGGCAGCGTCTTGATGTCGTCGCCCAAGGCCTTTTCCAGCGCCGTCACCAGTTTTTCGGTACTGTCCTTGGCTGCGGGAGGAAAATTCTGTTTCACCCAGTCCTGACCCACGGCTTCGCCTAAAGCCTGGTCGGTATCGCTGGTGCACATTTTCCATCGTGGCTGCGGTTCTTTCATGCCCGCCAGAGTGTGGCTGAAGAAAGCGAAATTCTCATCGAAAAATGCCTTGGGGAGATTTTGCGCCTCGCCGTGCAATACCTGCCAGCGCAGATAGCTCTTCCACGAAGCCAGGGGCGCGGAGGAAATCAGAGTATTCAGCTCCTTGAAAAAATCCGGAGTGCCCACATTCAGCGAATCGAAGGGCCGGATGCCGGACTGCCAGAAGTACGTGGTCCAGTGGAAATTCGGCGCCAGTGCATCGAGCTGCACCAGAGTGTAAATGTGATACCGCTTCTCAGGATTGCGCAGATCGGTGCGGCTCATCGAGGCCTTGGCCATCGCGGTCTCAATCTGCATCACCGCGGCCGCTTCCTTGGCTGCCTCTTCGGGAGTGTCCCCGGCCAGCGTGAACATTTTGGTTACGTGCGCCACATATTCCTTGCGGATGGTCTCAAAATGCGCCGACGGATTCAGGTAATAATCCCGGTCAGGCAGCGACAAACCGCCCTGGTAGAGCTCCGCGATCTGCTTGGTCGACTCTTTCTCATCCTGGCCAACTCCGAAGTCGAAAAAGCCATCCGGCGTACCGTGGTTTTCCAGCCAGCTCAGCACATTGGCTAGCTGACCGGCGGACTGCAGGCCGGCAATCTCATCCCAGGCAGGCTCAATCGGCTTGATCCCATCCTTGTCGATGGTTGCCGTGTCCATGCAGGCGGCATAATAATCGCCGTACTGTTTCTGCAGCGGCGTCTTGGGATCTTTAGCCGCTGCGTCCAGATTTTCCCAAAGCAGATAGCGGTCACGCTCCCGGAGCTCAGAGAAGGAACGAGCCCACACCACCTGGTCGGCGGGCACAGGATTGTTCTTGATCCAATTGCCACAGGCGTACTGGTAAAAGTCCACGCAGGGATCGACACTCTTGTCAATTGCGGAAGGGTCGAAGCTCTTAATGGGAGGAACGGGCTTGGGCGTGGCGTCGTTCGGCTGCCCGGCAGATGGCGCCTGCGCAAGCGCAAGACTGGCCGCCATCATCAGAACTGAAGCGAGGCAAATGGATTTCATTCCGAAGTCCTATTGGAAAGATTGGCTCCCTGGGAGATCGGCGGCGCGAAGCATGCACAACGAACTTCAACGGCGAGCATTGCCGTGAATTTTGTATTGTTTAGCAGACTAACACGTCCGCGCGGCGTATCCTTCGCGCGGTTCGCCGCTGCTATGATGGCGATGCCCGCCGGGTGACACCAGCGACTGGAGTTTACCGCCGAATGCGTCCTCTATTTCTCGCCGTTTTTGTGGCTTTACCTCCCATTTCTTTTGCTCTTCCGCGGCCAATTCACGCGCAGGACGTCTACGTGCGCGTTTCGCCCGATGTGAAGACCGGCACCGAAGGCAAGACCCAGTTCCCGACCATCCAGATGGCGATGGATCACCACCCGTTTGCCGGTATCGGGCCCGATGGCAAGCCGGGGCGGGTTTACATTCAGATCGCACCCGGGGTGTATCACGAGCGCGTGATTGTAACCCAGAACCACACCAATATCACCCTTGTCGGCATGGGGAAATCGCCCTCGGACGTGGTCATCACCAACAGTCTCAACGCACGCCAGGCGGGTGGGACGTTTTTCACCGAAACTGTGGAAATCAATGGCTCCGGCTTTGAAGCCGACAACATCACCTTTGAGAACACAGCGGGCAACACTGGTCAGGCCGTCGCCGTGGCCGATCGCGCCGACCGTTCTGTTTTCAAGAACTGCCGATTCCTCGGCCATCAGGACACGCTCTTTGCCGATTATGGACGCCAGTTTTACATTGACTCCTACATCGAGGGCGGGGTCGATTTCATCTTCGGCAACGCCGCTGCCGTCTTCGACCACGACGTGATTCACTCCAACGGCCCAGGATATTTGACGGCGCAATCGCGCACCTCGCCGGACCAGACCACGGGCTACGTGATTCTCGACAGCAAGGTCACCAGCGGCGTGGCGCAGGCTCTGGCGGCCGATCCTGAATTGGCACACCATCATGGCGACACCATCGTTCTTGGCCGGCCCTGGCGGCCCTACGCGCGCGTCATCTTTATGCACACCTGGCTGCCGGTTGACGTGATTGCCGGCGGTTGGAGTGCGTGGGGGCGTACGCCGGGCACCCCGCTCGCCTATTACGCCGAATACGATGACTACGGCCCCGGAGCGAATCCTTCGGCGCGCGTTCCGTGGTCGCACCAGCTATCGGCCGCGCAGGCGTTGCAGTACATGCCCGATGCGTTTCTGGCGGGCAACGACCACTGGAACCCGATTGCGGCGTCCAACGCGCTGCCGTAGGCAGCAAAAGTTGCGAATAAATCGAGGGCCGGCTATTCCTGCCGCTTGTCACGAGTCCGTGGCCCCTGCCACACTGGAGCGTGGACACCCAGACAGTTGTCATCCTCGATTTCGGTTCGCAATATACGCAGCTCATCGCGCGACGCGTGCGCGAGCAGAATGTGTTTTCCGTTGTGCTTCCCTGCACCGTGCCGGTCAACGAGATCGAGGCCTACAAACCCATCGGGCTGATTCTTTCTGGCGGACCATCTTCGGTTTACGACGCCGACGCGCCGGCCGCCGATCCGCGGCTGCTTGAAATTGACGCTCCGATTCTGGGCATCTGTTACGGACTGCAATTCATAGTGCATCATCTTGGCGGCAAGGTGCGCTCGGCCACAAAGCGCGAATATGGCCACGCTGAAGTGACCGTGGAAGACGCGGCAACTCCGCTGTTTGCGGGGCTGCCCGCGAATCTTGCGGTTTGGATGAGCCATGGCGATGAGGCGCTGGAATTGCCCGCCGGCTTTCGCCGCATCGCCGTCACCTCCAACGCGCTCGCCGGCATAGCCAACGAGCAGCGCCGCATCTGGGCGGTGCAGTTTCATCCCGAGGTACACCACACCCCGCTGGGCCCTCAGTTGCTCAGAAATTTTCTCTTCAGCATCTGCGAGGCGCGCGGCGACTGGACGCCTGCGCACTTCATCCAGAGCACCGTAGAGGCCATCCGCGAAAAAGTCGGAACCGGGCACGTCATCTGCGGCCTGTCGGGGGGCGTGGACTCGTCAGTCGCCGCCATGCTGGTGCACAGGGCAATCGGGAGTCAGTTGACCTGCATCTTTGTCAACAACGGGGTGTTGCGCAAAAACGAGTTTCAAAACGTGCAGAAGAACCTGCGCGACAAACTCGGCCTGAACATTGTCGCCGTAAATGCCAGTGCACAATTCCTTGAGCATCTGGCCGGAGTCACGGATCCTGAGATCAAGCGCAAGCGCATCGGACAGGAGTTCATCACCGTCTTTGAAGAGGAGGCCAACCGCATCGCGCAGGAAACTGGCGGAGTCGATTGGCTGGTGCAGGGCACGCTTTATCCCGACGTGATTGAGTCTTCAAGCGTCAAGGGCCCGAGCCAGACTATCAAGAGCCATCATAATGTTGGCGGCTTGCCCGAGCGGATGAAGCTGAAGCTCATCGAGCCGCTGCGCGACCTCTTTAAAGACGAAGTACGGCGCATCGGCCGCGACCTCGGCATGCCTGAGGACATTTTGGGCCGGCAGCCGTTCCCGGGGCCCGGTCTGGCCGTGCGCATTCTCGGCGAAGTGACGCCGGAACGCGTGGCGCTTTTGCAGGAGGCCGATGATATTGTGGTCTCGGAAATCAAGGCGGCCGGGCTTTACTCGAAAATCTGGCAGAGCTTTGCGGTGCTGCTACCTGTAATGAGCGTGGGCGTGATGGGCGACCAGCGCACTTACGCATATACGGCTGCTATTCGAGCCGTGCACTCCGAAGACGGCATGACCGCAGACTGGACTCCTCTGCCCTACGAGCTGATGAAGCGCATTTCCAATCGCATCGTGAACGAAGTGCGGGGCATCAACCGCGTGGTCTACGACATCACGTCGAAGCCTCCGGGGACGATTGAGTGGGAATAAAATCAATATCCCTGCGGTTGGGCGCCAATTCGAATTGGCGCGCGGTATAGTAGCCCTCGAATCACGGGCGGAGCGCCGCGCGGCTTCAGGCTGCGGCTTCGAGCTTGCTTTTGAAATAGTCCAGTGACCGGGCCAGACCTTCTTCGAGTGGAATGCGCGGCTCCCATCCCAGCAAAGTACGCGCTTTGGTGATATCGGGACAGCGGCGGGTAGGGTCATCGACGGGCAGAGGCTCAAACTTAAGCGCGCTTTTTGATCCGGTCACTTCCAGAACCGCCTGCGCGCATTCAAGAATAGTGAACTCGCCGGGGTTGCCGATGTTGACGGGCAGATGTTCGCCCGAGTGCGCCAGCCGCACAAGACCATCGATGAGATCGTCAACATAGCAGAAGCTGCGCGTCTGGCTACCATCGCCGTAGATGGTCAGCGGATCGCCGCGCAGCGCCTGCATCAGAAAATTCGAAATCACGCGGCCGTCGGAGGGATGGAGGCGCGGCCCATAAGTATTGAAGATACGGGCCAGATGCGTATTTACGCCGCGAGAGCGATGGTACGCCATCACCAGCGCCTCGGAAAAGCGCTTCGACTCGTCGTAGACGGATCGTGGTCCAATGGGGTTCACGTGTCCCCAATATTCCTCTCTCTGCGGATGTTCGAGCGGGTCGCCATAACACTCGGATGTAGAGGCGTGAAGAAATCCGGCGCTATAGCGCTCCGCAACATCGAGCGCATTCCGCGTTCCCGTAGACCCCACCTCGAGGGTTTCGATGGCCAGGCGCAGATACTCCGGAGGGCTGGCGGGAGACGCCATGTTGAAAACGTAATCTATCGTTCCCGGATCGAAGCCATTTTTGGTTCCTGCATTCATCGGCACGCAAATATCCCATTCGCGGAACTCAAACCGCGGCTCATGGGCCAGATGAGCAAGATTCTCCGCCGCCCCCGTAGCGAAGTTGTCGATCCCAATCACCGCATGGCCCTCGGCGAGCATGCGATCGGTCAGGTGTGAACCCAGAAACCCGGCGGCGCCGGTAATCAAAACACGCATATGGAGTGGATCAATCCTCGCTGGCAGTTGAGTTGGCAGACCAACTTTTTAAAATATGCAACACAGAACTTCGCCCAGGGATACGGCGCAAATTCACTCATCGGGCAACTGCATTGACTTCTCCGCGCGGTTTGCCCTGCTGCGCATGATAAGTTGCGGGCCGGCCCATGCTCACGTATGTGAATCCGTGTTCGGCCATGGTCTGGGGCTTATAGAGGTTGCGCCCATCCACCACGATGGGGAAGCGCACCACCTGGTTCAGCTTCACCAGGTCGATATTTCCGAATTCGCTCCAGTCGGTGAGGATCAGTACCGCATCTGCGCCAGAGGACGCGACATACAGATCATCCGCATAAATCAGATTCGCGGCAGGAGGCATCACCGCTTTGGCCCGCTCTACCGCGGCCGGATCATACGCTGTCACCACCGCCCCCGCATCCAGCAGTTTCTTGATGATGTCGAGCGCAGGAGATTCGCGAATGTCATCGGTGTCGCCTTTGAAGGCCAGTCCGAGCGCCGCCAGCCTCTTGCCTCGCAGGGTCCACAGCGCCGACAGGACCTTGTTGAAGAAAATCTCGCGCTGCGTATCGTTGATTTTCCTGATCTCACTCAAAAGTTGAAAATCAATGCCACGCTGTTGCGCCACCCAGTGAAACGCGGCCACATCCTTGGGAAAACACGAGCCTCCGTAGCCCAGTCCGGCACGGAGAAACTTGGGACCAATCCGGCTATCCGACCCCATGCCCGCCGCAATGTCTTCGATATCCGCATCCACGGCCTCCGCCAGATTCGCCACCGCATTGATGAACGAGATTTTAAGCGCCAGAAATGCATTCGAGGCGTGTTTGATAATTTCAGCGCTTTGCGCTGAGGTAACCACGAGCGGCGCCGGACGTGTGATGCTGCATTGACCCCGCAGCGCGCCAGGCTGCGAATAATAGCTGCCGCCGGTCAGCGGCTCGTAAATGCGCCGCATCACCTCGACGGAGCGGTCGTCGCCGGCGCCCACCACGATCCGATCGGGGTGCAGAAAATCGCAGACCGCCGTACCTTCGCGCAAAAACTCGGGATTCGACACCACGTGGAAACTTTGCGGGTCCACGCCATGACGGTGCAGCACGCGGCGGATCCAATCATTGGTGTAAACCGGAACCGTGCTCTTTTCCACAATCACTTTGTAACCGGTTACGGAGCGCGCAATCTCAGACACCACGGCTTCAACATAAGAAAGATCGGCCGCACCACTTTCGCCCTGGGGCGTGCCCACGGCGATAAAAATCGCTTCGCTGCTCTCCACGGCGCCGCCCAGATCAGTGCTGAAGACTACGCCGCGATCGCGATGGTGCGCCAGCAATTCAGGCAAATGCTCCTCGAAGATGGGAACACCGCCCTCCTGCAACAGCTTCACTCGCGCTTCGTCGTTATCGACGCAAATAACGCGATGGCCGATTTCGGCAAAGCAAGCTGCCGCCACCAATCCTACATAGCCGGATCCGATCACACAGATTGAAACTGACTCTGACATTTCCTTGCGCTGTCTCCTTACATGGAACCTTAATTGGTGGTTTGGGCAAAGGCGGACCCTGTGCGGGCTATGCAATCCAATGCCATCTGATGTGATGCAACACGCAACTGGACGGCTGTAACCAAGCTGTTATCCCGAAGCATCCGGGAAATGGTCTGAGCGCCACCTGAGAGCGGCGATACGCCTCTAGGCTACCCGTTGCGAGCGCGCGAAGCAACCGCAACAAAGCGGATGACGCGCTCTTTCACTCACCCGGCAAAGCTGTTATGCTGCGGGCGCAAATCGAAAAAGCGATTTATCGGCATGGTCATGCCAAAATGGCAAGGAACAGCCGGAAGGAGGCGACGATGCGATTTTTGGGGATGGATGTAGGGACGGGCGGCACGCGTGCCGTGATTGTAGACGAGGCCGGGAAGCTGATGGGCTCAGCTTCGAGCACACATGAACCCTTCCGCGCTGAGCACCCGGGGTGGGCGGAGCAGGATCCGGAAGACTGGTGGCGGGCGGCCAAAGACGCAATCCAGGGAGCCCTGGCCGCGGCGCCGGAACCGCGCGAACCGATTGCCGCGCTGGCCCTCACTGGCCAGATGCACGGCGCGGTCATGCTCGATGAGGATGGACAGGTCCTGCGCCCTTCGCTCATCTGGTGCGACACGCGCACCCAGCCGGAGTGCGACTGGCTGACGGAAAAGATTGGCCGCGAGCGCCTCATCGAACTCACCTGCAACCCCGCGCTGCCCAATTTCACGTTGACCAAATTGCTCTGGGTTAAAACCCATCAGCCGGAAATCTTCGCCAAGATTCGCCACGTCATGTGCCCCAAAGATTACGTGCGCTACCGTCTGACCGGCGAATTCGCCATTGATGTGCAGGAGGCATCGGGAACATTGCTGCTCGACGTGACCCACCGGCGCTGGTCGCGCGAGGTGGCCGAAGCCGCGGGTATACCTGAGAGCTGGCTGCCGCGCGTCTTTGAGTCGCCAGAGGTATGCGCGCGCATCAGTGAGGAAGCTGCGGCGCTCACGGGTCTGAGCGCAGGCACTCCGGTAGCCGCGGGCGCAGGCGATCAGGGCGCGGGCGCCGTCGGCATGGGGATTCTGCAGCCGGGATCGGTGTCGGCCACCATCGGCACTTCCGGCGTGGTGTTCGCGGCGACAGCAGAGCCCACCAAAGATCCACTCGGCCGGCTGCACACGTTCTGCCACGCCGTGCCCGGCGTCTGGCACGTGATGGGCGTGACCCAGAGCGCAGGCCTAAGTCTGAGCTGGCTCAAAGATACATTCTTTTCCGGCCAGAATTACGACGCGCTCAACGCGCAGGCGGAAAATCTTCCCGCCGGCTCTGCAGGGCTTGTGTGGGCGCCCTATCTGCTCGGCGAGCGCACTCCCCATCTCGATCCGGAAGTGCGGGCCGCGTTTGCCGGAATCGACGCCAGCCACGGCGCAGGCCACTTTGTTCGCGCCGTGCTTGAAGGAGTCGCATATTCGCTCAAGGATACTTTCACCCTCTTCGCCGAATTGGGTATCCCGGTCAGTGCCGTCCGGCTGGGCGGCGGAGGTGCGCGCGGCGAGCTGTGGCGGCGCATTCAGGCCGGCATTTACGGGCGGGCGGTCGAGGTTCTTGCCGCCGAGGAAGGAGGAGCATTTGGATGCGCGCTGATGGCTGGAGTGGCAGCCGGCCACTGGTCAAATCTCGATGAAGCTTGTGCGCAAGCGATCCAGGTGGCCAAGCGTGTTGATCCAGACGACAATGACAAGGCCGCATATGAAACCGGCTATGCACGCTGGCGCAGGCTCTATCCGGCATTGCGCGGCCTGCGATAAGGCTTTTGCGGCGCAGGCATTGGTTGGTGTTCACTCGGTACGAGAGCAATTTCTGGTCAGCTTAGGCGAGATGCGGCGCCAGCGAGGCAGTCTGTACCTCGAAATCGGCAAACACAAATCCGTCGCGGGTTACCACGTCTCCGGCTTGCAGCTCCAGCGGTTCCGTAAACATCGGTCCCGCGTAAGCACAGCTATGGAATTCGCCGCGCTCGGCGCAAGGGTCGGCGCCTGCGGGCAGATCGCGCAGCAGAGCTTCGTTGAATTCGCGGCCGGCGAAGGCCGCCGGCAGCACCCGCGGATCCACGCAGGTGAGCCGCGCCCGCAATCCTCCGGCGATCATCTCCCGAGCGAGGTCATAAGTCGGCATTCCCCAAAGTGGAAACAGCGGTTCCAGGCCGGTGGGCGCAAGCTGCTTTTCACGGTATGCCCGCACGTCGGCCAGGAAGAGGTCGCCAAAAGCCACGGCATCGATGCGCTCTGCGACGGCGCGGCCGCAAACTTCGCTCATTTGGCGCTCGTAGATTTCGTTGGAGCATGGCCAGGGCAGCGGCACAATCCACAATGGCAATCCCGCGGCCTGCGCCTGCGCCTCGAGCACCGAACGCCGCGTGCCGTGCATGGCCACACGCTGGAACTCCATGTTCAGCGTGGTCAGCAGACCGCAAACCTCGATCTCCGGATCGCTCCGCAGCATGTGAAGCGCCCAGGCGCTGTCTTTTCCGCTGCTCCAGGACAAGAGAACCCGCTTCATGCCAGGATTTTATCTCGCGGCGAAGGAAGACACATGTTCCCGCCGGCGGGTTTCGACAAAAACCGGCAGACGGCGCCGAAGCCTCGATCGTACAATGCGGTCGTGCAACAAAAGCACAACGGCGTTTCCCGGCATTGCGTGGGCCTGGGGTTTGCAGTGATTCTGGCCGCAACGATAGCCGCGCCGGCATACGCCACAGAACAACCCGAGGGCGTGACCGTCGAGCAGATGACGGAGCTACTGTCGCAGCTTCGCGGTGAGAAAGATGCGAAAGTGGCGCGGCGGCTTTCGGACCTGAAGCTGACGCAACGCGTGAGCGCCGTCAGGCTCGCGGAATGGGACGCAGAGTTCCCGGGCAAGCGCACCCGAAGCGCGCTCACCGAGATCGCAGACGCCTCGGCGTTCCTCGATCTGCCCGCCTCGGACATTCCCGATCAGGCTGCTCCGGACCTCGCTGATTTACAGCAGATTCTGATCCGGAGCATCACTTATGTGAACAAGACCACCCGGGAATTGCCTGATTTTTATGCTTTGCGCACCACAACGTCGTTTGAAAATGCGATCGCTTCCTTCCAGGACCATTATCTTTGCGAGACATGCGTAACACCTGCGATTAACGCGGGGAAAGTGAAGGATCTGGAGAGCAAAGGGCTTCGCACCGCGGGCCGATACCACGCCATCGTCACCTATGTCGACGGAAACGAGACCGACAACGGGCGCGGTCCCACAGCAAAGCTATTGGCCGCACACGGCCTTGTCACCGTCGGAGAGTTCGGCCCCATTCTTAGCGTTGTCCTCGGCGACGCTGTGCGCGGGAAGATTTTCTGGAGTCATTGGGAAAAGGGACCAACCGGGTTTCTTGCGACATTCGGCTATAGCGTTCCCCAGGCAGGTTCCCATTACCTGGTGAGCTTGCCGCCCTACCTCTTCCCGATGTCGGCGGGGCTTGGCTTGAAATCCGTAAGGCCCGCCTATCACGGTGAGATAGCCATCGATCCGCAGGACGGTGCGATCTATCGGATCATGATCATAGCCAATCCTGATGCGCAGGATCCAAATGTAGAGACAGCCATGATGGTGCGCTACAGCCCCGTAGCCATCGGCGGAAAATCCTATATTTGCCCCGTGCAGGGCGTCGCGCTCTCTGAAGTACCGGTTAATGTATCTGAAACAGCACAACCTGAGCCGATCGCCACGCGGCTTAACGATATAACCTTCACGCGTTATCACTTGTTCCGGGCCGAGGTGAAAATTCTTCCCGACGCCGGTGAGAACTCCCCGGCTGCTGCACTCCCAGCGCCCTCGGCGCACTGAAGAACACCCCGCGCCTCTTGTTAGGCTGAAAGGGTGAGGAATTGCCGCAACCTTTTTAAGACTTTATCGAGCGCCGCGATTTTACTGGCGGTTTCTTGCACCTTGGCGGCCGCTCAGGCTACCGGACCGCTCATTGCGGCCTACGTTTATCCCGGCGGAGCAGCGCTTGTACCTGGTCAGATCGATGCGCGGGGCGTGAACCGAATCAATTACGCTTTTGCCAACATTCAGGATGGGCGCGTAGTCCTTGGATATCCCCAGGATGCGGCAAATCTTGCATTCCTCACCGGGCTGAAGCGCCGCAACCCCGCGCTCACGGTGCTGCTTTCAGTCGGCGGCTGGAGCTGGTCGAAGGGTTTTTCCGACGCGGCGCTGACCGAGGAGAATCGCCAAATTTTCATCGACAGCGCAATGAGCTTGATCGACGGCTATGACCTCGATGGTCTCGACGTGGACTGGGAGTATCCCGGCCAGGCGGGCGCGGGCAACACTTACCGCCGCAAAGACAAGCAGGATTTCACGCTTTTGATGATGGAATTACGCCGGCGTTTCGATCGGGAGACTGCGCAGACGCACAAGCGGCTCTATCTCACCATGGCCGCCGAGGCTTCCGATGAGTACCTCGAGCATACGCAAATGGGCCAGGTTGGGAACTACGTGGATACGGTAAATCTGATGGCCTATGACTATTACATTCCGGGGTCGGATCGCATCACGGGCAACATAGCGCCCTTATTCGAATCGGCGGACGATCCCAAGCAAGTTTCGGCCAATCAGTCGGTGCTGGCGATGGAACAGGCCGGCGTGCCGGCGGCGAAAATTGCGCTCGGTGTGCCGTTCTATGGGGCGGCGTGGCGCGACGTGGCCAACCGCAATCACGGCCTTTTCCAGCGTGGCAAGGGCGGGCCGGACGCTTCGCTGGCTTACGACGCTATTGCAAAGACGATGATCGGTCACGGCTTCACACGCTACTGGGACGCGGCCTCGTCGGTTCCCTACCTCTACAGCCCCGAACAGCGCATCTTCGTCAGTTACGAGGACCCGCAATCGCTGGCGGCAAAATGCCGCTATGCGATTAAACACAAGCTGGCGGGCATGGTGTTTTGGAACTACTCCAGCGATCCGTCGGGAACGCTGCTGCGCGCCATCGATCAAGGATTGCTGGGTTCTGTGCCGGCGCCCTGACCAGACTGCACCGTGAGACAATGCCTTCGACGGCATTCCCCGATTCTCCATTCCAACCAACGGGCACTCGATGGCGATTTACACGCGTATTCTCGATCTGCTATTAGGGCGTCCTCTGGCCACCAGTGAGGAGCGCGCCGAACAGATTGGGCCCATGGCCGGCATCCCGGTTTTTGGGCTCGACGCTCTCAGTTCCGCCGCATACGGGCCGGAGGCGGCGCTGACGCTGCTGATCCCGCTGGGCATTGCGGGCATTCACTACATCGTGGGCGTAAGCGCGGCCATCCTGGGCTTGCTCGCCATCCTCTACTTCAGCTACCGACAAACCATCGAAGCCTATCCGCACGGCGGAGGTTCCTACACGGTTGCCACCGAGAACCTCGGCGACGGAGCCGGACTGCTCGCCGCCGCGGCGCTGATGATCGATTATGTGCTGACCGCCTCGGTAGGAATATCCGCGGGCATCGGGGCGCTGATTTCGGCGGTGCCCGGACTGCAGCCGCACACTCTCGGATTATGTCTTGCGGCGCTGGCAATTTTGACGCTGGTAAACATGCGCGGCGTTCACGAAGCAGGCCTGGTTTTCATGATTCCCACGTACTTGTTCGCGGGAACGCTGTTGATCGTTATCGGGGTGGGCGTGTGGCGTGCGATCGCCAGCGGGGGGCACCCGCATCCGGTCATGCCGCTGCCGGCGGTGCCCGCGGTTACCGCTGCAGTGAGCTGGTGGCTGCTTCTGAAGGCGTTTTCCTCAGGATGCACGGCCATGACCGGCGTGGAAGCGGTGAGTAACGGCGTGATGGCCTTCCGCGACGACACCCGCCGAAACGCCAAAACAACTCTTACCGTCATTATTGTCCTGCTGGCCGTGCTCCTGCTGGGGATTGCATGGCTCTGCCGCGCGTATCACATCGGAGCCACGGTTCCCGGCAGTCCGGATTACGAGAGCGTGCTATCGATGCTGACGCGGGCGGTGATGGGCCGTGGATGGTTCTACTACCTTACCATCGGCTCGGTACTCACCACACTGGCTTTGTCGGCAAATACGGCATTTGCGGATTTTCCCCGCCTGACCAGAGCCATCGCGCTCAATGATTACCTTCCCCGGGTGTTTCTTCTGCGCGGCCGGCGCCTGCTCTACTCCTGGGGCATCTATGTGCTGGTATCGCTGACCGCAATCTTGCTGATGGTTTTTGGCGGGGTCACGGACCGGCTCATTCCGCTCTTTGCCATCGGGGCATTCATGGCCTTCACGCTTTCGCAAGCGGGAATGGTCTTGCACTGGAGGCGGTCGGGCGGCGCACCCTTGCGCGTTGCCATCAATGGCCTGGGCGCGGTGGCCACCGCAATCACCACCGTGGTGGTGTTTGTAACCAAGTTTGCTGAGGGGGCGTGGATCACGGCGCTGCTGATCCTGGTGATGATCGCAACCATGCGCGCGGTAAAACGCCACTATGAGCATGTGGCGCGGGAGACGGACCTGGCGCGGCCCATTGTGCCGGCCGATATCTCTGAACCCATCGTGGTGGTTCCCATCGTGCGCTGGAGCCGCATCTCGGAGAAGGCGCTGTCGTTTGCCCTTTCCCTCTCCGGCGATATTCGCTGCGTGCACGTTCTCACCGTGGGAATCAGCGACAAATTCTGCGACGAATGGGAGGAAATGATTGCCGCTCCCTTGCGCTCCACCGGCAAAACCGTGCCCAAACTGATCATGTTGCAATCGCCCTACCGTTATGTTCTTGCGCCGATGGTCGAATACGTGCTGAAGGTGGAACAGGAGACCGAATCTCGCAAGGTCTGCGTGCTGGTCCCGGAGCTGGTGGTGCGCCACTGGTGGGAGGGGTTGCTGCACAATCGCCGATCCGACCTGCTGAAGATCCTTCTTTTAATGCGCGGCAACCGAAGAGTCATCGTGATAAATATCCCGTGGTATCTGGAAAATGGCTGAGATGGCGGCGGGCGGCGTCACCTCGCTTTCTTCCCGGCGGGGTAACCGTCTGAAGAGAGAGCTTCGCCCATCCGTCGATGTCGCAAACCGACCGGGAGTGGGCCGGTATCGCTTCATGGAACCGGGGGTCAGACGATAGTCTATGAGCGTACCGGAAAACGAGTGGCAGCACCCGCCCCCGGCATCGGCCGGAAGCGTAAGGCGCACCAATGCACGAGATCGAGGAGAGTTCTCATTTTGAAGCGAACGTTGTTTATTACCATCGTAGCCGGAGCACTGGCCGGCATGCTGGCGCCGTCAGCCCGCGCGCAGGTCGAGAATACGCCTGAAGCGCCCCCGCCGCCGGCAGCGCCTGGCCTGAAGTATGAAGCCACCGTCGGCTATGGCTATTCAACCCTCAACCAGGTCAACGAGTCGCGTTACGGGATGCAGGGCGTCGAGGCGTCGGTGGCACGGTACTGGGGCAAACACTTCGCCGTCGTGCTGCTCGGCGACGATTACAAATGGGCTACCTCGCAAGGGAATCCTGGCAATCCGTCGATTGATTCGCTCCTGGCGGGCCCGCAGTTTCGCATGAACATTTTCGGTCCCGTGGACGGTTTCTTCCGCGGCACGATAGGCGCCGAACACACCGGCGGCGAGAATGAAACGCCCAATATTTCTTTTGCGGGAGGCATCGGCGGAGGCCTCGATATCCGCGTAGACCGGCGTTTTGCGGTGCGCATTTCCGGCGACCGGATCGGGGCATCTTTCTCCTTCGCCAACAACTCGCCGCTGCTCAACAACTCGCCACACCTGACGTGGAACACGCGCGCGTCGGTAGGAATCGTGTACAGGTTTTGACCTCGGGACAGATTCCTCAATGTCTCATCGAGGAGTAAATCGCAGGCCGTCTTCCTTGCACATGGCCTTGATCGCGGGCCGCGCAGTCATGGGACCGGAGGGAAGTCCCCCACCGGGCATGATCCATTGGCCCACCATTAAAAAGCGGCGTAATCCGGGCAAGGAGGACGGCAGCGGACGAAATCCGGTGCGCGGCGTCAGCAGCCAGCCTTCCATGCTTCCCTTCCAGTTGCCGGTGTAGCGGACCACGCTGGCCGGGGTGGAGACATCGACAACCTCAATCGCGCCGCGCACCTTGGGCAGGCGATTTTCCAGCACGCCGGTTACGGCTTCGGCCACGCGACGTTTCTCGGCGCGGTATTGGTTCAGGTCGCGACAGCGAAGGCCGGTCCAGTACTCGAAATTGCGCGTGGGCAGGAAGCTGGTGACCGCGGTTTTGCCGACGGGCGCGAAGGTAGGATCATAGTGAAAGAAGCGAAACGCAAGCTGGCGCAGCGTGGTGCCGGGATCGACGTCAATCGAGCTCCTCAGGAGCAAGGTCAGCAATGGCGGCTGATCCTTCAGCTCGAGTCCGACACCCAAGGAAACCTGCAAGTACGAAGGAAAGGTCTCCCATTGGCTATAGATTCTCTTTGCCCAATCGGGGGTATATCCGCCTCCGAGCAAGTCGTAGAAAGTAGTGTGGCCGTCCGCGGCCGAAATCACCCAGTCGGCATCGACGGTTTCGCCACCAGCCAGTAGAACCCCGACTGCGGCGCCATCTTTTGTCAAAATCCGCTCGGCTTTGGCTCGAAACCGAATCTTCCCACCCAATGCAGTGAGCTTTTGTTCGGCAAGGCGAATCATCGCCTGCGAGCCCCCCACCGCATAGCCGGCGTCACGCATGCCCATCCAGGCCAGCGAGATCAGGAGCGCGATCGCGGAAAGTTCACCCACTTCGCCCCCGCCAAAAAAGGCCCTTAGCAGCGGTGCGCTGAACCTTTGCCCATAATCGCTGCTGCAGATCCTGGCCAAGCGCCGCAACAGGGGCAGACATGGCGCATCGCGCAACGTGGTGAGGCAACGCGCCGGCCAGGACGCCGCCGGGTCCGGCATGGTGAACCTCTTCAGTTTGCGCACGGAGTTTATCATTCGTCTTATTTCCACACGATCCTGTGGCGCGTGAATGAGCAGCTCGGCCTCCAGCCGGTCGGTATCGGTATAGATTGTGAGAGCCCGTCCCTCTGGCGACTCCAGCCGTTGAAACACTTCCGGATCGAGGAACGTGAGTTGGTTGATGTCGAAGACTTCGCTCCAAAGCGCATGCATAGGGCTGCTCGGATTTGATCCGTAGAGCCAGTGCAGGCATGTTTCGAAGGTGTAGTCGTTTCGGCGCCAACTCATGGCCAAGCCGCCAGCCATATCGTGCATTTCCAGGATCTCGGCCTGATAGCCGCATTTCTGCGCGTAAATCGCCGCGCTAAGCCCGGCGATCCCACCCCCGATGACGACTACTTTTCGGCTGTTTCCGGCCATAGTCCCCTCTTTCCGCGCTGCAAAGCTCCGTTACGCATTCCTCGTGCCTGAGTGCGAATCATAGCCAGTCTCTGTTCCCGGCGCTGTGATGAAGGCGACAGAACGCTGCGGCCTAGTGCGGGCACGCGAGTCGGGCCTGCGGAAACGCGCCGTGCCCTGGACAAGACTTAAGGCGGCTCGGGAGTGCAAAATAGAAGCGAGAAGGTTACAGTCTCATGAATTCCGCCATTATCCCCGTCGAGGCCACCTCGTTCCCCGACGGGCAGTGGGAATTTCGAGGGCAAATTCAAGCGTGGCGCGAGTTGTTGGGACATTGCGGCCACAGGCCGGGCCGGAAGTGCGTTCACGACCTGCGCGTGGCCACGCTGCGCCTGCAGGCCGGAATTGAATACTGGCTGAGCCGGCAAGAAACCGGAGCCGCCGCTGCCGCCAGCGCGGTACGGCGCTGGCGAAGGCAGGGAAAGAAATTGCGGCGCGCCCTGGGGCCGGTAAGACAAGAAGACGTTTCTCTGGGAAAGTTGTTGCAGGTGCGCGCCTGGGCTGAACCGGCCTCAGCGGGGAGTGCTGTTTTCGCCAAGGAATGCCTGGGCGCCATTGATGAGATCGAGCGCGGCGTGAAGCGGGCCCGGGATGCGGCAGCGAAGAAACTGGCTGCCGCGATTAAACAGCGGCGTAAGCGCCTGAACCGGCTCAGCAAAAAACTCGAATTGGCGCTGGAGGAGCTTGCTCCAGCGAAAGAGGTTGACATCGCTGACCGCCTGCTCGCACAGGTAGCTGCGGTCAGTGCCGATTTCCCCGAACTCGACAGCGAAAACCTGCATGAATTTCGCAAGCGCCTGAAGAAGATCCGCTACCTTGCCGAGATTTTTGCCTCCCGCGATGCCGCCGCTGCGCATATCGCCGTGACGTTAAAACGCATGACCGGAGCGGTAGGCGAGTGGCATGACTGGCAGACCCTGACCCAGGAAGCGGCGCGCGCGGACCGAAAAGACACTGGAATGGCTTCGACGGCTGAGTTCCTGCAGGCGCAGGCAGGGCGGACCTTCGATCACGCCATGAAGTTATGCAGGCAGTCGATGGCGCGACTGCTAAGCGGCGGGCGGCCATCCGGGACCACGCAATCAGAACCCGCCCGCGAATCTGCCTTGCAGGTACCGCACAAGCCGGTCGTCCCGATCTCACTGGACCTCTATCAGGCACAACTGGAGCACCCGGCTCGGTATCGTGCTTCGTAATTCCCTGGCGAATTGGCGCCCCGTGGAAGCCAGGATTGAATCAGCGGTCATGGTAACGTAATCCATTCCCGTGCGATAAGCTGGTGCTGAGGATGTTTTGGCATGCGATTGGAAGCGCGGCGGCTGCCAGCTCTCGTCTTAGTCCTGCTGGTTGTGGGAGGGGAAGCATCGCTTCCCGCCGCGCCATCAGGTGCGGCCATCGGGACGCACCGAGCGGCCGGTAAGGCATCCGGCGTCAATACCGCGCGGGCTATGGCGCAGCACTATGTGGTGTTGCTTTCCCTTGACGGTTTCCGCGCCGACTATACCCAGAACGACGGAGCATTGCATCTTCTCGCACTGGGAAGACAAGGCGTCTCCGCCCCGGAAGGCATGCTTCCCAGCTACCCCGCGCTTGGCCTGCCCAATCAATTCACCATCGTCACCGGACTCTTTCCCGGGCATCACGGCCTGGTGGCAGACAACTTTTACGATCCGGAGCGGAAAGCGCGCTTTTTCGCAGAGAACCCCAAAGACCGCGAAGATGGCTCATGGTTCGCAGGCATTCCGTTATGGAGCCTGGCGGAGGCTCAGGGTATGCGGTCAGCGGTGATCGATTGGCCCGGATCCGAAGCGGAGATCGCAGGCTTTCGTCCCACGTACAATTTGCGAAACCGTCACTGCGCAGAGGCCCGAGAATGCACCCAGCAAATTCTGAGGTGGCTGCGCCTCCCGGCGGCGGAGCGGCCGCATTTTATCGCCGTCAATCTCTCCGAGCCGGGCAGTACGGCTTGGCGCTACGGGCCGGATGCGCTGGAGACGAAAAAAGCCGTCCTGATGGCAGACGACCTTGTGGGCGAAGTGGAAGCACAATTGGAGTCGACCCGCCTGCCCGTGGATCTGGTCGTGGTCAGCGACCGGGGCCTGGCCAAACCCGACGGCGGGTGGATCACACTGGATCAGTTCGCCAGCCTCAACGGGTTCGTTACCGTCGGGCCGCTGCTTTACGGCGAGACCGAAGAGCAGCGGGAGCATTTGTACCGGCAAATCAACCACGTTTCGTCCCTCTTTGTGGTCTACCGGCGCCAGGACCTGCCCCCGGAGTTGCACATGAGGCACAATCCACGGATCGGCGATCCAGTGGTATTGGCGACGGGAGCTTACGCCATTCGCGCCACTGCACCCCAGCCGGGTCATTTGAAAGCACCCCCGTCCGCCGTCGATGGGCTGGACCCACAGACAGAACCGCAGATGAGAGCGATATTTTTTGCCGCCGGCCCGGATATTCTGCCGGGCAAAACCTTGGGCCCGTTTGAAAACGTCAATTTGTACCCGTGGATCGCCCACATGCTGGGGCTGAAGCCGCCGAAATCGGACGGCAGTTTGAACATTCTCGCCGGAACGCTCCGCGACGACGGCGACGATCCGCCAGGCGCAGCCAATGAATAGAAGGAGCAAGAAGGAATGGACACAATTCTGGGGATTGACGGCGGAGGGACGCGCACGCGCGCTTCGCTCGTCGCCGGCGACGAGTTGATCGCTTACGCGGAGAACGGATCCATCAAGCGCCTGCGCGTGGGAGCGGAGGCCGCCGAGGACAACCTTCGTGTACTGCTTAAGGAAGTGTTTGCGCAGACCGGCCCGGTGCGGGTGCGGGCGGCATCCTGTGGAGTGGCCAGCGCGGCCATGCCCGGCATCACCGAATGGATCACCGCCGTCTTCAAGGACTTTGGCGTGGAGCGGAGCGAAGTGGTGGGTGATGAAGTAATCGCACTGGACGCGGCGTTCCAGGGCGGACCGGGAATCCTGCAGATAGCGGGCACGGGATCGAACACGATTGGCCGCGCGCCCAATGGCAACCGCGAGACCGCCGGGGGATGGAGTTCGCGCCTGGGCGATGAGGGGTCGGGCTATTGGATAGGACTGAATGCGGTGCGTCGCGCCCTGATTGCCTATGATCGCGAGCAGCCTACCGAGGTGCTGAGGAGAGTCGGCGAAATCTGGGGAACGCCGACTGTCGATGAACTGGTCAATGTGGGTGACGGAACTCCGGCCCCGGATTTTGCTGCGCTGGCGCCGGCGATTAATGAATTGGCCGAGACCGGCGATCCAGTGGCCGTCGAGGTGGTTCGACAGGCAGCCATGGACCTGGTTGCGTTTGTCCTCCTCGTACGCGACAAGCTGCGCCGCAAGCACAATATTGCCGGTGAGATACCGGTGGCGTGGACGGGAAGCGTTATCGAGAAGATGAAACTGGTGCGCGAGCCGTTCTTTGCCGGACTGCATGCGGCCGCACCGGAGATGCCCGTCCACGATGAGCCGGTGGTCTCGCTGGATGGGGCCCTCTGGCGGGCGCGGCGGCTGGCAAGCTGAGAAGGAGCGGTCGAGACTGGAGACCGGCCCGTTTCCGGCCGCTCCGGCTGCAAAACCCCGCGAAACGGTATAGCCTGTACTTACAAATGGCTGCCGCCTCTCTCACCGTGTCCTCAGTGTCGAGCCCCGCGCCGGGACTGAGAGACAGCTACGGACGTTTGATTCACGACCTTCGAGTCTCGATCACGGACCGCTGCAATTACAAGTGCGTATACTGCCGCACCGGCGAAATGGGTGCTCAATATCCCGAATTAGCTATTGACGAATATCTGCGCCTGATCAAACTCTTCGTGAGCCTGGGTATCACCAAGGTTCGGCTTACCGGCGGCGAGCCTTTGCTCCGCCGCGGCATTGTGGACCTGGTACGCGAAATTGCCAGGTTGCGCACCTGCGGCGGCGCAACATTAGACATCGCGCTGACCACCAATGGCCACCTGCTGGACGGGCTTGCCGGTCCATTGAAGGCGGCAGGACTGAATCGCGTCACCGTGAGCATGGATGCCGTGGACGCTGCAGTTTTTGAGCGCATTACGCGCGTTGAGGGGAGCTTTGCCGCAGTGCTGGCCGGGGTTCGCGCCGCCCGCGCGGCCGGTCTCACCCCGCTCAAAATCAATTGCGTGCTTTTGCGTGGCTTTAATGACGACCAAATTGAAGGCTTCGCCCGCTTCGCCCGCGAAGAAAACGTCGTGGTGCGCTTCATCGAGTTCATGCCGCTTGAGGAAGGCCGGCTATGGTCACCGGAGATCGTGGTTCCGCTGCGTGAAATCGTCGAGCGCATCGGGCGGGTCCTGCCATTGGTTGAACTCCCGGCGCGCGACGCCAGCGAAACCGCGCGACGGTATACTTTCTCAGATGGGTTGGGTGAGATCGGTATCATCGCCCCGGTCACACAGGCTTTCTGCGGAGCGTGCAGCCGCGTCCGGCTCACCTCTGACGGCAAGATTCGCACCTGCCTCTTTTCGCAGATTGAACACGACCTGTATGGTCGCATGAGAGCCGGCGAGAGCGACGATGAGTTGCGCGCCTATATCATCAGTACCGTTCAGAGCAAGGAAGCGCGGCATCATATCGGCGAGCCGGGCTTTCTGAAGCCTTCGCGATCGATGGTTCACATCGGCGGCTGAACGGAATCCTATCGCAGTGCCCCGAGAGCGCTGCGCTTTTATTGACTTGGTTCGCGGCACGTCCTGGATTGCACGCCGAGACAGGACGGCGGAGCCTGTTTGATTCCCCATGGTCCTGACGATGAAGAACGAGACGGAAGAGCGTATCCCGCTTGACGATCTGCTTGTCTTTCACCAACTGGCGCGGTCCCTGACTTCGAGCTTCGATCTCGACACGATTCTGCGCACCATCCTCGAACACATGGAGCGGTTCATCGAGGCGGAACTCTGGACGCTGTTGATGCTTGATGAAGAGCGCAATGAGCTTTACTACGCCATTGCCTCCGGCGGCGGGCAGAATGCCCTGCGCGATTTGCGCGTAAAGGTCGGCGAAGGTGTGGCGGGCTGGGTGGTTGCACACGGCGAGACCCTCATCGTCCCCGAGACCGCCGACGATCCCCGTCTGCGCAGCGAAGGCGCGCCCCGTCGTGCGGTGCGCTCGGTAATCGCGATGCCTCTGCGCGGGCGCAAAGGGACCCAGGGCGCCATAGAGATTCTTAATCCGCGCTCAGACCAGATGAACGACTACACCGTGGCATTTCTGCACATCCTGGCCGACCATGCGGCCATTGCCATCGAGAACGCGCGCGACGTAGCACGGATTCAGCAGTTGACCATCACCGACGACACCACCGGCCTTTACAACGTGCGCCATCTATACAGCGTGCTGGGGCGTGAGTTGGAGCGTTGCCGCAAAGAGAACGTGCCTGTAAGCCTGGCTTTTCTTGATCTGGATCGATTCAAACTGGTGAACGACGCTCACGGCCATCTGGTGGGAAGCGAATTGCTCGCCGCAACCGGGCGCAGGCTTCAGGAGCTGAGCCGGACGTGCGATGAATGTTTCCGCTACGGCGGCGACGAGTTCGTGATTCTGATGCCCCACACCGGAGCCGACGCGGCATTGACGCAATGCCTGACATTGCACCGCGCCTTGACGGAATCCGGATTTGAGATGAAGTGCGGACTCAAACTGAAGGTGAGTGCAAGCGTGGGGCTGGCTTCGGCGCCTCGCGATGGCATTTCGCTGCATACCATCATCCGCGCTGCAGATGCGCGGATGTATACGGTAAAGAACAGCGGGCGGGGTCAGGTTCGCGGAACTTAGACGGAGCGCCCCGGGGTCGCCTGGCTCGCGGAATACCGCGTCAGGGCGCAGCCGCTTCCAGCCATCCCTGCAAAAAGCCGCGCAGCTCGCGCGGCGGACGCAACCACACATCGGCGGCGGATTCGCGGCGCTCGCGCCGCACCAGCGCGCTCAGGTGCGGCCCCTCCAATTCATTCACCACCCGAAAGGCCGACTCGTCGGTGATGTCGTCGCCCAGAAATGCTACCGGCGCCCGAATCGCGTCATCCCTGAAAGCATCTTCCAGGATGGCCCGCACCGCGTCGCCTTTGTCGCGGCCGGCGCGCAGTTCAAGGCCCGCTTCAAACTTGAGAAGTGAAAGCTCGCTCGAGTTCGCCAGAGGCTCGAAGATCGCCCTGGTGCGCTCTTCAATCTCTGCCGCCTTCCGCGGCGACGTTCCCCGCCAGTGCATGACCACCGCGTTAGGCTTGTCTTCAAAGAGCCCGCCGAAACTATCGCGGCGCAGTTGCCCGCGCACCTGGTCGAGCCGAGCCTGCGTTTCCGCGGCAAGCGATTCTACTTCGCGTCTGCCGTCGCTATGAAGCTTTTCCACGCCGTGCAGGCCCCATGTCTCGACTGGCGGGTCGAGCCCCAGAAGCCCGGCAACTTCAGCAGCGGGACGTCCACTGACAATCCGGATTCGCGTGCGCCGCTGCGCCTCGATCCGGCTGAGCAGTTCACGAATACCAGCCCAGGGCCGCGCCTTGAAGCGGTCCACCCGAAATGGGGCGAGCGTTCCGTCATAGTCGAGAAGTAACAGCGCATGTTCGCTGCCGGTGAAGGATTTGAAAAACGCTTCCAGCTTTTCCGCGGCTTCGGGGATCATCGCATGCTCCCCTTACGCCAGTTTCTCTACGGGAATCTCGGCGGCCGGCTCTGAACCTGGCTCGACACGCGGCGGCTGGGGCTGGGGAGTTTCTTCAGCATCCAGACGGATTTCGCGCAGGTCGCCGAGGATTTTTGATGCCCAGAGGTAGATATTGTGCTCCATCACATAGCGGCGCATGCGTCTCATTCGCTGGCGACGATCCGCGCGGTTCATCTCCAGGCCGGCGTGAATGGCGCCAGCCACACCGGCAATGTCGTAAGGATTGACAATGAAGGCATCATGCAATTCGACGGCCGCGCCGGTGAATTTGCTCAGCACCAGAACGCCGTCGGAATCCTCGCGCGCCGCCACAAACTCTTTGGCCACCAGGTTCATGCCGTCGTGCAGCGAGGTCACCAGGCACACGTCGACGGCGCGATACCAGCGATTGACTTCGTCATGACTGCATTGCCGCTCGATCAGCACAATAGGCTTCCAGCGGGCGGTCTGATAGGCCTGGTTGATCCGCTCCACCGTCTCCTCGACTTTGCGCTTGAGATCCATGTAGCTGGGGATGCGGGTGCGGCTCGGAGCTGCGATCTGCACCATGGTGAGCTGTCCCTGGTAATGCGGGTATTTCTCAAGCAACTGCTCGACGGCCAGCAAACGCTCCACGATGCCTTTGGTGTAGTCGAGACGATCTACACCCAGCAACAGGCAGTCTGCCCGCACTCCGAATTCGGCCAGCAGTTCCCTTCTCCGCTCGGCGCGCACTTCGGCCTCCGCTTCCGCCTCGGCTTCCTCGATCGCATCCGCAAGCTCGATATCGTCTCGGGGACTGCCCGCGAAGGCGACGCTTACCGGATAAGGCCGGACGCAACTGGTATGCCCGTGACGCCGCACTGTCATGTGCTCACGATTAGTGCGCGATTCCAGGGCGCGATCAACTGTAGCCAGAAAATTGTTGCAGTGAAGCGGAATGTGAAAGCCGATCAGGTCGGCGCCCAGCAAACCGTCGAGGAGTTCCGCCTGCCAGGGACAGATGCCGAAGGCCTCGGGATTGGGCCATGGGATATGCCAAAAAATAGCCACGCGCGCATCGGGACGCGCGTCCTTCACCATCCGCGGCAGCAGCGCAAAGTGGTAGTCCTGCACAAAGACGACGGGATCGTCGCAGCCCTGCATTTCTTCAAGCAGTGCGGCAGCAAAGCGCGCGTTTACACGCTGGTAGCACTCCCAGTCTGCAGGACGAAAAATCGGCCGCGTGTGCGCTATGTGGCACAAGGGCCACAAACCTTCATTGGCGAAACCGTCATAGTATTGCGCCTCTTCTTCTTCCGTGAGCCAGACCCTGCGCAGGGTGTAGCGAGGATCGTCGGGCGGCACGCGCAGCCGGTCGAATGCATCTACGGCGGCCGCATCCGCATTGCCGCTCCCGTAAGCCACCCAGACCCCGTCGCAGGCCCGCAGCACCGGCTCCAGAGCCGTCACCAGGCCGCTGGGAGGCACCACGCATTTCGTTTCCCGGCCGTGGCGCACGTGCATGTAAGGCTCGCGGTTGGAAACCACAAAAATGCGGCTTGAACCATGGCGATTGCGAATATGGACCGCCAGGCGCTCCGCG
>JASHOY010000388.1 GCA_030038435.1 Acidobacteriaceae bacterium | reverse complement strand
GAGGAAGATTCGCAGGCCGAGGTGGACATGAATGTGGTGATGACCGAAGATGGCGGGCTGGTTGAGGTTCAGGCGACGGCGGAGCGAATGGCGTTTTCGCGGAGCCGGATGCTGGAGATGATGGACCTGGCGGAGGCGGGGATTCGCGAATTGCTGGCGGCGCAACGGGCGGCGATTGCGGGGGCGTGAGAGTGCTGGATCTGGCGGGCTGCGAGGGTGGTTTGGCCGGTGTGTTCGAGTGATTTGATATTCACGAGACTCAGGAAGGCGAGAAGCCTCACTGTTCGGCCCTATCGATTGGCGCTCGACCCTTGAATTGGAGGCCAATCGCCTCAGACGGTAATCACCATGGAAGCCAGTTGCGTGCCCAGCGTCACCACGTTGGTGACGTCATTGATGATCTTGGCAATGTCTCCTGCCTGCTGGACGTAGCCTGCGATCTGTTGATTGGCGGCGTGAATCTGATCGGTCAGCTTCGCAACTTGCGGATCGTCATCGTGAAAGGCCTTATTTACGCAGGCCCAGTAATTCTCTCGAGCCTTTACATATTGCGTACTCAATGCATCACGCTGCTCCTGTGTCTGACAGGCCACGCTGAGCATGTTGATCTGCGACTGCAGCGTAAAGTATGTGGTCTCCAGCTCCTGTAACTGGCTCTGCATCTGCCTCTCCCTAGTTGCTCTTTGTAGCTTTTGCAGCCAAGGATTTTGCTGCCGCCGCAGCCGGTGCGGGTGCAATCTTCGGTATCTGCGAAATCCAGTTTTGTACCTCGGCGAGCGTAATGGGCGCTGTACGGATGGTCATCGGTTTGTCTGTCGCCACAAGGTGAATGCGGCTTGCCATCTCGCCCAGTGATTTTTCCATGTTGGTGGTGGCGGTTTCCTGCTTTGCCGCCAGAGCAGCCGACTCCTGGTCGACCTGCGCGGCAAGAATTTTAAGCACGCTACTTTTGAGTGTGGGGTCTGTTAGTTCCGGGGTCAGTCCATAGGGACTGAGGGCCGCGCTGAGAAATGCGGAAGGATCGACCTGTCCCCGGCTGATCAGCGCCTGTGCAAGGGACTTTGTAACGTTCGCGTAGTTTGAACCAATTGTGTTGTACAAGGGTTCTTCGCTTTGGAACCAGGTGTCCAGCGCGGAGGTGAATTGATCGATGGCCGCGGCCGCCTCACGTTCCTTGTGTTCCTGGATCGCCTTCACGACCAGGTCCACCGCGTCCTTCATTGCGGCTACATGGCTGGAACTCATGGTGGTTTTGGAAAGATTCAACGCAGCCACTGCGGATTCCAGATTGCCAGCGGCTGTGGATGCGTCGGCTGCAGCCGTTGATCCATTCAAATTGGCGAAGTTCTGCGCCAGCGTGGTGAGCGCCGCAGCAAGCTCTTCGCGTTTCTGGATTTCGCTCGCGGTGTCGCTTATATAGTTCCTGGTTTCCGTGTCGTAGGGTGCAAGAGGATTGATTGCGGCTTGAATCCGGTACACCTGACCGGTTTGAGAAAGAAGCGTACCGAGAGCCGAGTAATAGTGGGTCAGCAAGCCAGCCGTTTCTGTCAGTTGGTTCGCTGCCGCGGAAGCGTCGTCTGAGGTCTTGCATCCGCTTGTAAGGGCAACGCATAAAAGAAGGGGAATCGCTGCGGTTCGTACTTTGCGGTAACCGAGCAGGGTTATCGCGCGCAGGTCGGGCATCTGGATTACCTCCTCTCGTGATTCAACATAATCCGAGGCGACACAAAGGAAACAATCGAGCCGGTGAACCCATTGAGAATTCGACCAAATCTATCATCTTGCCACGCGGCGCACAATTAAATTGCCGGAACAGGCCATGAATTTGGCCCTTAGAGAGAATGCTGGTGCGATCGAAGAAGCGCGCCGATACAGCCAAGCCGTCAACTCTTCGGCCAGTCGACAGCGAGGTGATCCTATACCCGGTTTCGCATGCGATTACCGGGCTATGAGGCACTTGCCTGTGACGCCGACCCTGCCCGCTGCTGGATCGAGCTCCATTGTGCATGCTCCTGAGAGACCAGGGACTCGACTCTTTCGGCGAGTATCACGCGCGGGTTGGCAGCTCCGGCATAAGGGCCGGCGTTCCCCAGGTATGCGTACTTTTCGTGCTTGAGCGCCTCGCAGGTGGAGCGATATGTGTTCCAGAGCTGCTGATACTGGTTCAGATGGAGAATCCCTTCCAGAATGGTGATAAGTACGCCGAGGCCTCCGGCTGCCAGCTTGACGTGCGGGAAGTTCAGTCCTGCCAGGAGCGGGATGATTGCGGCAGAAAAGATCTCTACTATCTTGATGCGTTTAAAAATGCGCTGCGCCGACTGGCTCTTGCGGTCATACCAATTGATCTGGTCTTCAAGCCGGTTAATGATTGGGTCGTCGCCCGGAACTAACTCCACATTTTCGCTCATCGCTGATTCCTCTGCCCTCTGTGCGCTGCATGCAATATACATCCGGCTTCGATTGACCGGCCCTTTTCTTATACACAAACTTCCGCCACCTCATATAGCGGCTGAATTGGACGATAGTCTGAAGGTGGAGCCATCCCTGGGTCCGCAAAGTTGAATGCCTCCCCTGAAAAATCTGCCTCAGTGGCTCCTCATGGTGCTATAACGATGCAGTAGTTTCCGGTAAGCGTTGTTATCAACAAATTGAAAACGAGGATTCATGAAACTCCTGGCCAAGTTCAATCTGATCCTGTTCATAATCTTTGGGGCGGGCGGTTTTCTGATTTCTCACCTCTCATATTCATTCCTTATCGGTAATGCGCGTCGCGAAGTAGTCCAGGAGGGGCAATTGATGCTGGCCAGCGCCGAGTCTGTCCGCGACTATACCGCAACGGACCTGTCTCCGCTTCTCGAGCAACTTCCGAGACATCGCGTGCACTTCCTGCCTGAAACCATTCCGTTCTATGGGGCCACAACTACCTTCAATAACCTCCGCAAGGACAATCCGGAGTACAGGAATTACACCTATAAGGAAGCCGCGCTCAACCCAACGAATCTCGAAGACCGGGCCTCAGACTGGGAAGCTGACGTTATTGACTATCTTCGCAACCACCCCGGTCAGCATCAGGTAATCAACGTACGCTCAACGTCCTTTGGGCCGTCACTTTATATTGCGAACGCGATCAAAGCGGACGAGGGATGCCTTCAGTGCCATGGCCTTCCGTCCGTGGCTCCGCGCGCATTGATCGCGGTCTACGGTCGCGATCACGGGTTTGGATGGCAGAAGAATGAGATTGTCGGGGCGCAGATTGTTACAGTGCCGATGGCAGTTGCCATTGGGATCGCCAATCGGGCCTATCACCGGCTGATTCTTTTTCTGGTGCTCATGATGCTTCTTGCGATCGCGGCCCTCGATGCGGGAGTCTACTTGTTCGTCATCCGGCCGCTTAAGATTGTATCCGACAGTGCTGACCGCATCAGCCGCGGCGAGAAAAACGTGCCTCCAATCGAAGTGAAAGGTAAGGACGAAATTGCGACGGTCGCAGCATCCTTTAATCGCATGAAGGTAAGCCTTGCCAAGGCCCTT
>JASHOY010000387.1 GCA_030038435.1 Acidobacteriaceae bacterium | reverse complement strand
TGAAGGGCGTGAAGGGCAAAAAGTTTTGGCGCTCACTCGACGAGTTGGCTGACACACCCGAATTCCGTGCCGCGGTCGAGAAAGAGTTTCCCTCGGCGGCGCCGGAATGGATCGATCCGGTTTCGCGGCGCGGCTTTCTCAAATTGATGGGCGCCTCGATGGCCCTGGCCGGACTGGCCGGATGCACCAAGCAGCCGGAAGAGAGAATTTATGGTTATGTAAAGGCGCCCGAGGATCTGGTGCTGGGCGAGCCGATGTACTTCGCCACGGCGCATCCTTTCCCTACCGGCGCTGTGCCGCTGCTGGTTAAGAGCTCTGAATTTCGCCCCATCAAGGTGGATGGCAATCCGGAGCACGCCTATACTCGCGGCGGCTCCGATCCGCTTTCGCAGGGAACTTTGCTGGGCATGTACGATCCCGACCGCTCGCAGCATGTGATGTATCGCGGCGAAAACCGCCAGTGGGAGGAGTTTGTTGAAGCCTTCCGCGACAAGATGGCGGCCAGCAAGGATGGGACGGGTATCTATTTCCTGAGCGCGACCATAACTTCTCCCACCCTGGCCCGGCAATGGCAGGCCGTGCAGGCGGCGTATCCCAAAGCGAAGCTCGCGCAGTATGATCCGGCGATTGCGGGAACCTGGGCAGAGAAGGGAATCAGCTTCCAGGCCGATTTGAGCGCGACGGAGATCATCGTTTCGCTGGATGCGGACTTCATTTCTGGCGCCGCTTATCCGGGCTTCCATAAGCTGGTGCGCGATTACGCCAATGCGCGCAAGCATCCTGAGAATGGGATGAACCGGCTCTACGCCATCGAAAGTTCCACCACCACCACGGGCATGAAAGCCGAGCACCGCTTGCTGCTGCGGGCCAGCGAAGTGGCGGCGTTTACGGCGGAGCTGGCCAAGGCTGTGGGCGTGGCGGGAGTGAATTCACCGGCGTGGTCGTGGACCTCAGAGCAGCAGGCCTTTCTGGCTGCGCTGGCCAAAGATCTGAAGGCGAACCCGGGCAAGAGCGCGGTGCTGCCGGGCCTTTATCAGGATCCGTCGGTCTACGAGCTGGCGGTGGCGATCAATGGGGCGCTGGGCGACCTGGGCAAGACGGTCTTTGTCTCCGAGCAGACCGTGAATCCGATTCCCAGCGATCAGTTGGGCGATTTGAAGTCGCTGGTGGCGGATTTGAATGCGGGCAAGGTGGACTGGCTGGTGATGCTGGATACCAACCCGATCTACAACGCGCCCGCCGACCTGGATTTCCCCACCGCCTTTAACAAGGCCAACATCGCCGTGCACCTGGGCTCGCACCTGGACGAGACGGGGCAGATTTCGCACTGGCACGTCAACTCGGCGCACTACCTGGAATCGTGGAGCGACTGCCGCGCTTACGACGGAACGGTGTCCATCGTGCAGCCCATGATTGCGCCGCTCTACAACGGCCATACCGCGCACGATGTGTTTCAGGTGTTGCTGAATGAACCGATGCTGAGCGCCTATGCGGCGGTGCGCGCGACCTGGCTGCCAGTGATTCAAAAGAACGAGACGGTGCCCGGCGATCAGGAGATGGCCTGGCGCAAGGTGCTGCACGACGGCTGGATCGAGGGGACGGCGTTTGACAAGACCAAGAGCGCGAAGGTGGAAGCGGCGTTTCATGGAACGGTTCCCGCGCCGGCGCCCAAGGATTCACTGGAGATCATCTTCCGGCCTGATCCGCATATCTACGACGGCCGTTTCTCGAATGTGGGCTGGCTGCAGGAGATTCCCAAGCCCATCACCAGCCTGAGCTGGGACAACGGCGCGTTCATGCCCGGCGCGCTGGAAACCAAGCTGGGCGTGGGCGAAGAAGACATCGTTGAGATTTGCGTTGGCGACGGCAAAGTGAAGGCGCCGGTCGTAGACATGTACGGGCATCCGCAGAACTCGGTGACGGCCTACCTGGGCTATGGGCGCGAGTTTGCGGGGCGCGTGGGCTCGGGGCAGGGTTTCAATGCCTACCTGCTGCGCAACACCTGGGCGCCTTTCTATGCAACCGGCTCCATACGGCAGGTGCCGGGCAAGTGGGGCGTGGCGATCACCAAGAGCCATTATCAGGATCACCGCGGCAAGCGATTCGGGGAGCAGGGCAACGGCGATAACTCGCTGGAAGGCGATGAGGCGGTGGGGGAGCGCGGTATCGTCCGCTACGCCACCATGGAGGAGTTCAAGGCCAACCCCAACTTCGCGCATGAGGGCATCAGCCGCGATACGCCCAGCAGCAATACATCGCTGTTCCCCAACTGGGATTACTCAACCAATGCGACTCCCAACGCCTGGGGCATGTCGATCGACATGAACAGTTGCGTGGGATGCAATGCCTGCATCGCAAGCTGCTATGCCGAGAACAATATTGCGGTGGTGGGCAAGCAGCAGGCGCGCATCGGGCGCACCATGCAGTGGATCCGCATCGATACATACTTTGAGGGGGATCTGGCCGCGCCGCGCGCGCACATGCAGCCCATGCTCTGCCAGCAATGCGAAGATGCGCCATGCGAAATTGTCTGCCCGGTGGGCGCCACGCTGCATACGCCCGAGGGCCTGAACATGATGGTCTACAACCGCTGCGTGGGCACGCGCTTCTGTTCCAACAACTGTCCTTACAAAGTGCGGCGGTTCAACTTCCTGCTCTACTCCGATTACGACACGCCGAGCCTTGCGCTGATGCGCAACCCCGATGTGACGGTGCGCTCGCGCGGGGTGATGGAGAAGTGCAGTTACTGCGTGCAGCGCATTCAGGAAGCCAAGATCACCGCGGACAAGGAGAACCGGCCGATTCGCGATGGCGAGATCGTCACCGCCTGCCAGCAGGCGTGCCCGGCGGATGCAATTGTCTTCGGCAACCTGAACGACAAGACCAGCCGCGTGGCCAAGCTGCGTGGCAATCAGCGGACCTACCAGGTGATTGCAGACATTAACACGCGGCCGCGCACGACTTATGTGGCTGAAGTATTGAATTTCAATCCTGAACTTGAAGAAACGCCGGTCGAAATCGATCCGGCAAAGGGCTGAAGCTCACGATGGCAACCAGCGAAATAAAAATCGACGAGCATCGCATCGACCCGGCGACCGGCGAATATCGGGTCATCGGGCCGGGGCAGAATTTCAAGTCGGTCACCGAGAAGGTGACGCGCCTGGTGCTCACGCCGCACACACCGCTGGGATGGTTCGCCATCTTCGGCATTGCCGGCGCGGGCGTCACCATGCTGATGGTGGCCCTGGTGTGGCTGTTCCTGAAGGGCGTGGGCATCTGGGCGATTTCGCAGCCCGTAGCCTGGGGATTCGCCATCATCAACTTTGTGTGGTGGATCGGCATCGGTCACGCCGGCACGCTGATTTCGGCGATTCTGCTGCTCTTCAAGCAGGGCTGGCGCAACTCCATCAACCGCTTCGCGGAAGCCATGACCATCTTCGCGGTCATCTGCGCGGCGCTGTTTCCGGTGATCCACGTCGGCCGTCCCTGGCTGGGGTACTGGCTGCTGCCCCTGCCGCTGACCATGGATGTGTGGCCGCA
>JASHOY010000386.1 GCA_030038435.1 Acidobacteriaceae bacterium | reverse complement strand
GGAGGCGGCGCCAGCGGCTTGATGAGACCGGGGCCGTCAGGAAGAAAGACGGCATTGTATGGGCCGTAGGCTTCCTGGGGAACGGCCTGCGCGAATGCAGGCCGTGCGGCGAGGAGTGCGAGAAGCGCCACGGAAATTGCGAGAGCGGAGACGCGGCGCGGGAAGAGCCGAACATGGGTTACGAGGTGCGCGGATTTCAGATGCATGTGGGAGCTGTCGCCTTTCAGGGCTGCCGGTAGTAGAGAAAACGCCTGCTGCGCTCCGCCAGGAGAGCCTGGCGGTTGCGGCTAAGGTCCTCTCCGCTGCGCGCCGATGGATAGGGTGCGCCGCCGGTGAGGCCGTTCCACAAGATCTGGTTGAAGAGCACGGCGGGAACGCGATCTTCTTTCGACCAGTCGAAGCCTCGCGTCTGGCGCGCCCAATATGCGGCAGGATGGGCAACGTGGAAGCTGACCGCCGGCGGGCTAGTTCCCAGTGCCGCGGCAAGTTGCTGGGCAATGGGCGCGGGCGTAATTGCCGTGTAATTCCACGAACGCTGCTTCAGGTCGAAGACCGCGGTCATGGGGCGCTGATATTCATCGTTGAGATTGAGATGGCCGAGGCCGAGCACGTCCTCGATGGTGCGGACCATGTTCACGGTGGAATAGCGCTCGTGAACCACGGCGCCGTGCTTCACGTAGGGGCCGACGACGAAGGCAATGGTGCGATGTGCATCGACGTGATCGGCGCCGTCCTGCGCATCGTCCTCGATGATGAAGATGAGTGTAGACGATGCGTAGGGGCTGTGCGCCACTTTCTCGATGAGCTTGCCCACTGCGTAGTCATTGTCAGCGGTCTGGCGCTCGGGGGTGTTGATGCCGTCGATGGCGGTCGTGAAATCGCCTTCGTGATCGTGCATGAAACGGACGAACTCGAGGTCGGGCAGATCGTGGTTGGCTACATACTGATCGAACTCGCGCTCCCACTCGAGCTCGCGGCGGAAATCGGGGAAGCGGTTGTCGAAGGACCAGAAATATGGATCGGTTTTACCGATTAGATGAGGCCACACCGGGATGCCCACCACGGTGCGCGTGGCATAGGGGTCAGGCACAACCCGCGTGCCACCAGGTGCGCGCGTTTCAAAGCCGTAATTGCGGATGGTCAGGTGATGGCGCAGGGCGGAGTCCCAGATGTAGCCCTGGTCTTTTTCACCGTCGGGGCCATCGGCTGCGGCGTCTCCGGGCGGCGAACCGCGGCCGGCATAACTCAGCGGCACGGTTTTGACGTTGAAGTCGGATTCACGCGCGGCGGTGCTCCACGGCCAGCCGTTGCCGCTCACTTCGCCGCTGCACAGAGTATTGTCGAGGTCGACGAACTGGCGCGCCAACTGGTGCTGGTTGGGGGTGATGACTTCTCCAAATTCGGCCAGATTGGGATCGCCATTGCCGCGATCGAGATCGCCGAGGACCTGGTCGTAGGTGCGGTTTTCTTTAATGATGTAAATGACGTGCTTGATGTGCTTGCGCAACTCGGCCATCACGAACTCGTCGTGGGGATTGGGAACGGTATTGAGGAAGTCGTTTTTGGCGACACGCCTGGTCAGCCAGGCGAGTTCTCTCGGCTTGGGCACGGGAATGGCCTGCAATCCCGCTTTTTCAAGCTGCAGGATGTATTGATTGGCCTCCGGACCGGGCACTGGTTTTGGCGAGGGATGCACGCCTTCAAAAGCTGGATTGGGGCCCGGGTCGCTTTTGCTGTTGACGTCGTAGATGGTTTTGCCGTTGCTGCTGAGACTGATGGACTGCGGATACCATCCAGTGGGAATCAAGCCGATGACGCGGTGCGGCTGGCCGGGGGCGAGGGAAATTACGGCGATGGCGTTCATGCCGCCGTTGGTGACGTAGAGAGTTCGCTCATCGGGCGAGAGTGCGAGACTGTTGGGCGCAGCGCCGGGGAGTTGCGTTGCCCTGCGCAGCAGGCCGGCCGGCGCGGTGGTGCGGATGGTGTCAATCACGCGATTGGTGCGCGTGTCGATCACCGAAATGGTGTCGCTGTTGTCTGCTGAAACAAAAAGCCTGGTCTGCTCGGGATTCAGCAGCAGATCGGTGGGATTGCCGGCGATAGGGATGCGCGTGATCAGCCGCGGAACAAGCGGGCTGGCGATATTCACAACTTCAATTTCGCGGTCGCTCTGGCTGGAGACATAGGCGGTGGTGCTGCCTTTGATGGCGACGCCGTAAGGCGCCTGGCCGTGCGCGGCTTTGCTGGTCTCGGCGCCGGAGGAGACGGCGCCATTCTCTGCCGCGGTGTGAACGCCGTTGTCACTGGGCGCAGCGAGTGCGACTGCGGAGGCGCGCAGATTCAGTTCCGCCACCTTGGTCATCTGATTGAGATCGATGATGGAAATGGAATGGCTGGCAATGTTGGCGGCGACCAGGAATCTGCCGTCGGCGGTGACGGCGAGGTTGGCGACGATGGCGCGCTGATGATAGCCCGATCCTGAGGTGTGTCCCAGCGCTATCGGAGGGCCAGACTCCGCCCACTTTCCATCGCTTTCAGCGAAGGCGTGAATATCGTCGTCGACTCCGCCGGAGACGAAGAAGCGCTTGCCATCGGGCGCGAAAGCGAGACCCAGAAACGTATTGGGGACCTGCAGTACCTGCTTCTGATCGAGAGCTCCGCCAGTTACGTCAAAGACGAAGACGTACTCGTTGGAGTCAGCCTGGATGCGATTGCCCTTGGCGTCGTTGAGGCGGTTATATCCGCTGGTCAGCACCAGCAGCGTATTGCCGTCGGGGCTGAGAGCGGTCTTGACTGCCTGGCCGACGGTGTAAGCGGGAAAATCGATGAGGCCGGGATTCAGCCTGGAGAACTTTACTCCCGATGGAGCCAGCGGCGTGATGAGCTGGCCGGAGGGCATGATCTGCGGTTTTCTGGAATGGCTCTGCGCGCAGAGACTGGAGGCTGGCGCGGCAAGCAAGAGAGCGGGAAGCAAGCCGATGGTCAGAAGCTTTAAAGGAGACTTGTGCATGTTGGTCTGTAGACACTCCTCTGCTATTTGACCATCTCCCTATTGCAGACTGATGACGGAAGCCATCTGTTCCCGGCTGCTCACGCAGCATCAGAGGGGGAAGCCCGTGCCCGTCTGCAGAGAGCAAGGCAGCGTGACGCTGTCTTGCTCCTGCGAGAGGCTTGTGAGTGTGGGGTTAGAAGTTGAAGGTAGCCATGACCTGTCCCTGACGATTGCCGCCGGCGAATTTACTGGTGACCTGGCCGAAATTGGTGGCGTTGATGTTGGTGGTCGGGAAAGGCTCCTGGGTCCGGTTGAAGGCGTTGAAGTAGTCCATGCGCAGCGTGAATGAAGTGCCCTCGGTGATGCGAAACAGCTTCTTCGCGCTCAGGTCTTCGACCGGGTACCAGGGACCGCGCACCGGGTTATAGGCGCGTTTGGCGCTGCCCAGCACGTACTGGCTTCCGGTGTTGGTCCATGCGTCGGTGTTGAACAGCTCCGGTGCAGTGGCGATGGAATGATCGAAGAATTTGGTGATCTGGCCGTAGTTGCCCGACCACAACGGGACATAAGGATTGAAGTTGGGACGGTTCACGCCGTTGATGAAGCTTTCACCACTCTGCGTGATGGCCAGCGGCTGCGAATTGTTGTAGGTGAGAATCGCCGCGATCTCCCAGCCGCCGTACAAATCCGTGGTGCGGCTGGAAGTAAGCCAGCGCTGGCCCCGTCCGAAGGGAAGCTCGTAGGTGCCGGCGAATTTGCTTTCGAAGGAACCTGTCGTGTCTTCAGCCCATTCGACAGACGGATTGTACTTGTTCTCCGCCGTGTCCATGTTGTCCCAGAGCTGAGGCAGCTCGATATTGGCCAGGAAGTTGAGGTTGTTGGACATGTGTTTGTCGGCCTGAAACTGGAAGGCGCTGAAGTAGGTAGTCGCGGCCTGATCCCACGTCCGAGCTACGTTGGAATATTGCGGGAAAGGTTTCAGCGACTGGTACACGGTGGCGCCGCCGCCGAACTGAGTTGTGAAGTTGGCATAGGGTGCCTTGAATCCCGCGGCCTGCGCCGCTGCCGAGTTGATGTTCTGCGTGAGCAGGGAGCCGTATTGCAGAACCGACGGGTTGGGCTGGCTTATGGGGTTGATGTTGTAGCCCGAAAGGTGGGTGACGCGGTTGCCGGTATAGTCGATGGTCAGCATGGTATGCCAGGGAATTTCACGCTGCACACTCAGGCTCCACATTTGCAGGATCGGAGCCTCGCCGTTCTTGGCGTAGTCGAGATAGTAAATAGTCTGGCCAACTCCCAATCCCGGGCTGAAGGGCGTGGGCGTAACTGTGGGAATCGGGTTCGCGGCGCCGGTGGCCGGATTGCTCCATTCGCCGTAGGAAGAGGTATAGCCACCGGTCGAATTCACGGTGAAGCTGCCACCCAGCAGTCCGGCCATGTTGTTGGGCCCGCCGCTCAGCCCCTCGCCCTGGCCATAAGCGCCGCCGTAGCCCAGGTAGGTGATGGTATATCCGCCCTGCACCACGGTCTGGTTGTCGAGGCTATACGCAAAGCCGATGCGCGGACCAAAATTCAGGTCGTGAATGGCGATCTGATTGTAGCCGGCGCAACCGGAGCAACTGCCATACTCAGTGGCTGCACCGGGCAGGTTGCCGGCGGCAGGATTTGGAGTCGCCGCGGCGAGGAAGACGTTGTTGTTTTCCGCCAGGGTGTAAGGCGTCATCAGATCCCAGCGCAGGCCCGCATCCAGGGTGAGTCGTTTGGTCAGCTTGATGTCGTCCTGGAGGTACGCAGAGATGTCATCCGTGTCGAGGGCGGTTTTGGTTATCGAAGTGCGGCTGGCGGAGTCGGGCAGGCCGAGCAGGAAACTGGCAAACGAGCTGCCGTAAACCGAAAAATTAGGATCGCTGCTGTTGGGCACAGACGTTTCCGCCTGGCTGAAGGCGAAGTGGCCGGCGCTGTAATTGCTGAGGGAGTACTCCCAATAGTGGTGGTACTCGCCGCCAATGTTGAAGGTGTGACGGCCCTTGTTCCACATCCAGTTGTTGAACAGGTTCCAGCCGATGTTATCCACGTAATTCTGGACGTGCTCGCCGTTGCCGTTGCCAAAGCCAGTGGGTGCGTTCTGGCCGTTGAAGCTGATGAAGGGCATGGTGGTGCCGTCCACGATGCCAGCGAAGCTCTGGGTGCTGGTGTTCTGGTAGTTCTGCAATTTGTTTTGTGCAGCAAGCCCAGCCGTCATTACCAGGCTGGGAGTGAAGGTCTTGGAATAATTCACCAGCCAGACGTCGGCGGTGTCGATGCCCCACTGCTCGGGGCTCAGCGGGTTGCTGGGGGGAACTATGGCGTTGGAAGTGTTGAACGAGCCGTTAGTAACGCTTTCTTCCTGGATCGTGTAGTAGTGATTTCGCCACCAGGTGAAGGCCAGGTTCTGGCTCTGCGAAAGCTGGTGATTGATGGTGACGCCATAGGCCTGCGTCTGGAACGGAACCGACTTGACGGCAGAAGACTCGTTGCTGTCCATGCCGAAGTTGGTTCCCGGGGAGTTGGGATCGGGAATGTACTGCAGCAGTGTCTTGCTCAGGGGGTCGATCCGGTTCGGGCAGATGACATTCAGCACGCCGTTGCACTGGAATTGCTGCCCAGTCTGCGGATCGTAGATGGGAATCACCTGGTCTTTGGTGTTCACAAAGTCGCTGAAGTCGCCCTGCTTCTCGGCTGCGGTGGGAACCGTATTGAAGCCCGCCAGGCCCTGGTTCTTGTTGTAAATATCGAAACTGCCCAAGAAGAAGGTCTTGTTGTGCCCGTTGTAGATCCTGGGCAGAACCACGGGACCGCCTACGGTGCCGCCCCATTCGGTTTCGCGGTCGACGGGAGGGATGGGCTTGCCCGAGGAATTGAAGTTGCCTGGGAAGAAGCCTGCCGAGTCAAAAGCGCTGTTGCGGTCGATCAGGAACCCATCGCCGTGCAGCTGATTAGTGCCTGTACGCATGTTGTAATCAACTGCGCCCTGCACCAGGCCGTACTTGGCCGAAAAGGCATCGCGGATCACGCGGAACTGATCGACCATTTCGTATGGCGGGTCGGAATTGATGTCGGAAGCGGTGTCAATCTGCAGGCCGTTGTAGTAGTTGCCGGCTGCATTAATCTGACCGGAGGCGCCGCCTTCAATCACCACGCTGCCATAGGAGCCATTGCGGACGCCGGGCGCCAGAGTGGCGAAGCTGGTGATCTGGCGCATGTTGCCGTTGATTTCAATGGGCAGGTCTGTAACCTCCTGCGTCGGCAGCATGGAGTCAAGCTGGGGGTTGGTGGTGTCGAGCTCCAGGGCGCCGGACGAAGATACCTGGACGGTCTGATAGGCTCCGCCCGCTGTCAACTGAATATTGTCGGTAGGCTCGGCGCCGATTTCAATGGCCACGTGGGTCTGCTCGAACTGCTTGAAACCGCGAGCTTGGACACTGATGTTGTAGATTCCGGCCGGTAGGCTGGCGCGATATACACCCACAGAAGAGCTGGCGACCAGGGTCTTGATCCCCGTGGCCACATTGGTGAGCGTGACGGTTGCGCCGGCGACCGCTGCTCCCGAGGGATCGGTTACAGTTCCGGTGAGTCCGGCATTGGCCTGCGCGTGAAGGATTTGAAAAGACGAGCCTGCCAAGGTGAAAAGCAGCGCCCACGACCAGAGTCCGAACCGCTTGCCCCTTGGTCGGTCACCGGCGAGATTGCGAGTGTAATTTGCGTTCCTCATTTCCATTTCCATGCCTCCAAAACCCTCCCGTACTGTTTCGTCGCACAGACTCTTTTTCGTTTTCCACGAATGCCACGGCCGCGAAACGGCCAGAAAAAGAGTTGCCTATCTACGGCCCAGAACGAGTCTCAAATCTTCAGTCCTGCTTGCCAAGGGTTTAACAAGGTGAAATCTTTAGCTCGCTGATCGGGTGTACTTAACCACGTGAGATCGGCTGCCTGATTGGTTACGGAAAAATGAACTCAATCCCGCGAGAGGGCCCTGGGCGCGGCCGCTTGCAGCGTCTTCAAACCGCGATTGCGCATTTTGTCTTCGTCCGGCGGTGAACATCACCGGATACCCGTTCGCCTGCCGAAGAGGAAAACTGCTGAATGCTGCTGAATGTCAATGGTTTGCAGAATGCAAACAGGCAGCCGAATCAGCTGGATGCATCTTTTTAATCTGGCGTTGCTACACAGAACGAGAGAGATGTGAAATCATTGTTTTCACCTTGAAGGATCGAGCTTCAGGCAACCTTATTTAGTTTTTCCGGGATATGGGGCATACCCAAACGACTTCCGAATCGCTGCGGCTGACGCGCAGACCGGCTCCCGATTTTCGCTCCGACCAACGATGGCAGTTGATCGAACGGATTCTGTCGACCGGCCCTTTTCAAAAATCACCGAACCTGCGCGGCCTGCTTGCCTATCTCGCCGAACAGTCCATACAGGGAAGGGCGGGCGCGCTCACGGAGCGGCAAATCGGGATTGCGGTCTTCGGCAAGTCTGCCGACTATATTCCGGCCGAGGATAGTGCTGTCCGGGTTCAAGTGCGGCAGTTGCGCCTCCGGTTGTATGAGTATTTCGCGCAGGAGGGCCGCAACGAATGTCTGCATGTAGAAATTCCCAAGGGTTCCTATGGACTTGAATTTCGACAAGCGCCGGCGGAGATAAGCTCGATCCCGGATGCCGCGTCGAGACCGGTGCCGCAAAGCATCGCCGCGCACCAGAGCCGGCTTCGAGAAATCCGGTTCTGGGTTGCGGTGGCCGCGGCGCTGGTATGCGCAATCGGCTGGTATCAGACCGCGAAGATGGCCGTCCCGCCGCCGGTGCCCTGGCCACTCAATGCCGTGATCCAGCCAGGGCGGCAGACACGCATTGTCGTCTCCGACAGCAGCATCATGTTGCGGCTGCTGGGCGATCATGAAATTACTCTCGACGAATACGTGCAGCCGGGCCTGCGCAGCAGGATGATTCCCGATCATCTGCCGCCAAACGTCTACCGGC
>JASHOY010000045.1 GCA_030038435.1 Acidobacteriaceae bacterium | reverse complement strand
CATCCGGAAAAATCCGGCGCAACGGGATTGAAGATTCTCGACAATTTTCTCGCTTGGCCGGGAAACGAGACCGCATGTTGACCAAACGCATCATCGCCTGCCTCGACGTGCACGCAGGGCGCGTTGTGAAAGGCGTTCAGTTTGTCGATCTGGTTGATGCCGGCGATCCGGCCACTCAGGCGGCGCGCCACGCCCGCGAAGGCGCAGATGAAATCGTATTGCTCGACATTACCGCTACGCACGAGGAGCGCTCCACGCTGCTGGACACCGTGCGCCGCACCGCGCAAGAGCTGTTTGTGCCTTTCTGCGTCGGCGGCGGTATTCGCTCGGCTCGCGACGCCGAACAGGTCTTCGATGCCGGCGCAGACAAGGTGAGCATCAATTCCGCGGCACTCGCCGATCCCATGCTTATTGACGCCATCGGCCGCAGCTTTGGCGCGCAGGCCGTAGTGGTCGCTATCGATGCCCGCCGCGATCCGCAAGCCCCCGACCCGGTGCGCGATGCGCAGGTGTTTGTGAGCGGCGGCCGCAAGCCAGCCGGCCGCCGCGTGGTGGAATGGGCGCGCGAGGCCGAGCAGCGCGGCGCCGGTGAAATCCTGCTAACTTCAATGGACGCCGACGGCACTCGATCCGGCTTCGACTGCGAATTGACTGCTGCAGTGAGCGAATCGGTCAGCATTCCTGTTATTGCGTCCGGCGGTGCCGGCACGGTGGCGCACTTCGTCGATGTGTTCGCGCGCGGCTCTGCCGATGCGGCTTTGGCGGCAAGCATCTTTCACTTCGGCGTGTCCAGCGCACGATCTCTCAAAGAAGAGCTGGCGCAGGCCGGCATTCCCGTGAGGCTTCCATGCTGATTCCTTCCATCGATTTGTTGGGCGGCCGCATCGTGCAGCTTGTGCAGGGCGAAAAACTGCGCCTGGCTTTTGACGATTTCGAATACTGGATTGAAAAATTCTCGCGCTATCCGCTGGTGCAGTTGATCGATCTCGACGCCGCTATGCGCCAGGGTGACAACTCGGCGCTGGTGGCGCAGATTTCCAGGCGGCTGCCCTGCCAGGCCGGGGGCGGCATTCATTCCCTGGAGCGCGCGCGCCAGGTGCTTGATGCGGGCGCGCGTCGCGTGATCATCGGCTCGGCGCTGTTCACCGGCGACGGCAAAGTGAACACGAAAATTGCCGCCGAGCTTGCCGCCGGCCTGGGCGCCGAGCGCATCGTTGCCGGCATTGACACCAAGGATGGCCGGATTGCGGTGAAGGGCTGGAAGGCACAGGTTGCGCTAACGCCCGATGAAGCAATTCCTGAACTTGAGCCACATGTCTCAGCCTTTCTCTATACGCACGTTGACGGCGAGGGCCTGATGCAGGGATTTCCCATGGAAACGGCAGCACGGCTGCGCAAACTCACCGCGCGACAACTTATTGTTGCAGGAGGCATCCGCAGCCGCGAAGAGATTGATGTGCTCGATGCGCTGGGGGCGGACGCAGTGGTCGGCATGGCGGTTTATACCGAATCTCTCGCGGTCTGAATGGCTCCGGATCCTTGCGTCTCACCCAGGGCACGGCTTGTCTCAACACGCGCCGCGCGCAGCAGGTGCGCGATCTGTTTCAAGTGGAGTTGCAGTGCGTAGGCACGAAGAATCTCAGCCTGCGAAAATTCCATTCCAGTGTGCCGTACCGCGCCCATGCGAACTTCCAGATTAGCGACATCCCGCTCCAGATTCACGCCCTCGTCCGCGGTGGCGAAGCGCCAGGTGTGAATGCACGCCGCCAAGCGATGAAATTCGCTGCGAATGTCCTCGGCCAGACTTCCAAGAGCGGGTTCGAGCTGCTGCGCATAACAGTCATTCTGGCTGCCATAGACGGCGAGTTGAAGGGCTACCAGCGCATCGAAGAGAGACCGGCCAGATTGCGAAAGCACGCCCAGCCCTTCGCGCATGCCTGGGCCGCCGGCCGGCTCGTTGCGGGCAGCTTCGAGCAGCTGATTATTTGCGCGCAACACTGCCAGAACGTCTTCGCGTGCGGCGCTCGGCTTGCCGGTGGAAGCGCCGCTGAATTCTGCAAGGATCGACTCGAAGAACACATCTAGCAATAGGAACTCTTGCGCGAGCCCGTCGCTGAGCCATTGGCGCGCACGGTCAGGCAGCACCAGCGTAGTTACACCCAGCGCCACGACGATGCCGAAAGCCACCTGTCCGACGCGATCGAGCGCAATGGTCCAGTGCGATCCGGCGGTGCGCACCAGCATCACGATGGTGATCGTGACGCCGGCGAGTCGCGAGCTGTTGCGCAATTCAAGCAGACCGCAGACAATCATGGCGACCAGCACGGCAACCACGTAATTCCACGGCGGCGCACCCAGCAGCGAAAACGCAAAGCCCACGGCCGCGCCGATCAGTGTGCCGATGAGGCGGTCGCGCGATGCGCTCACCGTTGATCCCACGTTCGATTGCAGAACAATGATGGCGCTGATCGAGCCCCAGTAACCTTCATGCAGCCCCAGCAGCGTGGCCAGCCACCAGCAAAGTCCTGCCGCCAGCGCGGTTTTCGCGGCGTGCACCAGATTCCGCCTGCGCTCCCAGGTAAGAATGCCGTAATGCTCGCCCTGCTGCAGGCGGAGCCTGACGGCAAGCTGGTGCTGTGACCACGTCCTATTTGTCTTGAGGAGCATCGCCGTTACGATAGCATAGAAGCGCAGCTTTGTTTCGACAGGACCTTGCGATGGTACGAGTGGGCTATCCTGTGACCCTATGGCCGGAGATGTTGAGCGTCTTCCCGGAAGGCGTCGAGTTAATTCCGATTTCAGACAAGATGGATCACGACGTCGAAGTCGAAGTCTGGATTCCAGACCCCTATTCTACGCGCGCCATGCGCGCATGGCCGCATTTGCGGGGCGTGAAATTGGTCCTGGCCATGATGGCGGGAACGGAGTGGATTCCCGCGACCGTTGGTCCGCACGTGACCATCTGCAACGCGCAGGGGGCGCACAACATTTCCACAGCGGAGTGGACTCTGACGGCCATTCTCGCCTCAATCAAATACTTCCCGCTTTATTTCGACATCCAGCAGTCGGCTCAATGGACGCGCCGCTTCGAGGCCAGCACATATTATGTAACGATTACCGGCGATATGCGTCCGATCTATCCGCCCGTGCTTCAGGAAGAACTGACCGGCAAGACGGTCCTGCTGGTGGGCTACGGCGCCATCGGCAAAGAGATTGAGCGTATGCTGGAGCCGTTCCGCGTGGAGATGTTTCGCGTGGCGCGCACGCCGCGGACCGTTCCTGAAGTTCACAGCGTCAGCGAACTCGATGCGCTGTTGCCCAAGGCCCAGGTGATCGTTCTGATCGTCCCTTCAACCCCGGAGACACGTCACTTGATCAACGCTGCCCGGCTCGCGTTATTGCAACCGGGCGCACTGCTGGTGAATGCCGCCCGCGGACCGGTTGTAGACACCGATGCGCTGGTGACGGCACTGCAGGGAGGCAAAATCCGCGCCGCGCTTGATGTAACAGACCCGGAGCCTCTGCCAACGGAGCACCCGCTCTGGAGATGTCCTAATTTGCTGCTCACGCCGCACATCGGCGGATCTACTCCGCAATTTGCGCCTCGTTCGCTGGCCACTGCGGCCGGCGAACTGCGCCGCTACATGCGCGGTGAACCGCTGCAGAACGTGGTGCAGGCAGCAATCTGATCTTCGGCGGAAGAGGAAACGTTGCGCGCACTCCGGTTCATTGCGAGGCGGCCGCTTGTGGGGCATCCCCTTCCGCCAACTTGTCTGCCTCCGCCTGCCGCCAATCGCGCAGGCCAAGGACAGCGAGGATCACCAGGCCCGCATAAAGCAGGGCGGTGAGACGCAAGTCTTTGTAGATATATTCGCCGATGTACACCACGTCAACCACGATCCAGAGCCACCAGTTGGCGAGGTGTTTGCGCGCCTGCCACCAACTCGCCACGAGGCTGTAACTGGTCAGCGTGGCGTCGAGATGCGGCAGTGCGGCGCCGACGTGGACCATGAGGGCACCCAGCAGGACCGCTCCCGCCGCGCCTGCAGCGATTCCAATGAGCCAGCCGCGCAGGTTGAGTGGTTCGACGCGCACTTCGCCCTCTTCGCGCACGCCGCGCCACCAATGCCACCAGCCATAGAGGGTGAAGGCAACGAAGAAAAGCTGCAGAAGGGCGTCAGAGAGAAGCCGCGCGCGATAAAAAACGATGAGGTAGATGATGTCGGCGGCAAGGGTGATGGGCCAGCAGACCAGCAGTCGGCGCGTGGTCAGCCAGATGCCGAGCACAGTGGTGGCGACGCCGGTAATCTCAAGCCAGTGCGCTGCTGCATAATGCAAAAGATCAAGCCAGTTCATCGCATCCCCGATTCCGGCGCTCGCGCGCCGCGCCGGCCGGCCCATTGCCGCAGCGCATCAATGAGCCGGGTTCCGACACCGCGAAACCAGCGTGCGTGTCCTACGAGCCAGCCATCATAAGCCATGCGGGCGCTTTCTTCGGAGTGCAACACGCCGAGAAAATAGTCGGCTTCAGAGAGCGCAAATTCGGCGTGACAAACGGCGGCCATCGGGGCCAGCGCCGCGGCCTCGTCGTCTGAAAGAGGCCTGATGCTCTCGTAGCCTGCGAGCATCGCCTGCAAATGATCGAAGTGGATCGGCACTTTCTCAGGATGCGATGGGTCGCGCACGAGCACCAGCCACTCCACAATATTTCGCTCGATGGCATGAGCGATGTCGTGAACGGCGTTGGTGCGGTCGGCAAGGCCGAAATCGATGACCGCGGTGCCATACGCCGACTTGCCATCATCGCTCCAGAAGAGGTTGGAGCAGTGCAGGTCGTTGTGAGTCCAAAGCGGTTTCAGTTCCGGCAGCAAAGGTGCGAGTTCGCGGTGAAACGGAGCCAGGAGATCCAGGGCTTCAAGAGCGGATTGCCGGACGCGGCCGTGATGGGCTATGGAAGGCCGCGCTGCGAGATAGCGATCCAGAGCTGCGAGAGGATCTGCTTCGGCAAAAATGCTGAAGCCGGCCACCAGCGGCCGCGGCTTTCGGCGCGGTGCGGCGAAACCATCAGCCGCACGGTGCAGGCGAGCCAGCATCTCGCCCGCCGCCCGGGCATGGCCCGCGCAGCGGAATGGCGTCCAGGAAATTGCCTCTTCATAAAGATCGATTCCCGGCGGAATTGCATGCACTTCGTAAGTCCACTCGGCGAGTTCCATCACGGTCTGGCCGGAAGCCGCCGCGAAAATCTGTGGGACCTGGCCTCCAGCGCCGGCGAGGTGGGTGAGAAAGCGATGCTCTTCGAGCAGTCCCTCGCGGTCGCGAACATTGCGGTGATGCCGTTTGATGAAGATCCTTCCGGCGCGGGTTGCCACGACCGCGGCTGCCGAAAATGGGCGCGGACTGCGCGACACGATGTGCACGGACCCGGCCAGGGCGGGGAATTGGCGCAGCAGTTCGCTGACTTCGCTGTGACGAAGCGGCGGCCAGTCGGGTTCGACCAGCGTGCCGTCCATGCCGTGGGCTTTTGCTACTGCGCTCACCGTGTATCCCCTTTGAACAAACAGAATCCGGGAAGCGATGCCTAGAAGGCGTATCTCGCCTCCAGCCTTACCGTCGTCGGCGCTCCCAGCCAAAGAAATGTATCGCCATAATTGGCGCCCGTGTCGCTCCAGTAACGCTTATCCATAATGTTGTTGGCGTATAGGTGAAATGAGACCCGGCCCTGCTCTCTGCCGGGCGTGTAACTCGCTCCCAGATTGAAGATGTTCCAGGCCGGAACACTGACCGCGTCGTCCCGAGTGGCCTCGTTGCGACTTGAAAAGATCCAGCCGGGCATCACGTGCAGGCTGGTGAAATGCGGCACTGTGAGGTCTGCAAATACAGTTGCGCGCAGGCGCGGCACGTCGATCACCTGCCTGTTGTTGAATGCCGGCGTGCCCGTATTGCTGGAGACCGCATGAATGGCTGCTGCTGAAGCTGTCAATCGCAGCCAGCTTGCCGCATTGCCCTGGGCGCTCAACTCCACTCCATTATGTGTTTCGTGGCCATCCGATTCGAAACAGAGATCGCCCGGCGCGGAAAACTCGCTTGCTGGACAGAAGCTGTCCGGCGCTTGAATCACGCGCGGATAGATGAACGGCGCGCGCATGTGAAACAGGTCGCCGGAAAGCAGAATGCGCTGGCCGGGCTGAAATTTGATGCCCGCCTCGACCTGACGCGTATTGAACGGCCCAAGGAACCGGCTGGCGTCATCGACCCACCACGGCGCCTCGGGACCGAGCGAAAGCATTACGCCGTAATTCCCATAGAGGGTGATAGTCTGGCGCGGGCTGAAGGTGACCGCATATTCGGGCAGCCAGATCGTTTTGTCAGTGAACTCCGGCGCGCAATTGTTTGGCTGTGTAAAATCTGTGCAGGAAGCGTACAGAGAATAGTTGTGGTCGCGGAGATCGTCAGCGCGTCCGCCGGCAATGAGTTGTAAATGCCCGGGGAACTGCATGCGATCCTGCACGATTCCCGATGACTGGCGGCTGTTTTGCCACAGACGGCGCGGGCCGGCCTGTTGAAGGGGATTTTCAAGCGAGCTAGCGCTTCCCGGCGCTGGAACGGGTGCGAGCGGGTCGAAGATGTTTTCCGAGCCGACATAGGTGTAGACGGCGCCGTCTTGGATCACTCCGTCCGGCGAGTATGGATTTGCCGAGGCGTAGAAACCTGGCTGATGGACGGTGCGCACGAATAGTTCGCCGCCGGCGCTGATCTCGTGCGTGATGGCGCCAGTCCGTAACTGGCCATGTAAGATCGCCTCGGCGACGGAATCAATCCGCAACTCGCCCGGATCGCGGTAATCGTAAATGCCATATGTTCCGTCAGGGCAGAAGAAGTATGCCGGAGCATCCGGCGCGTCTGGGCAATTCACAGCGTAGTTATTGTTCGGATCGAGCGCGGCCCCGTAAGCATAGATCACATTGTCCTGAATCAGCGAGTGGCTCAAACTACCTTCAAGCGCCGCCGCCCAGTTGTGCCCCAGGCTGTAATCCAGACGTGCATCGGTGTTGTACACGTCATAAATGTCCGGCTTGACCCAAGGTTGCAGGCCCAGCATGGTTGAGGCGTAGATACGATTGATATCCGGAACAGTAGTGCCGCCAAGGAGTTGATAGCCGCTGCCGTCGCGCTGACGCCGGTGCTGATAGTCGAAGGTCGTTTTCAGAAGTGCCCCCGGTGACATTTTCCATTCCGCGGCAACGGCGCCGACGCCCCGCCAACCGTCTGCGCCACTGAGGTAGCTCATGATCTTTTCGCCGGCAAGGTCCAACCGCATGCCGAGTTGCTGGCGGTCACCAAAAAAGCGGCCCAAGTGGGCAGCGCCGTATGCTGTGCCGCGCTGATCGGTGGCCAGATCGATGGCTTTCACATTGGCCGGCGGCCGGGTTACATAATTAATTACGCCGCCGCCTGAAGCCACGCCGCTCTCCACGCCGGCCAGCCCCTGCAGAATCTCTACATCTTCTGTGTTCTCAAGCGGTATATCCTGCTCGCCAGCCACAGTCATGCCGTTGATTTCGATTCCAGTTGCCAGGTCGATGGGGAATCCGCGAATCGCATAATCGCCGTAATACCCGACAGGCACGTAATCATCTTGCACCGAAGCATCGTTTTTAACCACGTCGGAGAGCAGCCGTGCAACCTGGTCGTCGAGCACGCCGCGCGTAATCACAGTGGCGGAGATGGGAGCACTCTTGAGCGGTTCCGTGCCCAATGTGCCCAGCGTGAAGTCTTCAGGCAAATAGCTGGCCAGCGCTTTGCCGTGAACCACGACGGTGGTCGTGCTTCCTTTGAGCTTCTGTTGCTTCCCCGAGCCCGATTGCTGCGATGAAGTGCCGGCCGGTGCAGGCTGCGAATCCGGCGCCGCTATCGGCTGGTCGGGAGTCTGAGCGGAGCAGCGTACGGTGAGAGTGATGAAGCAAATCAGCAGAAATGCCCGGAGAGGCACCTCGCGCCAAATGGAAGGCTGGCCGAATTTGCGGGTTGCCGCATTAAGGTACACAGAATCCCCTTGCTTTTTGCAAAACGAAACAAGGGAACTCGGATGGTATGGAGTAGCTTGCCGCTCTGGTTCGAAAGCTTCCCACGCCGGTATTATCCGGATCGGG
>JASHOY010000385.1 GCA_030038435.1 Acidobacteriaceae bacterium | reverse complement strand
CTCAGCGGCTAAAGCCGCATTGATTTTGAGCCATTTACGACACGACTGAAGCCGAGCCCTTGCAAAACAGAATCTTTACGAGAAGTTTCCAACCTCTGAACATGACACCTCAAATCTCTTCGAAGGCGGACGCGCCGGTGCGGCGCATTGTGCTCACAGGATTCATGGGCTCGGGCAAAAGCACGGCCGGACCGTTACTGGCGGCGCGCCTCGGCTGGCGGTTTATCGATGCCGATGAGGTGATCGAGGCACTGGCGGGCAGACGCATCGCGGAGATCTTTGCGCAGGAAGGCGAGGCGGCGTTTCGGCGAATAGAGCGCAAGACAATTGCCGGGCTCGCGGCCGAAGACGGGCTGGTGCTGGCACTGGGCGGCGGGGCAATTGAGGCGGCGGAGACGCGCGAGTTGCTGCTGAATACGCCGGGGACGCGGCTGGTGCACCTGGAAGTGAAGCTGGAGACCGCGCTGGCGCGCTGCGGGGGCACAAAGCAGACGCGACCGGTGCTTGCCGACGAGGCGAACCTGGCCACGCGCTATGAGCGCAGGTTGCCGCTTTACCGGGTAGCACATGTGTCGATTGCTACCGATGAGTTAACGCCGGAGCAGGTGGTGGAGGCGCTGGCAGAGGCGCTGGCGAAGTAGATACGCGCTGTCACAGACCAGTCATGCCGGCGCGGAAACGCGTCAACATAGTTGAAATTGCCGCGGGGGCCGGTTTTGATGGTATGATTTTCGCGTCGTTTCCCATTCATTTTTAGAGCCGGTATCTGCAGGGCTTCGTTTCAAGGAACGAACGACTTTCCGTAGCGAGCATGTTGGATAGCGATGACGGTACGAGACACTCCGCATGAGGCGGGCGCGGATCATTCGCGCACTGTCGACAAACTGCCGAGCGCGACGGCTGGGCTGCAACCTGTGCCATGGGCGTCGCTGACTGTCGAGCAGCGGAAGTCGTTCATCTCAGACACATACAAAGAGTACGCAGACCTGATTCAGGAGATCGTGGAGTCTTCAAATAATTGCGTGGATAAATACGAGAAGTTCATCCACGCGCATGTCGTTTGGAGATGGGTCGTGATCATCAGCACGGGCATGATTGCGCTGCTCAACATCTTTGTGACCCATGCCAGTGCATCGGTTCCTGAACCCTCGTGGGGCGCCCCCTTGAGTCTGACGGCATCGGTGTTTGCGGTGCTGGTGACCATTGTGGCGACGCTGGAGGGCTTCACCAATTCGGCGGAGCGCGCGCAGGGGTATCGGGAATCGCGCGAGATGTTTGTGGATGTGAGCCGCGAATTTTCGGCTGCGTGGGACAACTTTGTGGAGCCGTTGAGGGACGGTCCGGAAGCCTGCGCGAACGCAGCAGAGCTGCACAAGAGATTGATTGCCGCCGATCGCGAGTTGCGCACCCGGTTCAAGAACCTGACCATGGCACGCCAAGATCAGGGAGTCAAACCATGAACGGTACGACTGGCGCGCAGAGATCGTATGACTTTCTAGGTCCCGTCCGGGAACCCCCGCAGAACATCCAGACCAGCGACGCGGCTGAGGCGTCAGGGGAGATGGTGACGCAGACACAGATGGGCGCGACTTTGCCCAAGCCCAGATGGGCTCGCCCCAAGGGGTTCTCATAATGGAAGCGCCCGCCAGGAAGATCGAGATCATCTGTGTGTGCAGCGGCAAGGGAGGTGTGGGCAAAACCCTGTTCGCATCTTCTCTTGGCTATGCGCTGACGCGAGCGGGGCTGCGCGTGCTGATGGTCGACGGGGATATGGCTACAGATGGTCTTTCGCTGTTCCTGCTGGGACCGGGCGGAAAAGATCAGATGGAATCCTTCGCGCCCGCCAACACGCTGGCGGGTGTGATCAATCAATACAGCGCCACGGGCAAGCTGGAATATGAAGTGCGTCAGGTGTACCGGAATGGCCCCAACGATCATGGCGTGATCTACGATGCGCTGATCAGCGGCCGGTATCTCTACGGACAGGAATATGTGACCCCGAATGCGCCTTCGGCTTCGAATGCGAATACGGACCAAACCAGATCGCAGCCGGCAATGGCCGCGATTCCCAACGTGGATCGCAGGACGTTTCAATCGGCGGTGAGGCAACTTTTCGACGCGCTGCGCAACACCGGCGAGTACGACTACGTGATTGTGGACACGCGCGGCGGATTTTCGTTTGAGAGCACGGATCTTTGCGCATTGGGAGACAGCTTCCTGGTGGTGGTGGAGGCCGATCCGACATCGTTTTACCAGACCAGCAACCTGGTGCAGCGCATCGATGAGGCGGCCGGAGAAGCGGGATCGAAATCGGTGCTGCGAGGCTTCCTGATCAACAAAGCCGTAGACGGATTGCCGGATTCGGGGGAACTGGACCTTTCCAAAGTAGAGTGGTCATTCAGAAATGCGCTGATCCGTCAGTTTCCGATCCTTAAATATTCAGACACCTATCCGATTCCAGCCGACTTGCTGGTCTTGCAATCGTACAAGGACCAGATGGTGCCGTTCCTTGGGTCGCCGGCATCGATGTTCACCTATGCGACGCTGACCGCGTTTTCGAATATTTTTCAGCTTGTCACTTCCCGTTGGACCAAGGAACAGGTGCAGGGATGGCAATTGCTGGTGAATTCCGTGGCGGAGGCGATCCGGCGGCGGAACCAGGAAGCGGAAAGTCTGCGAAAGGCGCACGAGGAAGAGGAAGCGGAAATCAAGCGGCTGCGGGAGACCAGCGCGCAAAATGAGATCCGTATTCACGATCTGGAATCGCAGATCGAACAGTTGCGGAAGGAGAGCGACCTGGCTCACGCGCAGGCGGCAGCAGAGCTCTCCCGGGCCTCGGCGGTGGAGACCCTGGTGCGCTCGGTGTCGAAGCTGGACGAGGAAAGGAGAGCCGCCCGTCCGGCCTCCAGCTTCACCATTGGAGCCACGATCATCGTGCTGGCACTGGGGGCAGCGCTCTACTGGGTGTGGCAGTCGGCGGCGCGGGACAAGGCGTCTATGCTGGCGCAGGAGACGCAGCTTAACCAGCAGACCTTGACGCTGCAGAATCAACTCGCGGCGTTGACGGCGCAGTTGGCCAATGCGAATGGCGCGCCGCAAGCGAATTCGAAAGGCAATACGCTCAACGCGCCTCCCATGATCAAGCAGCCGATCCGGGTCTATATACACATGAACAACCGGTTGCAGTATACGCAGGCCATACAAGTCCAGAAGAGCCTGACGGTATCGGGGGTGAGTGTCATCGGAACCGATGTAAAGCAATACAGCAGCCCGTTGACTGTATGCGAAGTGCATTACTACGTGGACGATGCCCAGAGCCTCGAGGATACAGGGTTGATTCAAAAGAGCCTGATGGCCGCCGGGATACCTGCCATCTCCAAGCTGACCAGCAATGAGGAGAAGCTGCAGCCGCGGACTTACGGAGTTTGGCTGGCGTCAACACCGTCAAGACAGAATTCGTTTTGACGCGCTCGACGGGGATCGGGCGCGGCCTCGCGTAGAACCGGCCCTTCGATTGGTCTGGCCACGGAATTGAGCGGCTTCGAGCTACTCGTCGCGCAGGAGAATCAGCGGATCGACAGCCAGCGCGCGGCGAGCCGGAATCAATGCTGCCAGCAAACCCAGCAGGAGCATGGTCGAGGTGACGCCAAAGAGGACCACCGGGTCTTTGGGCGTGGCTTGGTAAACGATGTAGGAGAGGACGCGGGTGGCAAGAACGCCGAGGGCAATGCCGGCGATGGAGCCGATGGCCAGGAGGCGGAAGGCGCGGCCGAGGGCGGTGGAGAGAATTTCGCGGCGGCCGGCGCCGAGAGCGAGGCGGATGCCGAGCTCACGGAGGCGCTTGCTGACTACATAAGAGGCCATTCCAAAGACGCCGGTGATAGCCAGCATGGCACCCAGCAGGCCGAGCACGCCGAGTGCGACCGAGGCCACGCGCGGAGCGAAGAGAGCCGTGTCCATCTCCTGGTCCCAGGGGCGGATGGTGAGCGGGAGCGCGGGATCGATATTGTGGATGGTGCGCTCGAGGGCGGGCGCCAGATCCTGCGGATCGCGCTGGGAGCGCACAAAGAGCGAGGTGCCGCTCACAGGCTGCTGGAGGAAGCAGAAAAACATGGCCGGGTACTGCTCTTCGGTAAGGGAGCGGTATTTGCCGTCTTCGACGACGCCGACCACCTGGGCGCGGTTGGTGCCCCAGTATTTGAAGTGCCCGCCAATGGCTTTCTGAATGGAGCCGAAAACCTTGACGGCGAAGCGGCGGTTGACGATGGCGACGCGGGGCGCCTTGGCGATGTCGTCGTAATTGAAATCGCGTCCCGCCAGCAAGCGGGTACCGGCGGCGGTAAGATAGCCGGGCGAAATGGTGTAGTTCATAGCGTCGGCGGCGTAATTGGTGGGCCGGAAATCGGTGGTCTGGTCAGTGTAGACATAGGAATCGCCGCCGCCCAGGCTCAAGGGAACGTTGTCGTTAAGGCCCACGGAGGTGACGCCGGGGAGGGCCGAGATGGCGTCGAGCATGCGGCGCTGGATCTGGGGGTCCTGATCGCTTTTGTAGCCGGCCATCTGCAGATCGGTGGCGGCGATCATTACATTTTGCGGGTTGAACCCGTAATCGCTGTGCAGCGAGCGGACCAGGCCGCGAACGGCGACGAGTGATGAGGTGACCAGCACAGCGCAGATGGCGATCTGGAGGACGAGCAGAACATCACGGACGGTGAAGCGGCGCATACCGTCGGAGGCCATGCCGGTGCGGATGATTTGCCAGGGATCGGCGCGCATGACCTGGCGCACGGGCGCGATGCCGAAGAGAAGACCGCTGGCGATTGCCAGCAGGAGCGCGACGGCATAGGTGCGGAAGTCAGGATTGACGGGGACGTTGATGGGAATGTCGGGGATGGGCTGCCAGGCGCTGAGCAGATGGAGGATGACGATTCCGCCGGCAACGCCCACAATGGCTCCAGCGATGGAGACGATGACAGCCTCAGTCAGCAGTTGCCGCAGGATGAGCACGCGGCGGGAGCCGAGTGCGAGACGCATGGCGACTGCCTTGGCGCGATCGGCGGCGCGGGCGGCGAAGAGGCTGCCCAGGTTGGCGCAGGCAGCGAGCAGGATAAGTCCGGCGAGAAGCATGAGGCCGGCCATGAAGGCGCGTGCGGGCCCACCAAGAAAGTCGCCGACCAGGCCGGGCCTGGCCAGCGTAAAGGTGATGCCTTCATCGTCACCAGGGTAGGTTTTGGAGAGCCACGCGCCCACGGCATTCAAGTCGCCGGTGGCCTGCGCGGGTGTGACTCCGGGGCGCAGTCGGCCAATGATCCATGGGGAATGATTGCCGCGATATTTGAGATAGTCGGAGCCCTGCAGGAGCGGCGCTTCGACGATGGGAATCCAGAAGGCAGGAGCGAAGAAAAGCTCGGTGCCGCGGAAGGCGGGCGGCGCAACGCCGATGATGGTGAAGGGATGCTTATTGATATCGATAGGGTGGCCGGTGACGTCGCGGTTGGACTGAAAATGAGTGTGCCAATAGTCGTAAGTGAGGACGACATAAGGGGCGCTGTTCATACCTTTTTCGTCGGAGGCGTGGAAGAAACGGCCGAGCATGGGCTGGATTCCGAGGGCGTCGAAGTAATTGCCGCTGGTGAGATAGGGCCAGGCGGTGGAAGGATTGCCACCGGTGTCGATGCCGACGGGGCCAATGATTTCCGTAGCAATGAGGCTGGAAAAGGTGCGGTTGCGGTCACGCAGATCGAGGTAGTCCGGGAAAGACTGCGAGGGACCATGACCGCGCTGGACCATATAGAGGTTGTCGGCGTGGGGCACGTTGACGGGACGCAGGATGAGCGCATTGAGCACGCTGAATACCACGGCGTTGGCACCGATGCCGAGGGCCAGGGTAACGATAGCGGTTATGGCGAAGCCGGGGGACTTGAGCAACTGCCTCAGGGCTAGTTTCGCGTCACTGAGCATTCTGGCCTCTCCAGTCGCGAGGGATTCGGGTATGCGCGCTGAACTGGAATACGCGAGATGCGTCCGGGGAGTTCCCGGACGATGACGGTGCGGCTGAAGCGCCGGTTTTGGGGTGGTTTCCCAGAGCCCGGTCCACGGGAGTGGCGGATCCTGGGAAACCTGGTTAACGCCACTGGCGGTGAGGAAAACACTCAGCCGGTGACGGAGCGGATGGTCCACAAGTCGCTGGCGAGGTGCGGATCGAGGAGATATTCGTAGGGGATGGTGAAATATCCTTTCATGCCCCAGGAGGTTCCCCAGGAGTTGCGCATGATGAAGACGCGCTTCTTGTTGTCGTAGCCGACGGCGGCGATGCAGTGGCCGCCAATGGCCTTTTCGCTCTGGTCGGGCATGGGGACGACGCCGGTCTTGGCCACAGTATCGGACTCGAAGCTTTCGTAGACGGTGATTCCGAGAACGAACGGGAAGCCGTCCGCGAGGCAACCCTGCATCTGGGTGAGGACCTGCGCGACGCGCGAGTAGGTGGAAACCAGATCGAGCTTGGCGGCCGCATAGGCCTGGTCCGGCGGGCGGTCTGCATATTTCGAGATGTCGTAGGGCCAATCGCTTTCCGGCGGGGCGCCGAGGGTGGCGACGGATTTAAGGCCGTCGCGAATCTGCGCGCCAGAATCGCTGTTGACGGTGCCTTCCATGACGCGCTCGTTGTAGTAGATGAAGAGACGGGAAGGCGCAAAGACCTTCTGGTTCAGCTTCATCTGGTTGAACTCGATGGCGCCGGCAATGCCATTGCCGGTGCAACTGCCGAGCTGGCCCTGGTCGTAGACCGGAGGGCATTTGGGCCGCAGATCGACGGCGGCCGGCAGTCCTTTGCGGAGGCTCACAACGGGCGCGGCGTAGAGGACGTCGCGGGCGTCGGGGATATCGCGCATCCAGCCGTAGCCGCCGTGTTTTGAAGGTCTGCGAACGGTGAGTTTGGAAAGAGGACCGGGCCCCGCGTTTGCCACTTTCATGGTGGAAGATGCTGTCTTGCTGCGCTTCGTAGCCATGGTCTTGCTCCTTGCGGTGTGAATCGTGAGGAATTTCGGGCGCTCGTAAACGGATTGCGCGCTTCGAGCCCGCGCAAGTCTCTGTGCAAGTGGTCAAAGGAGCGCAGCGACCGTTGGAACCAACTGCCGGTTATGCCTGATTAGTTGCGATCAAGAATTACCGAAAGGCAGGAGGGTGTCAAGGGAAATCCGGCGTCGAAGGCGGTTTCCGGCCGAAAGCACCAAGGTGAGGGTTGCTGTCGGCGACTCTCGACGCAGTAGTGGTGAGGAATTGAAAACCGAGGATATGCCGTCAACTACGCGAGTTAACGATGGATTTTCTCGCCGACTGCGTCAGAATGCGCTTCGGCGGCATCGCCGACCTAGCCGGCCTTCTCCACGACGTAGTCACCGGCCTTCTGCATCTTCTCGTTGGCCATGTTGGAGAACTGCCGTGCCCTTTGATGCGCCGCATCGGAGGCGTTTTGCATTCTCTCTCGGGACGACTCCGCAAAATCGTTGGCGCTTTGCGTGATGCGGCGTCGCGTTTCAGTGCCGCTCGAAGGAGCCAGCATCAGTCCGGCAAAGATTCCGGTAATAAATCCGATCAAGAATCTCATAAAGCCACCTCACTCTGACTACGATGCGAGATGCGGACGAGGGGTTCGCAGGCGAAAATGGGTCAGCACGCGGGTGGTGGAAAATCCGGCCGCAGAGAAGTCTTGATAGGCGGAGCCCGGACGGATAAGATAGCCGGAGTAAATCGATACATCTTCAGCGCGGCCCCAATAGCCGCGGAGCACGACAAGTGCCGGGTGAGAGAGTATGAGAGCTTTGGCATGGCAAGTCCTCGTGGCGGGACTTTTGAGTTGCGGAGCGGTTTGCATGACCGCCGCGCAGCAGGCCGAAAAACCTGCCTATCTGAACACCAACCTGCCTGCCGGGCAGCGCGCGGCCGATCTTGTACAGCGCATGACGCTGGAAGAAAAAGCCAGCCAGCTTGTCAATCAGGCGCGCGCCATTCCGCGGCTGGGAGTGCCGGCATACGATTGGTGGAGCGAGGCGCTGCACGGGGTCGCAGTGGACGGGACGACAGAGTTCCCGGAGCCGATCGGGCTGGGCGCGACTTTTGACGCTCCGGGAATTCGCGCGATGGGGGTCGACATCGGCACCGAAGGCCGAGTTGTGCACGAAAAAGCCGTGCAGGCCGGAGACTCAAACATTTTTCACGGTCTCGATTTCTGGGCGCCGAATCTGAATATCTTTCGCGATCCCCGCTGGGGCCGCGGCCAGGAAACTTACGGAGAAGACCCGTTTCTCACCGGGCGCATGGGCGTCGCTTATGTAACCGGCATGCAAGGCGACGATCCCCGGTATTACCGCGTAATTGCCACACCCAAGCACTTCGACGTGCACAGCGGCCCGGAGCCGACGCGGCACTTTGCGGACGTGGATGTGAGCAGGCACGACCAGCTCGACACCTACGAGCCGGCCTTCCGCGCCGCGATCACGGAAGGCAAGGCGGGGTCGATCATGTGCGCCTATAACGCCATCAACGGCCAGCCCGCCTGCGCCAACCAGTTCACGCTCGAGGACCAGCTCCGCGGCAAATGGGGCTTCCAGGGATACGTAGTTTCTGACTGCGGCGCGGTGATCGACATCTTCAACGGGCATCATTACCGGCCCACGCAGCCGCAGGCTTCGGCCATTTCACTGGAGCGCGGCATGGAC
>JASHOY010000004.1 GCA_030038435.1 Acidobacteriaceae bacterium | reverse complement strand
CCGCAGTGCACGTTGCGGTCGGTTGGTCGCCCAGCATCAGGCAATGTGATTTAAATCAAGTTGGGTATCGGGGGATGAGAGGGACAGAGTCGCAGAGTCTCGTTCTCCCCTCATGGGGAAGGCGTAAATTGGGCTAAGCTTCTGTAACGTCACACTCGGCGGTCGTACGGGCGCTTGGTGCATTATAGGATGTCACGCTACGCGCTGGATCATCAGTTTGCGAGAAATCGGTGTATCCCTAATTCAACCCAAAAAATGAGTCAGTGAGTAGCTTCCCTGAACAGCGTCGGCCGAATTTCGATTCTGCCCGATCCGCATGGCGAAGGTTGGCACAGAATGCCTACACCAAGTGGCATCTTCGCCCAGAGACCCTTTCCGCGTCGCAACCCGAAAATCAGGCTGATCGATTTCCAGCAGCTAGCCTTCGAGCGACACACCCGCGTTTGCGCTGATTTCGTATGCAGACGCTATGCGCTCCTGGTTGGAATGCAGGAAGAAGCTGAGAATGACAGCTCCAAATGCTACTGCCGCAAGATAGACGATGAAACGCGGCAGATAAGCGCCGGCATGATCATAGAGGTGCCCAATCCAGAGGGGGCCCGTAGCACCGCCGATGGCGTACGCGGTCCAGGTAAGACCGTATAGAACTGAAAAATGCCGGCGGCCGAAATAGCGCGCCAGCAGATATGGCCCGACGTCAGCTTCGCTGCCCAGCCCCACGCCAAGGACGGCCGCTCCTATGATAGCGGCCCATGCGCTGCCGGCAAAAGCAAGAATGAGCGTGCCCGCGGCCGCCAACGCCAGAACAAAGCTCTGAATACGTTCCGGCGAAACTCGGTCAATTGCAAACCCAATGCCGAGCCGACCGATGATACCTGCTCCTCCCCGGACCGATAGAGCGAGCGCGGCAGTGGCAACAAGAACGCCGTGTTGAGTGAGGATGGAGGCCAGGTTCGTCACCAGTCCGTTTTCGCTGAATGCAGAGAGAATGGTGATGAACGCAAGGATCCAGAATGCCGCCGTGCGCAGCGCCTGCGCAACTGTCATCCCCGAATCAGCGGTGTGTTCATGGCGAACGATTGCCGCCTTCGGGCGGTTGCGTACCAGGAATGCAGTGAGCGGAAGCCCGAGGATCGCAATTCCGCCCAACAGCAGAAAGCCGCTGCGCCAGCCATGATGCTGGATCATCCATTCCGTTAGCGGCGGAATCAGAATGGATCCGATGCCGCTTCCGGTGAGCAATAATGCCAGCGCCAGTCCTCTGTGGGTGGTAAACCAAGTCAAGATGGTGCGCGTGTACGCGAATTGCGCGGTGGCATTGGCCACTAGTCCGAGCACAAAAAACGTGGCATAGAACTGAACAATATGCGGCGTCAACCGGCTGAGCGTGGCCAGTGCGACGGCGAAGAGCAGGATCCCGGGAAGAATGATGCGGCGAGGGGGAAAACGATCAAGCAGAATTCCGATGAGCGGGGACACGAGCGCCACCGTGATGGCCGCCAGCGCGAATGCTCCGTCCATTGCCTCGCGCTTCCAACCGAACGCGGCATGCAGGGGATCCAGGAAAAGGCTGAAGGTGTAGGGAACGATCGGAGCAAAGCTCACCATAACCCCGGTGAAGGCCGCTGCGAGAACTCCCCATCCTGGATAGCGAATCGAGTTTTCTTCGTCTGAATGGCGGAGTGCCGCGTTCATTCTTTTTCGATCCGTCGAGCCATAGTAGTGAGCAACTTTGGCCGCACCGAAGGACGCGTCCACGGACAATCTGCGATGCAGATGCCGCAGGACGCAGCTTCGGCGAGATAGGGGATGCACTTGTCAAGATTCACATACCATCTCTCCACGCCGCGCACCATCTGCTTCTGCGGCGTGATCGCGCCGGGTGGGCACGCTTGGGTGCAGACTTGGCAGGTTGCGCAAGACTCATCCGCGCCGAACCGTATCGGCGAAGTGGAAACAAGAGGCATGTCCGTCGTTACACCGGCGAGCCGAACGCCGGAACCGAAACGCGGGCTGATGAGCGATCCGTGCTTACCGAGTTCGCCTAGCCCAGCGGCAATCGCTGGCGGAATAAGCAGCAGCGCACCCGCCATCGGACCGGGGTAGGGATCGGCATGATAGCCCTGTGATCGAATCCAATTGGCCAAGGCATAGGAAGCCCTTGTACCCCTAGCGTATTGATCGCCCACATCACAGATCCCTACGCCATTGGTTTCATCGGAAGGAACTTCGCGGAGGCGCTCATAGTTATGGGCCAGAGCGAGGATGATGACCCACGGATGTCCGATCGAATAACTCTCGAAGACATACAGCGGATCCATGGCGGCAATCCCGAGATCGTCCGCCTCATGAGAGAAGGCAAAGTTCTTGATTGCCTCCACGAGTTCTCGATGCGATGATTTATAGAGCGTCTTGGCAACAGGGATCAATTCGGGATAGGTGTAGGCCCCTTGGAATGCCTCAGTCGATCCAGGGCACTTGCGCGAGTTCTTGCGCGCCAGCAGTTGTAGATCACCCCACGGATGCTGATCTGGCGGATGCCAGAAAAACGGAGAAGGCCGGCGCGGCGTGCTTTCGCCTAGCCCATTGATGGAGTTACCGGAGACTCGCAGGAGTGCGGTGGTCTCCGGCTGTGGAGTCCATGTACCGCGTTCTGGACGCCGCGGATTGGAGGGCACGGTCATAGTTCGTCTTGCAATCCATCAGGATAAGGCGAAGGTAGTCCAAAGCCGTTGGCGATGCGGTTGAAAGTGGCGAAGAGGGCTGCGATGTGGACCGCTTCAGCTACCTGCGCCTCCGTCCAGCCGGCGTGCATCGTTGTTTCCACATCGGCACCGGTGACGGCTGATGAATTCGCATTTACTTTTGCGGCGAACTTCAGCAGAGCCAGTTCCTCACTCGTGAACAACTGAGCATTGAGATCGCCATTCCGGAGCGCGCAAATCATTTCGACTGACCCGCCCTGTGCTTCAAGCAAAGCGCCATGACTGTCGGCACAGTAGGGGCATGCGTTCTGCCGCGAGACGTAGGTGGCAATCATCTCCTTGTGTCGGCGGCCGAGCAGGCTTTCACCAAACAGAAAGTTTTCAGCGATCTCTAGCATGCCGTTCAGCAGCGCCCGGTTCGTGGCAAAACACAGCACGATCCCGGGAAGATCGGTCCGGGCAAAGTGCTCGCGATATTGCGCGAATAATATCCGGATCTCCTCATTTGCGGTGCCTTCATCCACCAGAGGCAGATTTGTGGCAGATGGCGCCGCTCGATGACGGCCAAGCGTCTCCAGCGGTGCAATATCGGATGAGAACTCTGAACTCATATTTCACAATTCACTTCGCGTAGCCGACTCGTTTGCACTTACTAAAAAATGAACTTCAGCGCAAACTGTATTTGTCGCGGAGCTTCCGCCTCAAGGATCTGGTTGAAGGTCGGCGAACTGATGTCGCAGTCTGGCAAACGGAAGTTCGTTCGGTTCAGGATATTAAACATCTCCGTGCGAAACTGGAACTGCTTTGATTCTGTTACCCGGAAATTCTTAAGGGCAGCAAAGTCCCAGTCGGCATAAGCGGGGCCGATATTCACATTGCGGCCTTCCGTGCCAAACTGGCCAGCGTCGGCTACCGGATCAAGTCGCTGGAAAGCACCGGTGTTGAGCCACGCGTTCACCGTGCGCGGCCCGTCATTGGGATTGCCGACGAGATTGGGTCGCTGCGCTGAGAATCCGGTAATCTCCGGCGCACTGCCTTGCGCCGCCACATCGTTCGAATCGAAGACGGTAAAGGGCGTGCCGCTCATCAGCGTGCCGATGCCATCCAGTTGCCATCCGCCGAACGAAGACTGGTACAAGTTCTGTGGGTGGTTCCAGAAGGGGAGCGCCCATTCATAGCTCCCCACAAACCGGTTGCGCGCATCGAAGAGCGAAAGCCCACGCTCGGCTGCAAGATTGAATGGATCCTGCGCAAGATCATTTTCACCCGCCACCGGCTTTGCCGCCGAGCCGGTTATGTTGAACGACGAGACATCGTCAATGTCCTTCGACCAGGTGTACGACGCAAGGAAGGACAACCCGTGGCCAAGTCGCTTGCGTAATGACGTTTCCATCGCATCGTACGACGAATTGGCAATACCCGCGATCTCGCCTGTCGATGAAAACACACAACTGCTCGGTGGATCGGCCAGCGTGCATCCCGAATAGAGCCGCCGTTGATCGGCGTTGCTCGAATTCGAGATCGGCTGGCCATCCACGTATCCGGGAACGAACACTGCTGGATTCGCTTCGATAAAGCGCGGCAGGCGCGTACCCTTGGTGCCGACGTATCCGATTTCGAACAGCCAATCCGACCCGAAGGACTGCTGCAGGTTCAAGTCCCAATCCTGCGTGTAGGGAAGCGTCAAGGTTGGCGACAGGGTCAGGTTCGTAAGGTCTGGAGAGAATGTTCCCGCAACCGGAGGATTGCCGTTGAATGGATTCGCAAAGTCCGGCAGACTTACCTGCGGCGTTCCCAGGAATGGGGGCGCACTGATCGGCGCCTGCAACGGCCCACCCTGTCCGGTGTAATAGGGTTCATAGAAGATGCCGTACGCCGAAGTGATCAGTATTTTGCCTTTGCCGGCCGGGTCATACGCGACGCCAAGGCGCGGCGCAAACGCCTTCCTGTCGGTAGGGATCAGGCCTGCAGGCACGCCAGGATCACCCGGATATAACAGTCCCTCCGGCGCAGTCGGCATGACCTGCGACTTCTTCCCCGGCTCAAAGAGCGACATCCGGTTGTGAATTTCCGTATATGGTTCAGGCAATTCGTAACGCAGGCCGGCGTTGATGGTGAATCGCGAAGTAGCCTTATACGTATCCTGTACGTACCAGTTCGCATTGTTGCCGCGAATACCGCGCGAGAAATTGCCGATCCCCTGCAGGAAGACGACGGGCTGACCAGTGAGGAAGCTTGCAAACGCGTCTGTTACCGGGAATGGCTCGAATACGAAGAAGCCGTTGGTGGCGATCCCCTGCAGCACATTGATCTGCTGGTGCTGGTATCCGCCGCCGAATTTCAGCTCGTGCTTTCCGCGCACCCAACTCAGCGATCCCGAATAATCGAAGACGTCTTCGTAGGTGTTACGCGGCCCCGTGATCGGATCACCGACATTCGCGTAGCCATTCACTTGGATGAATGGGGGGCCAGCGGCAATATCGAGACTGGGAGTGAATTGGAATCCGAGGCTTGAGGGCGATTCGTGGTTCTCGTGCTCGCCGAAGAGGAACTTGTTGCGCAGAAAAGAAAATCGCGCCACAGCGATGAGCGCTGGCGAAAAGGTGTGCGTATCTTGCGCGACAAAGTTTTGCGCTCGCTGATCCTCGCCTACGGGGAAGCCCGGCACGCTCGCGCCGCCCGGCGATAGGGGGTCGACCTGGGAAAGCTGATAGAACATGTATCGGAAGTTCAGCGTGTCGCAGGGATCGAGGTAATGGTCGACTTTGATGCCGAACTGATCGGAATCATTGCTCAAGATTTGAGTTGTAGGGAACAGATTCGTGCCCGCGTTCGGACGTGGAAAGAAGGTCAGCAGGTTTTGCGAAACTGAATTGATCTGATTCTGCTGCACCAGATTGTTCAGGTAAGGCGTATTGGCGAGGACGTTGAAAAGCTGGTGCGCAGGGTTGTTGCAAAAACCGGCCGTAAAGCCCTCCGGGCAGAGTTCGGAGAAGTCGCCGGTACGCTCCTTTACCGATGGCACTGTGGTCTCCCCTGTTTCGCCCTGGCGATTGCGGAAGCCTTCATAGAAGCCAAAAAAGAACGTCTTATCCTTCCTGATCGGCCCGCCAACGGTGGCGCCAAACTGGTTTTGCTTCAGCGGCTCCTTCGACTGTGCGGTATAGAAATAATTGTTGGCGTCGAATACGTCGTTGCGCAAGAACTCCCATAACGTCCCGTGGACCTGGTTCGTGCCCGACCGCGTAATGATGTTCGTCGTCGATCCCAGGGCGTCTCCGAATTCAGCGTTCGCGTTGAGCGTGATAATGCGGAACTCGGCGATCGCGTCCACCGGCGGCTTCAGGACGTATCCGCCGTCGATGCCATTGAAATTGTTCGCCCCATCGATGAGGAAGTTGTTGGATTCAGGTCGCTGGCCGTTGACCGCGTAAGCCTGTCCGTTGCGCAGCGATCCGCCCGCTTCAGCTATCCCAGGCGTTAGAGGAACGACTCCAGGCTGCAACAGGCCAAGTTGCGAGAAGTTGCGTCCGTTCAGTGGCAAATCGTCCAACTCTCGCTGTCCCACTACCTTGCCCATGCTGGTGACGGTTGGCTCAATCAGTTCTGCATCGGCGCGCACAAGAACCTGCTCCTTCTCCGATCCAACCGTGAGACGCGGCGAGACCGATGCCGTCTCGTTCACGCTGAGCGTAATACCATCCTGCACGTATTCCTGGAATCCTTTCGCCGCAACCTGCAGGCGGTAGTGTCCGATCGGGAGTTCCAAAAGAACATAGTTACCGTTGCGATCGGTGCTTGCGCTGCGCGACAGGCCCGTTTCCGTCTCCTGTGCTGTAACTGCGGCGCCACGAATGACAGCATCGCTTGGATCAGTAACTGTGCCGCGAATGTTTCCCGTGATCTGCTGAGCAGACAAACTGAGGCAGGTAAGCGCTGCAAACGTCAGTACACCGCAAACGATCTTCATGTTGTTTCCGACCTCCCAAAAGCCTTGGCAATGGGAACAGAGTGAAGCCGGTGGTTCGCATGAAACTCTGTTGATGCCGGCCGTCGCCACATGCGCGAGAGAACGCGCCGCCCGCATCGTCAAGGGTTCCGTGAATCAAAGAGTTCCGGCGGGGAACACCAGTAGCAGGGTCCGCCCACGTTCAGGGAAAGAAATCGCTCGACGGGCTGCACGGAGAAACAGTACTAGCAAAGTCGATATACTGTCTTGCACCAGTCGATGGGTAGGTTACTCGATCCTTCGGTGGAGTCTCGCCGTAATCGGCCAATGCATGATTGCAGAATTCTGCGCGATCTCGCCCCGGAGGTAGAGCCGGCATTGCCTCCGGCTCCGGACAAAAACAAACGCACCGTCACCGTGAAGATTTCAAATAGCCGTGCTCGGCGAGGTGCTGACCCATTTGGGCATACATGCCCGGATCGCGGGGCTGCCAGGTACCAAGGCCGTCCACATAACGGTTGTACATGCAGAAGGATGCGGCGATGAGCACCGTATCGTGAATTTCCAGATCGGAGGCACCTTCGCGCCGCGCCCGTTCCACGTCATCGGCGGTCACGAGCTTGCCATCGCGCTGCACCTTGCCCGCAATTGCCAACAGCGCTTTCAGCTTCGGTGAGACCGGTGCACTTTCGAAGTCGGTTTTCACGCGCAGCACCACATCGTCCCCACCCAGATGAGAGGCGGCGGCCGCGCCGTGGCTGGCCTGGCAAAAATAGCAGTCGTTTTGCGATGAGACGTAAGCTGCGATCAGTTCGCGCTCGCCCTGCGTGAGACTGTTGGGCTCGTGCAACAGCACATGCGCCAGTTCACGCATGGGTTTGGCTGTCTCCGGACGAAAGGCGAATGCGCCGCTGATGCCAGGCAGATCTTCAGGAAGTGCGATATGTGCCATAGTTCTCCCTCAGCGTTCTACCGGCTCCGCCGGAAGATAGGTTTTGCTCACATTCACGTAGCCGTCACGCGCCACCATTTTGCCGCGTTCCCGATACATGGCCTCATCGCGCGGCTGTACAGTCGCCAACCCGTCCACATAGCGGTTGTACATGCAGAAGGCCGCTGCGATCAAAACGGTGTCGTGGATTTCGATATCCGTTGCGCCAAGGCTGCGTGCGTGGGCCACATCTTCTGCTGTAACCTGCTTGCCCCCGCGCTGCACTTTGCTTGCGATGACAAGAAGCGCTTTGAGCTTTTCCGATACGTCGGCGTACTGAAAATCAGCCTTGACGCGGCGCACGAGTTCCTCATCGCCATTCAGGTGTGCCGCGGCAATGGCGCCGTGAATCGACTGACAGTAGTAGCAGTCGTTTAGATAGGACACGTAGGTTGCGATCAGTTCGCGCTCTCCGGGCGAGAGGTTGTTCGGAGCACGTAAGAGTACTTCAACAAGATCATTCAGCGGGCGGGCAGTTTCTGGGCGAAACGCCATCGCGCCGCGAATTCCAGGCTGGCTCTCCGGAAGGGCAATATGTGCCATTAATCTGGAGACCTCCTCGAGACCCCTGTGAGCTTACCAGTCCAAGGGCTGTCTGCGCCTCCATCGAAGGGTGGAGTTATTTCCGCGGTGCTATGGGTGTATGCGGCTGGAAAACTGCTCCAGCAACTGCCGCAGCCGTTTGCCGTGCCGAACATCCTGGAAAAAGCAGCCTGCTACTTCGATGGCATTGTCGGAATGATGCTGAGGACGAGATCATCACCTGGGAATTACTGGACCGGGTGACGACCTTTCCCGAACTCCGGCCCCCGGTGCTTTCAATCTCTGCTAATCAAATTAACATCGTGCTGCGCACAGGCGTGAAACCTCTGACATTAATGAACGCGGTGCAAGAGAACATTGTAAGAATGAATCCATCGATCGCCCTGCGCTTTACCACCATGGATGCATTGGTGAATCGCTCCATGGCAGCGGAACGTTTTCGAGCCCTGCTGATCTCGTGCTTTGCGGGAATAGGACTCTTGCTGGCCATGCTCGGGGTCTACGGCACGATGGCGTAGTCAGTGGCACAGCGGACGTTCGAGATCGGCGTGCGGATGGCGTTTGGCGCGGAGCATGGTGTCATCCTGCGCGCGGTGCTGTACCATGCTGCGAAATTGGCCTGCTGCGGTATCGCGGCCGGACTCGTCCTGAGCATGTTACTGACGCGGCTCGTAGCGAGCATGCTTGTGGGAGTGCGACCAATGGACCCCATCAGCCTGGCGGCGGCGGCATCGCTACTATTGCTGACGGCGACGGGCGCGGCGCTCGGTCCCGGTTGGAAAGCGACCCACGTCGATCCCATGGCTGCGCTCCGGACCGAATAGCCCCGTGAATCGGTTGCGATAAGGCAGTGTAGATGACAGAGGTTTGCCAAGCAGGCGGTTGTTGTTACAGACAAATCGCACTTCCAGACATTTTCGTCTTTAGACCAAGTACGTCCTGCAATCTCAATTTCGGAATCGAGAAGCCGCCACGACGGTCGGTATCCAGTGCGCATTCAAAGAATGGATTCGTAGACGTTTTGTGGAGGGTGCGGCGGAGAAGAACCCCATGATGCAGCGCGGCTATCCTATGCACAGAATCCCATTGCAGCAGTGTTGCGAAGGCTTCATGCCGCTTTCCCAGTGATGTGGACGGCAGCGGGCTTTCCATGCCCGACTGCGTTGCGGATCATGCACCCGGCCACTCGATCGCTCTTCAGTAAGTTCTGATGAGAGTGCCTGCCAATCGCATGAAGGTCTGGAACCTATTCTTCGAATTGCGATCTCCGGGAAGTATGTATCCCCCATAGCGGCGCTATATCTCCGGCAACAGTCTTCTGCAGTTCGTTGGCGATCTCATTCGGACTCGGATTGTGGGCGCCTGAGTGGAACGCGGCACCGAATTATCCACGCGGTGCAATGATCACCCTTCAGGATGCCTCCAAGCTTCAATACGCCTCTCGACGTCTGCCACTAGAAACCTGCCTTGGGATATTCGTGGCAAAGGTAGAACTGCCTCGGCTCGTCTTCCTCCACCCGGGGATAGCGTAGAGAGGGAGTCATAAAGTAGTTGTCGCTTTGGTCGTCGCAGACGCTGGAGACTTCGCTGCTAATTGTGATGCCCTTGCCCTCCTCGCCCCAGAACTGGTGAATGGTTCGAGGTGGAATGCATAGGCTCTGGCCGGGACACAGCCTCACAGTGAGGCCGGGCTTCGCATGCACAGTCTCTCCGTCCACCTGGACGGTGAACTCTTCTTCGCTCCACGAGTCGTCGGGGCCTGCCTTGGTGAGCTGCACGAGCACATTTCCGCCGACACGGTTGATAATGTCTTCCCGCTTCGAGCGATGGAAGTGTGCCGGGGCCCTCTGGCCCTCGGGATCGAAAAGCAGTTTTTCGGCATAGGTCTTTGGGTATTGGTTGTGCTGGAGGGATCCATTGCGCAGCGTGAACAAGGTTCGGCCAATCCGGTCGAAATCCCCGCTGCCGAAGTCCGTTACGTCCCAGCCGAGAGCGCAGCAGCGGATCTCGTCCACCTCGGCACCCTTGCCGCGCCAGTCTTCTGCGCTCCAGTACGCGAATGGAGGAAGGCTGATGCCGGCTTTGCGGAACGCATCGATTGCGATGCGGATGCTTTCATTAATCCGTGATCGTTGCAGACCCATGGTGCTCCTTTGCTCGAAAGAAAGAATCGGTTGGAAAGTTGTCGGGCGGCAAATCTACCGGGAGTGAGCCGGGCGTTGGCAGCCTGCAACCGAAGGAAGAAAGGATGCCAAGGTTACGGTTCCACATCGGTGAGCCTCCGGCTGGCGTCGATAAAGAACCATAGGAGTCCAGCAATTAGCGTCAAAAGCGCGCCGAAGTAAAGGGCGTGGCTCCAACCAAAGTGAATAGCAATCGCCGCGGTGGCGATTGGCGAGAGCCAGCCTCCTATATTGCCTCCCATATTCATCAATCCGGAGAGCGATCCGGAGGATTCCGGTGCCAAATCGTTGCAGGTTGCCCACCAGGTTGTTGTCGCAAACAGGTTGAACCCGGCCGCCAGGGCGAGCAGGAGGATGGCCAGCGTATTGTTTCCGACCCGTGCGCCGGCGGCGAGAGTGGCGGCGGAGATAAAAACGCCGAGCCATACGGCAGTTCTGCGGCCGCGGCACCGGCCCCATTTCGCAACTGCGTGATCGGAAAACCAGCCTCCGGCAGGCGTTAACAACAGGATCGCGACGAAAGGAGTGGATCCCCACAGCCCGCCCACTGAAACGGAGAGATGGCGGACATTAACCAGATAAATAAAAAACCAAGTGTAGTAAATGTATGCCGGATAACCGACACAAAAATAACTCAAAATCATACACCACACGATTGGCTTCTTCAGCAGAGTAGCCAATGACACACGCGGCCCGCTCTGCGACGGGAAGCCGACGCTGAGGCTGCTGCTTGGGGCGCTCCTGATGACATCCAGTTCCAGGCGATTGACTTTGGGATGCTGTTCCGGCCGGTTTGTAGCATAGTTCTGCCAAGCCAACCCGAGAATCAGGCCGAGAGCGCCGCAGACGTAGAACGGAACCTGCCATCCCCAGTGCGTCATGAGGTAGGAAATAGCGAGAGGCGTCATGGCACCGCCGATTCCAACCCCGAGCAGGAAGATGCTGTTGGCGGCGCCGCGCCGTTCAGGGCTGATCCAGTCGGCGATGAGTCGATTGGAGTTGGGGAAAGCCGCTCCTTCTCCGATCCCCAGCAAAAAGCGGATGATGAAGAAAGGCCACACAACTCCAATCCAGCTGACCCAGCGAATGTTCGGAGCAAGGGCGGTCGCGACGGTGAAACAGGACCACCAGAAAATGGCAAAAGTAATAACTCGCTTGGCGCCAAAGCGGTCGCCCAGCCATCCGGCTGGCACCTGAAACAGCGCGTATCCAAGGCTGAACGCGCTCAAGACCCAGCCCATGGTTTCCGTGCTCAACGCGAATTCGTCTTGAATGTACTTTCCAGCGATGCTGAGGTTGAGCCGATCAATATAGGTCAGTGCGGAAATCAGGCCGAGTAGTCCGACGACCTTCCAGCGCACGTTGGATGCTGCCATCAACTTGGTATTATTCGGCGTAGAGCTATACCTGTTCTTTAATTCCAGCACTTTGGTTTTCGGAGCGTCGCTCTGGGTTGGAAGCGTTTCAGTTCCTCTCGGAGTGATGCTTGCCTCTAAATCCAGAATCTCCTGCCCCTGGGTAGTGCTCTGGAAAAGCTAAAGCATTGCCCGGCGGGCCGCCCAACTGCACAAGAGAAGTCAAGCTTTTCGTTAACCTCGGTTACAGAACGGCAAGCAACCATCCGGATTTACGAGCGTGTCTCAGCTCGGTAATTGCCAACTGCCTCGCTTGTCCTGAGGTGTCGTCCATAAATGCGCAACAGCCTCAATTCCCCGTGAAGAACCGGCGCCACTCTCGCGAGCGATGCTCCGTTGATGTCGTCGAGGCCGCTGGGATACCGCGCCCAGCCATAATCCCGGACTTCGCCACCGTCATTGAATTGGCCGTTGATAACAAAGGATACGATTCTGGGACCGCTGTCGATGATGATCGCGATATGCTGCCATTCACCGACTTTCAAGCTGCCGGGAGCCGTTCCGGGATCGCTGTCCCAAGAAAACGTCTTGTTGCCGTCGTTCAAAGTCAGCAGGAGTGTGGATCGATGCGATGTGGCGATCTCGATGCCTCTGCCTCCTTCCTGGGACGTGAGAAGGATCTGGTCGGAATTCAAATCTCTGAATTTGACGGAGAGCTCGACCGTCACGCCGCTGGATTTAGAAAGGAGCTCGAATCGCGGCAAGGACACGATGGAGCCCTTAGCCACCTGAATCCCCCTCGCGGTCAGGAGCAGACCCTTGGTGGTCAACTGCTGGTTCGTAGCCTGGTTCCACGCTCCTTCGAGCAGACTGTGGTCAATTTGGTGAACCCGGGCCACGCTTTTTTGTGTTTCCGTAATGTAGAAACGTCCGTTGTCCTCGATAAAGTCGGGGTAGCTGATGCCGGCTTCCGGATCGTCATCGTAGAGCAGCACTTCCGGCTCCGACCAGTAAACATGACCGTTCTTTTCGATGCCACCGGCCACCCAGCCGGGGTTTCGGCCTTTGTAATACTGCCAATCCTCCTCTGCGAGAGCCGCCTCACCTCCGTGGTTGTGATACCAGAGCAAGTACTTGCCGTTGCTGAACCGGCGAACGAAGGGAGCAGCGCGAGGATGCTTGATCCGCCGTCCACCGGGACTGTAGGTGGCATATTCGCGAGGCGTCCAGGTGTGTCCGCCATCGTGGCTGTATCCGTGGCAGGTGTATCCGTCGATCGTTCGATACATGCAGTAAAGCGAGCCGTCGCTCAGCGTTGTAGCGTTGATCTCTTCCGCAACCGGCCCCTTGGGCGCTCTCTGTCCTTCTTCGCCGTCCGGTAACGTCGCCCAGAGGATGCGCTGCGGATCCGGCTCGGCTCGGATGTTCTCGCTTCGCATGAAGACGCCCTGCGTGACGACGAATCCTCCGGGGGTGCCCTGTTCTCCAACCTTTGTGAAGCCAAAAATCATTGCGTCTTTCTGCGTGAGAGGCTTGCCGACTCCCCAAAACTGAAGAGTCTTCCCTCGGAAATTGTTGGTGCGATCGATGCTCATCGTTCGTACAGGAATCGAGAATCGTTCCTTGGACCAAGTACGCCCGTGGTCGTCCGAGTACTTGAAGGCGTACTCGCCCAGTGAGTCGACGCGGAGGCTCACAAGCGGCGAATTGCAGTTGGGGATCTGGCGTATGTCTTCCGCGTTGTAGGTATAGAAAACATAGACGCGGCCGCTGGGGATCATATAAGGCATAACCCAGGAGGCTTCCGGGCCGGTTGCAGGCTCAATATCGATGGGAGGCGACCAGGTAATACCTTGATTTGAACTTATATTGGCGACGATGTGCTGGCCCTTTTCCCCTTCGGTGCCTCGACCCGTAGTCGTCACGCAGAGCCAGTTGCCGTCCTTGGTAATCACTACATATGGTTGATCGCAGTAGCCATTGCGGATAATAACAGATCCGTTTTTGACGTCGCGAGACGTGGAAACTTCTTTTGCTCCGCTCGGGGCCGCAACCGACGCCGTGGCAGACTCCTGTGCCCGCAGCAACTGGCCGCCAGGTAGAAACGACGCCGCAGTAGCGGCTCCCATGGAAGCAATCAGTTCTCTCCGATTCACCGAACCTCCTCATTCGACTGACCAGGTCGTTGCTCAACCGCATTCGTCTAGAACAACAATTTCAACGCGAATTGCATTTGCCGCTGTCCGGAAGCGGTCGATATGACTCCGAAGCTCGAGCTGCCCAGCTCTGTTCCGGGAGCGCCAAACTGCGGAGTATTCGTGAGGTTGTAGGCTTCCCACCGGAACAGGAGCGACGTGGATTCCCTTATGGGAAATGTCTTTGCCAGCGCGAAGTCATACTCGCTCACTCCGGGGGCTCTGACATTTGGCAGGGTTCTCGAGACATTGCCGAAGGTGTAGGGAGGCGGCACGGAGAAGACGCTTGTGTTGAAGTAGCGATTAAGTCGCGATCGCACGCTGCCGCTGAGCCTGGCATCCTTCCCATTCGTGTCGGGGCGCAGGGTCGAACTGCCGACGCCGCTATTGCCAATAGACGTCAAGGCCAGAGGGAATCCAGTCGTCAACGTGAGAATCCCGTTGGCGGACCAGCCGCCTATCACCTCGTTCCACGATTTCGGGGCGTGGCTCCACAGCTCTCTGCCGCGACCAAAAGGCAGGTCAATCACGTGGCTGATCGCAAGTCTCTGCGAGATGTCTCCCTCGTCGATCGATCTTTCAGCCGCAAGATCATAGGTGTTTTGGACCGGCGGGACATAGGCAGTTACGCCGAAGACCCGGCTCGAGGCGTCCGAGATCGATTTTCCCTTTGTGTAGGCGACGGTCAGAGAGACGCCATGCGCAAAGCGGTGTTCGACATTGATTTCGAGCGAATGATAGATCGAGTCGGCCAAGTTGAGAAAGATCGGCGGGCTCGACGTGCTGACGCTTGTGTATTGTGGGTACGGACTCAGAAGCGTGCTTCTGGGAACCGTGGGAGATGCGAGCGGTCCCGTGGACACCAGTCCGAAGAAGGGATTCGCCACTTGTTCGACGAGTTGCGAACCTAGGGACTGGTAGGTTGGATTGAGCTGATCAAGTGCCAGACCGACAGGCAGGCGAGTTCCTTTGTTGCCCGCATAGCTAGCCTCAATCATCCAGTTCTCGGCCGGCTGCCACTGCACGCTGAAATTCCACTGTTGTATATACGAGTTATTAACATTTGTACGTTCGTCAACTGTGATTCCTTGGCCCATCTGCAGCAGATCGGCCTGAGAAGTTGGTGGAACCAAGACTCCCGTTGGATAGGGATCGCTCAGTGAGTTCAGCGGGGTTACGCCGTCCAGGCTGGCTACCCACGGAGTGGTTAATGCGTAACCCGAGGTGCCAAAGGATGATCCGGAGGTCGCGCCGATCAACGGCGGGTAGAAGATCCCGTATCCGGCCCGAAGCACCAGGGTCGGCAGCAGCTCGTAGGCCAGGCCGACCCGAGGGCCGAATGACTTCCAATAAGAGTTGGTTTGCCTGCGGGGCAGGCCGCCTTGCCCGGGGTGCTGCATCACCCCTTGAAGGCTCGGCAATCCGGGCACGGAGATCGGGAAGGGAGCATTCGGGTCAAAATCGGAGAAGCGATTATGACGCTCGGTTAAAGGCTGAGTGTAGTCGTATCTCAGCCCCAGGTTGACGGTGAGCTTGTTCAAGCGTATCTCGTCGTTGAAATAAAGAGCCCAGTACCAGTTCTGGATGGCCAGCGCGGGCGTTGACTCCATTTCTCCACTGCCATATCCGGTCAAGAAAGAAGCAAAATCGTCGCCGGAGGTCAGCCCTGAGACAAGTGGATTTGGACCTTGCGTGAATGATGGCGAAAAGGAATAGTTACCTCCTCCGGAGCCCGCCGCCTGGAACGGTGTTTGATTGTAGAGCCTAACGTCGGCGCCGTAAACAAACGTATTGCGGCCGTGGACCATCATGTCCTGGGCTACGAACGTGTTGATACTGTTTCCGCGCCTGATATCGACGGAAGATGCGCCTAAGCTGGAATCGCTGGTGAAGGTGATATAGGGAAACTCCTGCTCCTGCGCCGCATCCGCGATGGTTGGGGGAAAACCGAGGGAAGTAACGTCAAACGGTCCATTGATCGGAGTACGGCCTTCGAATCGGCGAGTCAACCCATAACGCAAATTGATGAAGTTCGTGGGAGAAAGCGTGAGGGTATAGTTGAGGACCGTGTTGATGACGTGGTTCACGTCGTTGCCCAAGACATTGTCCGCGGCATTGTGGAATGGCCCACTGTTTCCAAGGACGCCGGTATTTCTCGTTACGACTCCGAACAAGGATTGCCGGTCGGAGAAGCGATGATCAATTCGTACGGACCATTGATCGCTATTCTGAAAAACGTTCTGCGACCAGACAAAGTTATTAACAAGAGCGGGGCCGACTCCGGGAAGGTTGGGGGCAGGGATGAATTTGGCGATGTTCAGGGCAACCGGGTTCATGTACTGGGTTGGAATCTGGTTATTCTGAAACGGATCGCGGAGGAAGCCGGAACCACCGGGGCCTGGGCGGGTAGTCAATGGATTGTAGATTGTGATAGGCTGTCCGGCGCTGTCCATGGTTTGCGAAAAGTCTCCAGCTCTTTCCGCCATCGTCGGAAGAGTTAGGAGCTGGCCCGGGTTCGTGCTGTGGTTGCGCGTCCCCTCATAGGCCGCAAAAAGGAAGGTGTTGTTCTTGACGAGCGGGCCTCCGATATTGCCGCCGAAGATACTGGAGTTGAAAGGCGCCCGTTTCTGGCTTGACAGACCAGCAAAATAATTCAGAGCGTTGAAGCGCTGGTTTTGGACATACTCGTAGGCTTCGCCCTTCCATCGATTGGTTCCGGACTTCGTCACGACATCGACGACGCCTCCGCCGCTTCGCCCGAACTGAGGCCCGACGCTATTGGTGATCACCTTCATTTCCTCCACGCTGTCGGGGATGGGAGAGAGCGCGAAGTCGTTATTCTCCGGCAGCATGATGGAGACGCCGTCCAGCAGGAAGTCGTTGGTCCGGAAGCGGCCTCCATTAATCGAGATGTCCGATTGGACAAAGAGAGGCGCCGCATTGGTGCCGGTCGACGCGACGCCGCCCAATGCGTTGGGGTTGACTTGAACACCGGCGGTCACTCCGACCAGGTCGAAAGCGTTACGCCCGAGGGTCGGCAGGGCGGTTGTCGACCGCGACGAGAGAACGTTTCCGAGCGACGCAGTCGTCGTGTCCAGCAGAGGCGCTCGGCCAACCACGGAAACCACCGTTTGGGTCGACCCTAACGGGAGTTGGAGATTGAGAACCAGCCGGCTGTCCACCTCAAGGGTTATATTACTGCGCAATATGGTCTTGAACCCGGCAGCCGAAGCCTTGACGTTATATGTACCAGGCTGGAGGAACGGTATCTGGTAGTCGCCGAGCTTGTTTGTTTTGGCCACGAACGATTGGTTCGTCGCCTGGTTCAAGATGGATACCGTAGCTCCTGGAATGGATGCGCCGGAAGGATCCTGAACGGTGCCGAGGAGCGTGGCCGTGATGTTCTGAGCAGCAGCCGATAGAGAGCAGTATGCGGAGATCACGACGAGTAGAAGTAGAAGCGGGAAAAGTCTCATCCTGATATGGGGGATGGCCATCATTGATCCTCTCATGCAAGCGCTCTTTGGTAGAATTGTTCTTACCTGATATATCAGCGTAGATGATGGTACACCACCTATGTTATTGTGTCAACGGATTCACAGTAAAAATATGCGAGAGCGTAAAGCAAATAAAACGAGTTGAGGTAGTGACTGCGCACTGCGTTACTGTCGCATGTGGTCGGCTCACAGCGCGAGGAGAAACACCTCCGGCACGGAGCTCGAGGCGTAGAGTGCGGATCGGGATGATGTTTCTAACGGGAGCTTTCGTCGCGAAAGCGGCGCACAAACGAAGCGCGATGACGCTCCGGTAAAAGTAATCGGGCGCATTCAAAGCTGCGGCCAAGGCAACCCTCAGGAGGGAGCAAGCGTGAAGCTCGTGATTTATGACGATAACTGGAGGATCTACCAGTCTCTTCTCAAGGAACACCTGGATTCATCCTGGTCGATCCGTGCCGGCTCGGGGAATCTAGCATGGCTTCTTGAAGAAATTCGAGGCGCGGACGCGCTCATCGCTCTTGAGTTGCCAAGAGAGGCGCGCGCCGCAGCCGGCGAACTGAAGCTGTTTCTATTTCCCGGCGCAGGCGTGGAATGGGCGAAGCCGGACATGTTGCCCGAAGGCTGCGTCCTTTCCAATGTCTACGAGCATGAGATTCCCATCGCGGAGTATGTGCTCACGACGATTCTGATGTGCGCAACGGAAGTGCTGCGCTACTCCTCAAGTTTTCGCGAGGGGATTTGGGCCGGGAGCGGGCGCCTCAGCGGAGAAATACACGAAGAGATTTGCGGGAAAACCCTTGGACTGGTCGGCTTTGGGCGAATCGCTCAGGCAGTTGCCGTTCGGGCGCAGAGTTTCGGGTTGCGCATCGAGGCGATTCGGCTAAACCTCCAGAAACCCATGCCGGCTGGGTTCTCGACGATACAGGCGGTGAAAGGTCCGGAAGGAATTTCAGAGCTTTTCTCGCGGTGCGATTTCATCGTCATCGCCTGCGACCTCAACGAGCGGACGAGAGGGTGGATCGGCGTGCGTGAACTCTCTCGAATTCGCAAGGGCAGCCTGCTTGTTAATGTCTCTCGCGCCGAGATCATCCAGGAAGAGGCGCTGTTTCGAGCACTTCAAGAGGGAAAGTTCTTCGCCGCGCTGGACGTTTGGTATCGCTATCCAACCAGCTCCGATCAACGGCTCAGCGGATCGCGCTTTCCCTTTGAAAGGCTCCCCAACGTTCTGGCTACGCCCCATCTCTCCGCATGGACAAGACCCATGCTGGAGAGACGAATGAGACAGATTGCCGAAAACCTCCGGAAATTATCTTGCGGAGAACCTTTGGAACGCGTCGTCATGGTAGGAAGCGCTTCACACGCGACCTGAGCGCAAAGCCCCAGGCTGGGTTCAGCGATCGCTCAGAGGATGCCGGTTAGAGCGAAGACTTCCTGTGCTCGCGCTCCTTCAAGAAGAAGGGCTCGAGCCGTCTTCTCTTTTTGGACTCTGTCGAGGGCGGTGGCGACAACCTGCTCCTCGCAGTCGCGTGGCAGCACGAGCACCCCGTCGATGTCGCCGAAAAGAATATCCCCGGGCGCAATGCTTACTCCTTCGATTTCGAGAGGCACCCGGTAGTCGATGACGACGCCGCGGCCACGCTGGTCCTGGGCGTAGCTTCCGTAACAGAAAGTAGGAAAGTCGAGGGACAGGATGCGCCGGGTATCCCGAACGTAACCGGCCAGGACAGCCCCGGCGGCGCCGCGTTTTTGAGCGGCGGTCGACATCAACTCGCCCCAGAGCGCGTAGCCGGGCGCGCAGCCGGCAGCGAGGTAGATTTCGTTTTCTTCAAGGCTGTCCAGTGCTTCGAGCATTTTGCCAAACGGATGCTCGGGCGTATGGAAAGTGTCAGCCTCGAGCACTGTCATCGCCCGGCCAGCTATCGTCATGTGGGAAGCAAGGGGGCGGCACCGTGCGGGGAGGAACTGGTGTCGCCGGCCAAGGCTGTCGAGCACATCGCCGACGATCCCAGTGAACAGGTGCTGCGACATCAAGAGGAAAAGCTCCCGGTCGTCATTCCATTTCATCATGGTTCTCTCGGTTCCTTCCATCCGGTTCAGACGTAGAATTGAGGTCGACGTGCGACGATGCCGGGGTGCCGCTCCATCTC
>JASHOY010000384.1 GCA_030038435.1 Acidobacteriaceae bacterium | reverse complement strand
TTTCTTCAAGCGTTCTGCGCTCCGTGCAGCGGACTTCCGAATTCCATGTTACGTGCTTATCCACAGGAGCGGAGAAATCGCCGAGGGGAGGTCTACTTTAGGGAAACATCAGCAGCGGTCTTCTGGGCCGAGAACTCTTTGCCGCCGGCGCGCCGTAGCCCGGCCTCCCGCGCCAGCACGCGGCGGTTGAACTCGTGAATCACTCGCGCCACGTAGACCCGAGTCTCAGCATAAGGAGGTATTCCGTGATAGCGGTCCACGGCTTCCGGACCGGCGTTGTAAGCAGCCAGCGCCAGGGCGAGATTGTTCCCGTAGCGGGTAAGCAGCGCATCGAGATAGGCCGACCCGCCGCTGACGTTCTGCCGGGGCTGAAAGCTGTCGCGTACGCCAAGGCTGGCTGCAGTCGCCGGCATCAACTGCATGAGCCCGCGAGCTCCAGCCCGACTCACAGCCCGGGGATTACCGGCGCTCTCCTCATGCACCACGCTGGCCAGCAGGTCCACGTCCAGGTTATGGCGCTGGCCTGCACTGGCGAGCATTTGGGTCAGATCGGCGCGAGTGAGCGGCGTCGGGCGCGCCGGATGGGACGCGGACGGCGGACGGGCGGCAATCGGATCGCCCCCCGGCGAAGACGCTGGAGCATCGGGAACCTTCGCTACGGAGAGGATCTCGGCCGGCGGCAGCTCAATGTAATTGTCCCCCTCCGCAGTCATATAGATTCGCACATGACCATCGGCTGCAATGGAATGGTCGCACCGCATCTGGAATCCGTTGCGCAACGTGACCAGTTGGGAAGCGTGGACGGCGGGAATGAGAAGCAGGACCGCGCCCAGCAGCCAGGCGATCATCGTCATCGGTTGTCTCAAGCTCGATCCCCTTCCCAATTGTGTCCCTTCGGCGCCTCCAGCTTGGGCAGGCGAGCCATTACCGTTTCCAGCGCCACCGCCACGCCGTTGCGGTCATTGCTCGGGACCTGTTTCCAGCCGCGCATCCTGGCCATGGCGCGGAGCTCCCGCGCCGCATTGCCCATCAGGTAGCTCTGCCCTGCCCATTCCAGCATATCGACGTCGTTCCAGTTGTCGCCAATGGCAAGCGCTTCAAGTCGATTGACGCCCAGACGCCCGGCCAGCCGCTCCAGCGCCGTGCCTTTGGAAATGCCCCGCGGAAGCAGATCCAAAATGGCCAGGTCCCGAGCCGGATACTCGGTGCGAAGGCACTCACAAACATCGCTCCACATGCTCGAAGCGAATGCCTTCTCCGCCTCGCGCATGGCGGGAATCGGCCCCGCCACCATGCCCTGGATCGGCGCTCCCCGCGTTTGGAAAACCTGCTCCAGCGGCCTTACCACCTCAATGGCGTCACGATTGGCCTCCACCCACAGCTCCATACGCGCCTGGGCAAGCTCCAGGTCTTCCAGCACCAGCTTCCCGCATCCCGGCTGGTCAAAGGTAAACACCATCACTCCGAAGCCGCGCAGCAAGCCACAAAGTCCCCTGGCCGCTGCCGTGTCCAGCGTCCAACGGTCAATGGGTGCGCCGCCAAAAGTTCGAATCACCGCACCATTCGACGTGATAAGGGGCATATCCGCTCGCAGCCCCAACCCCTCCAGCAGGGGCGTGGCAAAGGCAGCCCGCCTTCCGGTGGCAATCACCACGATAATTCCCGCATCCTGCGCGGCCCGCAGCGCCCGCAGATTGCGCCGGCTGATCTCATAGCCAAAGCTGGGCAGTAGCGTGCCGTCCATATCGATCGCGGCCAGTCGGACCGGAGGATGCATTCGACAAGTCTACCCGCGATTTACAAAAACGGGAGCGAAATCCACGCGCCTGGGATATGCTTCTGCCATGGAGCGAACCTGCAGCCAGTGCCATGCAGTGATTGCGCAAGATGCGGCGGTGTGCTGCCCGGCGTGCGGCGGAACGTTGCTTCGCCGGCAGCCGATCCCCGGAAATGAGCCCGCCAACCAGGGTCACGAAGTCGATCTTCGCGGCATCGTCCTGCCCCGGCGGCACGCGCTCGGGGGCATCATCACGCCCCAGTAATGCTCTTCTAAGAGTTTCAGCGTTTCTTTGCCGGCTTGGCCGAGGCTTTCTTTGAATGCGGCTTTGCTGATTTGGCAGGAGTAGACGGCTTCGCCTTTTTTGCCGCGGCCGTCCCCGCGTGGTTCGACTTTGCCGATGCCGCCTTAACGCCGACGCTCTTGGCCGGATGCGGCTTAACCGAGGGCTTCTGCGCCGCCTTGGCCGGAGCTTTTGCCAGCGGCGTCCTGGTGTGCGGTTTGCTGGCAACCACCTTCGCCGGCAAAGCTGCTTTGCTCCCTTTGGCCGCCGCATGCGCATGCGCTGTCTTCGCTTCCGGCCTGGCCTTTTCCCCCCCGGCTTTCTCCGGGTGAGCGGGGACTTTCTTTTCCGGCTTGGCCGGCGCCACAGAAGCCGGCTTTAGCGCAGCATGACCATCGCCTGCCGCCGCCTTTTTCGGAGCTGGAGATGGGGCTTCCATCTTTGCCTTTACTTCGCCGGCCGGAGGTTTTTCCCCGGCTTTCTTCACCGGAGCCAGCTCTTCCTCAGGCCGCTCATCTTCGCCAGCCTCCTCTTCTTCGCCGTCGCCCTCGTCTTCGATCTCCGCCTCAAGATCCGTCTTGGGCAGATCCGGAACCAGCGCCATTTCCTCCTCATCGGACCCGGCTTCCAATTCTTCGTCGCCGCCCAGATCCTCGTCCTCTTCGCTCTCTTCTTCTTCTCCCTCTTCTTCGTCGAATGCCCGCTCTTTGAGCCGAGCTTCGCCACGCCTGCCCCGAGGCCGCTTCACTGTAGCCTGCGGCGGAGGCGCCGGCGGCGAGTATGGCTCCAGGAATGCGCGCATCTCCTCGGGCGTGGTCAGATGACCGTCAATCAGCTCCAGAAAAAGCTTCTGCACCAGCTCACCGTAAACCGGCAGCTCGGGCGTGATCCGCAACTCCTGCATCAGGCTGTGGGGAATCTTCTGATGCGCTTCGGGCCACACTTTCAGAAACTCGTGATAGCGCTCTTGAACAGCCTTGTCATTACTTGTAAACCCAAGCCATAGAACTGCTTCCGGATCATAGCTCGTAAACAGCTTGAAGCCTGCCGAGGGCGTCGCATGGGGCTTGGAGAGAAGCACCTTCGCAAAAGCGGCCGCCTGGGCGTCCAGGCTGTTCCACTCTTCTACGAACCCCGGGCGCAACATCCGCTTTTTCAGCGCCGCCAGGTCTTTGGGCGGGAGCTTAGCCGTCAGCAGCCGCATCTGCGCAGCAGACATGTCGGCATGCACGCCTTGCATGAGGAGTTCAACTGCAAGTTCATGCAGCAAAGCGAGTTTTGCTTCGTCGGCGGCGGCCGTCGTCCATCCCGGATAGAGAGCTTTCATCCATCCCTCTGCCTCGAACGCGCGCAGCACCTTAAGGCCATCCTCTTCATGACCAATCTGTTCCAGCTCGCGGCTCCGCGAAAGCGCGGGCAGATATTGAATGACATCCTCATTCTTGGCGTCTTCGAAGCGGCTTCGCGTACGCGGATCCATCTCCCAACCCAATCGCGCCAGATAGCGCGTGGCGCGAATCAGAAGAGAGGGATCATCCAGAAATCCGTAGTTGGAAACCAGACGCAAGGTCCGGTTCTCTATATCCGCGGCGCCGTTCAGAGGGTCCATCAGCAGTCCAAAAGAGCCCTCATTGAGCGAGACCGCCATGGCGTTCACCGTAAAATCACGTCGGCGCAGATCCTCGTGAATCGATGCCGGATGGATGACGGGATTCCCGGGTTTGGGATATTCGGCTCGGTGCGTGCTCACCACGTCCACGCGCACGGTGCCGGGAAAACACAAATAGAGGCTGTGCGTGGCTTCGTCCTCACCCCAAACACTGGCGCCAAGTTTCTCCAGCTTTTTCTTTAATTTGAGAGCATTTCCATGAAGTGCTACTTCGATTTCGCGCACGGCATGCCCGCTGGTCAGGTCGCGCACCGCATCGCCCACCAAGAATAGGATGGTTTCGGCTTCACGTGCGGCTTCGCGTAACGCGCGCAGCGCATTCTGTTGGTCGGCCGAAAGCCGACTCTCGAAAAGGTAAATGTAATCCGGCATTCCTTTCCCTGCTTCGGACGTCGAAAAACGTTTGCCAAACCTTTGATCTTGTTATTCTTATGGAATCCTACGGCACCACTGGCAAAGCAGTACATTAACACAAATGGTGCAGGTTTGCTAGTGTCCTTAACAAGATAGAAACACGCATTGCGCTCGCCGCGGCCGGCCGGACATGCGAAAATCCTCAAGGATGGCCTCTACCCGCAAGCCTGTGATCGTAAGGAAGTTCTCCCGCGACTGGTGCGCCGGTTACGCCGCCTCGGCGGGCGGTGAAAATGCGCCTGAACTGGAAATCCTCGACTTGACCGGAAAGGTACTCCGCATCGCCTGGGAGCAGGTCAAGTGGGTCTGTTATGTTCGGGAACTCTCTGCCGCCGTCGACTCCGGCAGCCAGGGGAATCCGGAGCGGCTGTTGCACAAGCACTTTTCCCTTCGTCCCCGGACCGCAGGGGTGTGGTTGCGACTGGTCCTCTCCGACGGCGACGAGATCGAAGGCATCGCCGCCAACGACCGCTCCCTGGTAGACGGCGCCGGGCTGATGCTGACCCCGCCCGACACACGTTCGAACACCCAGCGAATCTACATACCCCGCCTGGCCATCCAGTCGCTGGAAGTGGTGGGTCTGATCCGCGCGGCGCGCAAGCGCGCCACCGTCCCGCCATCGGCGCCCGAACAACCGGAGCTTTTCCCCGCCGAATTCGACCCGGGTTGATCAGATGCTCGGAACCATCCGCGCCGTCCTCTCAGGCGCGAGCAGGCTCCTGTAGAATTCCACGGTCAGTTCCAGGACGCGTTCGTCGGCATAATGCCGCATCACCCATGCCCGCGCGGCGCCTCCCATTCGCTTCCGCCGTTCCGGGTCGCGCAAAAGCGTCAGCACGGCTTCGATGATGGCCTCGGGATAGCCGGGGGGAATCAGCAGCCCGGTGACTTCAGGCACCACCGAATCCCGCGAACCCGTGGAATGCGTAGTGATCACCGGAACCCCCGACGCCGCGGCCTCCAGCACGGAGTTGGGAAAGCCCTCACGCCAGGTGGGCAGAACCATCAAGTCCATGGCTCGGTAGTAATCGGCGGGATCGGGCACGAATCCCGTCACCCGAATCTGCGGATGATGCTCGATCGCCGTGCGCAGGTGCCGGTCTACATGGTCCTCCGCTGCATCGAACCAGCCCACCAGCATCAGCTTAGCCATGGGCTCAACACACCGGATCACTTCGAATGCCTGGACCAGTTCGGGCAGGCCTTTATCGCGGGTAAGCCGGCCCACAAAGCCGATCACCAGATCCCGCGCGGAAAATCCGCATTTCCGCCGCACCGTGCTGGGACCAGGCGAAAATCGGGCCATGTCCACCCCGTTGCTGCTGCCCTCGCCCAGCAAGTGCAACTTGCCTGCAGGAGCCACGCCCAGAGCCGCCGCTTCGCTGCGCAGGCTCTCGCTATTGCACAAGACCCGGTGGGCGCAGGCCGCGGCCAGCCGTTCCGCCGCCAGCAAAATCCGGCGCTTAAGCCCCTTTGCGGTTTCAAGTTTCAATCCCCGCAGCACATACACGCGACAAGGTATCCGGCATACCGCTGCCGCCAGACTTCCCAGCAGTCCGGCTTTCGGAGTGCTGAACTCCACCATGTCGGGCTTAATCCGGTACAGCAGCCGGCATAGCCGGGCCAGGGAAATCAGATCGGCAAAGGGCGCAATCTTCCGCGCGATGGGAAGCGTGAATGCTTCCACCCCCTGCGAGGCGGCGGTACGATCCAATATCCTTCCCGGACTGGAGATCAGAGTGACGCGGAATCCCGCCGTGCGCAGTGCTCTCAGTCGCCCGGTCAGGGCCAGACAGGACTGGGAATGAGTCACGCCGACCACAATCAAAGGACGCAGCCGGGCCGACACGCCCTCGGTCAACGGCGCGGGAACGCCCGGACCGCAGCTTACCTGGACAGACGGCGAAGCGATGATTCCCATAGGCAAAGGACAGGAAGAATGTAGCATTTCGCTACAACTTGGCGTGAGTGACTGCCATCACGCTTCAATGCGTGTGATTAACATCACATCGTCGCTGCGACGCTTGCCCCAAAATCACTTCTTCCGGATCAAGCTGCATGAAAATTGCCCAATCCTCAGAGGCGCCGCGCCCCACCCTGCTCCTGCTCATTCCGCACCTGCGTGGCGGAGGCGCAGAGCAGGTCATGCGCCTCCTCGCGCAGCAACTTCCCGCCAGGAAATACAACCTTCACCTGGCCTCAGTCACCGAATCGCGAATCGAATCTCCCGTCCTGCCCGGCCGAGTCCCGGTGACTAACCTTGGCGAAAATCGCGTGCGCTCTTCGGCGATTCCCATCCTGCGCCTGGTTTGGCGGCTGAGGCCGGCCGTGATTCTCTCAGGAATGGCCCATCTCAACTTCCTGCTCTTACTCCTCCGCCCCCTCTTTCCCCGGGGAACAAAACTCCTGGTGCGCCAGAACGCCACCATTTCCCTCACCGTGGCTTCGCATGCCCTGCCTCGGTATACTCCCCTGCTTTACCGGCTCCTCTATCGCCGTGCCGACCGTGTAATTTGTCAGTCCAAGGCCATGGCTCGCGACCTCATCGAAGTAACGGGCATCCCCGCCGAACTGGTCGCAGTGCTCCCCAACCCCGTGGACGTCGAGGGTATCCGCGCGGGCCGCAAAAACCCCATTCCCTGGGACGGTCCTGGACCTCATTTGCTGGCCGTTGGGAGACTCTCCCGTGAAAAGGGATTCGACCTGCTTGTGCGGGCGCTCTTCATGGTCCGCGGCCTTTACCCCACCGCCAGCTTGACCATCCTGGGCGCTGGCCGGGAAGAACAGGCGCTAAAACTGGAATGCAGAATGCTCGGCCTGGAAGATGCAGTGGTTTTTCCCGGCTATGTTGAATCTCCCTATGCGTACTTTCCCGGAGCTGATCTCTTTGTGCTCTCCTCACGTTATGAAGGCATGCCCAATGCGCTGCTGGAGGCGGCGGCGGCAGGCTTGCCCATCGTAGCTTTCCCCGCTTCGGGAGGTATCGTAGATTTTCTGCGCGACCGCCCCCAGACCTGGATTACCGAGAGGCATTCCGCCCCGGCGCTGGCTGCCTCCATCTCCAAGGCTCTCCTGATCCTGGCGCGCGAAAAGCGCATGCAGGGCGAGATTCCTCGATTTCCCGGCCCCGCAAACCCAACTCCACCCGCAGTTTCAACATCCACGCTCTAAGAGCGACCCCCACGGACGCTAACCACTGTGCGCAGCGCAGCTTGGGCCGCGCCTCCAGGGAGAGCTTAACTTGAGCATCTCGCGCGCCTTTGCGGTTAAACATAACACACGCAATTGCAATGACTTGGCGATTAATACTTCATGTGAACCCATACCCGCGCGCATCCCCGGGCCGCGAACCATCGGCTGACATCGGAGGTCAGATAAGCAGGCAATGATTGCTGAGGACAAACCCCGCCTGCTGCTGGATTCCGTCATTCTCGGTGTCATTGGCGGACTGAGCGCGCAGGCCTTCATGGGAATGTTGCGCTTCTTCACCCATTTGTTCCTGCAGTTGACAGCCGGCTATGCGGCTCCAGGCCTTGCGGCTGAAGGACACTCCCTGCACCAGGCGGTCGGGTCGCATGGCCTGTGGATCATTCCATTGGTGACCACCGTGGGCGGCCTGATCTCGGGAATTCTGGTCTACAAATGGGCGCCGGAGGCCGAAGGTCACGGCACGGATACGGCCGTGAAAGCTGTGCATTGGACCGGCGGCCTGATCCGCGCCCAGGTCGCTCCCATCAAAATGGTGGCTTCGGCCATCACCATCGGGTCCGGAGGCTCGGCCGGACGCGAAGGACCAACCGCCCTCATCTCCGCAGGCTTCGCTTCGATTTACGCGACCCTGTTGCATCGTCCCGACCGCGAACGCCGCCTCCTGGTGCTGATGGGCATGGCGGCGGGCCTCTCAGCCATCTTCCGTTCTCCCATCGGTACCGCGCTCTTCGCCGTCGAAGTGCTCTATGGCGGAATCGAGTTTGAGGCCGAGGCGTTGCTCTATTGCCTGTTGGCAGCTATCGTCGCATACGCCGTCAACGGTCTCTTCACCGGATGGGCATCCCTCTTCGTCGTCCCGCAGGCGGTTCGCTTCACCGGGCTCAGAGACTTCGGCTGGTACATCGCGCTGGGTCTGGCCAGCGGCGTGGTCGGCACCATCCTCCCCGAGATGTTCTATCGCATCCGCGATCTCTTCCTCACCCTGCGCATTCCCGCATGGCTCAAGCCCGCCATTGGCGGCCTGCTCCTCGGTTGCATGGCCCTCGAGCTGCCCCAGGTACTGGGCGGAGGCTATGGTTGGATTCAGGAAGCCATCGACGGGCGGCTGGCGCTGCGCCTGATGATCGTTCTGCTCTTCGCCAAAATGCTGGCCATGTCCCTCACCGTCTCCTCCGGAGGTTCGGGCGGTGTCTTCGCCCCCAGTCTCTACGTCGGCGCCATGCTGGGCGGCATCTTCGCTGTGCTCACCCACAGCAATCCCGCGGGCATGGCCATCATCGGCATGGGAGCGGTCTTTGGAGCGGCTGCCAGGGTTCCCATCGCCACGCTGCTGATGGTGGCTGAAATGACCGGCGGTTATCAGCTCCTCGTCCCCGCCGGGCTCGCCGTAACTCTCAGTTTCCTCGTCCAGCTTCGCCTTTCGCGGTACCTGAAATACGACAGCCTCTATGAAGGCCAGGTCGTGGGCCGCATCGACTCCCCTGCCCATCGCGCCGAACACATTCAGATTGCCCTGCAACTGCTCAACAAGGGTACCTCGCTGCCTCCCGATCTCTCCCACCTGCGCCTGGCTATGCTTTTGCAATCCGGCGTGGCGCTGGATATGCCGGATGGCTCCCGCCTGACCGCCGGCGCACTCAGGCCGGAAAGCCGCTGGGTGGGGAAAAGCATCGAAGCGGCGGGAATCCACAAAGAAATCCCCGCGGCCAGGATCACCGCCATTCTTCGCGGAACCTCCGTCATCTATCCGCGCACCCAAACTGTCCTGCAGCCAGGCGACCGCCTGCTCATCATCGCTCCGCAATCGGCGCAGGAGCAGCTTGCAAAGAATCTGGCTTCCCCCTCGGCCGCGATGCAAAAGGCAACCGGAAACCAACCGGCCACTTGACAACTGTGATTGAGCCCCTTGACATCGCGATCCCCGCAGTTGTTTCCTGTGAACACTGATCCGAATAACTCTGCTATCTCTTCTGCGTCCATGCTCCATCGCGTCCGCTCCTTCGTTAACACGCTCCTGGCCGCCGCTATGCTGCCGCTGGCCGTTTGGTCTCTGCTTTGCGACTGGTTGAAATTCCGGCGGCGCAGAAGCGAGCCCAGCAGCGAGCCGGCGGCCATGGCCGCAACGCCCATCATCGGCGAGTTTCAGTTCGAGCGCGCCATCGAAGCTTACCAGGCTGTAATCGACGCCGCACTTGAAGAGGATCGCTCTTGAGCCACGTCGCCCAGCTCATTACCAGCCTCGACCGCATCGGCGGCGCCGAGCAGCAGGTAAGACTCCTGGCGCGGGGACTCAAGCAGCGCGGCTGGCGCGTAAGTGTAATCGCGCTGACCGGCTCCGGTGGCCCGGCCGGCCGCGAACTTGCCGCCGCCGGCATCGAATTCGTCAGCCTCGGCATGCGCAAAGGCCTCGCCGACCCGCGTGGCTGGCTGCGTTTCCATCGCTGGCTGCGACGCGCCACGCCGGACGTAGTTCATTCCCACCTGCCCCATTCCACCTTGCTGGCCCGCTGGACACGAATCACTGCCCCCATGCCCGTCCTCATTGACACCTTGCACAGTTCCGCAACCGGTGGCCGCAGCCGGCGATTCGGCTATCGCCTGAGCAGCTTTCTCGCTGACCGGGTGACCGCGGTAAGCGATGCGGCTGCCCAAGCCCATATCGCTGCCGGCACCGTCCCTTGCGAAAAGCTCATGGTGATGCCCAACGGAATCGAACCCGAGCGCTGGCGCCCCGACTCACAACTCCGCGTCGTGACCCGCCGTGACCTCAGCCTGACAGACGAATTCCTCTGGCTGGCCGCGGGGCGCCTCGAGCCCGTCAAAGACTACCCGACGCTTTTGCGCGCCATGGCCCTCTTGCCCCAGTCCGCCCGCCTCATCGTCGCCGGTTCGGGATGGCAGGAGTCGCAACTCAAGGCTCTCGCCGCACAGTTTGGCGTCCTCAGCCGCGTGCATTTTGCCGGCTTCGTCCGCGACCTCGAACGCTGGATGCAGGCCGCCGACGCCTTCGTGCTCTGCTCGCGCTATGAGGGTCTGCCCACGGTTCTGATTGAAGCCTCGGCAGCCGGTCTGCCGGCAGTGGCCACCGACGTCCCCGGCGTTCGCGAAGCCCTCGGCCGGGGCGTCGATGAAGCCCGGCTTGCTTCACCGGGAGATGCGGCCGCCCTGGCCTGTGCCATGACCGGCCTGATGCAAATACCGGCGGCCGAGCGTCAGGCCATCGGCGCACGCGCACGCCGCTTCGCCACCGGCCAATTCAAT
>JASHOY010000383.1 GCA_030038435.1 Acidobacteriaceae bacterium | reverse complement strand
CCTGAGTTCTTGTAGCTGGCGCGGCAGGCAGGCGACATGCTTGCCAAAGCTAAGCCCTTGCGCCATGTTTGCCAGCACCGGAGAGTCTTTGTAAGCGAATGATTCTAAAGATGGTCGGGGAGAGAGGATTTGAACCTCCGACCCCCTGGTCCCGAACCAGGTGCTCTACCAGGCTGAGCCACTCCCCGAACTTTGCTTGCCTGCGCAGCACCGTGGAACGCGGCCTGGCGCGTTTCCCCGTTTGTGCTTCCACATGCGCTCAATCAGTTTAGCAGAGTCACGCTCGCCGCGCCGCACCGTGCTTTCCCCATCCCTCTCCACCTGAAGGCGCGAGTGGCGATGTCAGTCGCTCTTCCCCTGCTTTCCGAAATCTGAAGCCGGCAAGTCGAGGGCTACAAGCGCAAACCGCGTCTGCCCGGATTCGGGATTCTCAAAAGCAACGATGTGCTGGTGCCGCTGCGAACCGGCCTTCAACTCAAGGGTGCCTTGCTGCGGCTGATACCCATAGGTTTTCCCATCCTCATTCACGTTCACATTCGGCCGTCCGTGATCGGAGCAGCTCAGTCCCTCGGAAGTCTCGGCCGGGTTTCCCACCGGTTGTTGGTTCCGACAGGCAATCACATCGCCATAGCTGCTCAACGCTTTGCGGTAAAACTCCGAGACTTTGTCCTGGCTGTCAGCCGTCGAATAGCTCGCCACCTGTACGTGCATTTCCCACTCGCCAAACCCTATACGCACATCGACAGATTTGTGGTTGTCGTCGTCGGTGACCTTCTGCGCACCCGGATAGGCCGGCAATCCCACATCCGCCGCTGTGGTCTGGCCCGTATTCACGTGAATTCCTCCAAATGGAGTATCCACCTGCACCCTCTTTTCGTCACCGTTTGCGCCCTTGTCGACGTGCACCCTGCAGCCCGCGGTCCACACCGCCGTCATGAGGCACGCAATGGCGACCATACCATTCCGCATCATGGCAATCTTCCTCTTGGGCATTTATACGCCACCGCCAGGCTAAAGGTTCCCCAATTGGGCTTCGGTCCCGGAGCTCTCGACAGGTACGCGCCCAACCGCCCCGCCGCCATTGCGGGCCTTGCCATCCGGAATGTTATCTTGGTTCCCGTGAAAATCTGGATGCGGCTCCAACTGGTTTTTCCCTTCGCCATCGCTTTTCTCACAACATTCGCTTCCGCGCAGGCGACAGCTGATCCCTCCGCGCCTGTCATCATCCAGGTGGACGCAGCCCAAACCACCGGGCCCTATGCTCCAATCTGGAACTTCTTCGGGGCCGACGAGCCGAATTACATCTATGCTCCATATGGCAAGAAGCTGCTCAATCAGCTCTCCTCGTTCAGCCCTGTCCCGGTCTACTTCCGCGCCCACAACTTGCTCACCACGGGCCACGGCGAGCGCTCCCTGAAATGGGGATCAACAAACGTCTACACCGAGCGGCCGGACGGTTCTCCCGTTTACGACTTCACCATTACCGACCGCATCTTCGATACCCTCATCGCCGCCCACATCCGGCCGCTGGTTGAAATCGGATTCATGCCCGAGGCGCTCTCCACGCACCCCGAGCCGTACCGTCACAACTTCCCTCACGGAAGCATCTTTACCGGTTGGAGCTACCCGCCCAACAATTGGTCCAAATGGTCTGACCTCATCCTCGCTTATGCCACCCACCTTCGCAAACGCTACGGCGCTCAGACCAGCACCTGGTATTGGGAGGTATGGAATGAGCCCGATATCCCGTACTGGCACGGCACGCCGGAACAATACGATCGTCTCTACGACCTCACGACCGCGGCGATTCTCAAAGCCATCCCTGACGCCAAGGTGGGGGGGCCTGCCGCTACCGGCATTCACTCTGGCCGCTCCGCTGAATTCCTGCGCCAGTTCCTCGACCATTGCGCTCACGGCGTCAACGCGGCCACGGGCCGTAGCGGCGCGCCGCTCGACTTCATCTCCTACCATCCCAAAGGCAGCCCCAAACTGGTTGGCGGGCGCCTGGTCATGGATGTCGGAGTCCAGCTTGACGCCGCGCGCAATGGCATGCAGATCATTGCCAGATATCCTCAGTGGCGTCACACGCCAATCCTCCTGACGGAAAGCGATCCCGAAGGCTGCGCTGCGTGCCTTGGCCCTCGCGCCGCTTACCGCAACAGCCCGCTCTATGGCGCGAGCGTAGCCGAAGCGATCATGCACGTCTACCAGCTCGCCCGCAGATACGGGGTCACCGTGGATGGCTCCGTCACCTGGGCCTTTGAATACGACGATCAGCCGACCTTCGCCGGCTTCCGCACATTGGCCACTGATGGCATCGACAAGCCCGTACTCAATGCCTTCCGGCTCATGGCGAAACTCGGCGGCCAGCCTGGCACGGAGTGGCTGGCTACGAAGAGCAGCGGCGCCCTGCCACTCGACGATATTCTCGAAAACAGCGTTACCGGCGCCCCCGACATTGATGCCGTAGCCACCCGCCGCAACCGACAAGTCGACATCCTGCTCTGGAATTATCACGATGCCGATGTGCCTGCTGCGCCCGCCCGCGTGCATCTCGATGTCGATGGCCTTACCGGCTCATTCGTGCGCGAATCGCGGTTCCGCGTTGACAGCACGCACAGCGACGCCTATCCGCTGTGGGTGAAGATGGGCAGTCCCGCGCATCCTACTGCGGAGCAACAGAGAGAACTTGAGAAGGCCGCGAGACTGGCCGAGACGGTGTCCGACCGGCGCCTGGCAATCGAGTCCGGCAAGATGGCGATCGACATCACTTTGCCCCGCGATGCGCTGGTACTTGTCCGGCTCGCAGAAGGCCGCTAAGAACCTGCAACTCCGGAATCGCAGCGGTATAGTTGCTGTGATGGCGCTTAAGGTGGGAGTCATTTGCCGCAGCTGCGGCCGGGGAATCGAGGTTGGCGATCCCTATGTCGCAGGAACGGGAGTTGCCGGGCTGACGCCCGCACTGTATGGCCGCGCAGAGAATCCGGCGCCGCCGGCGGATCTTGTCGGACAGTGTTGGCAAAAGATCTTGAGGTGCGTCAATCCTGATTGCGGAGAGTTGCACGTTTACACTGCGGAAGATCTGCGCCTTTTCGATGAATAGATCATGCGCTTCGAGGATGGAGAATCACCTATGAATCTTACGCGACGAACTTTTGTGGTGAGCGCGACATCAGCGGGAGCCGCGGTTCTGGTGTGCAGGGAAAATCCGCTGGCAAGCTGGGGCGAGGAGGAGTCTTCGCAACTGGCGCCCTATCTTAGCGGGATGCGGATGGCGGCGACCCCGGCAAGCGAATATCGCGCCTATCGCTCGAAAACGGTGACCGATCCCGCGACTTCAACCTGGGTTCAGGTGGACCTGGGAAAGACTGCTCTCATCGAGAGCGTGGAACTGTATCCGGCCTCAGAACGGATGTACCCGGGGCGTGACCAGTACTACGCCGGCGAAGGATTTCCGCTGCGCTTTCACATCGATGTTTCGAGCAATGCTGAGTTTTCGAGCCCGAAGCGCATCGCGGATTTCACAAAGAGCGACTTTCCCGATCCTGGCGACAACATCACGCGTTTTCCAACGAAGGGTATTCAAGGGCGCTATGTGCGGCTGACGGCTACGCAGCTACGTCCGGTAAAGATGTACGCCAAGAACGAAGCGACACAAACAGGCGGCCTGGTGGACAGTCCCGACTACAGTCTGACACTGGCCAAGGTCGGCGTGATGTCCAACGGAGCCGACCTGGCGGTGGGTTGCAAGGCCTCTGCCGATGCGCAATGCGGTAATACGGAGCTGCTCGGTCAGCTTACACGGCCGGCACGCCAGGATGGGGAAGGCATACACCGCGATCAGCCGCACCTGGTGAGCGATGCTTCGACCTGGAGACCGCCGAGCCTCAAGGCGCAGGTTCCAAAAACCGGCGTGGCGCTGGCCGGCGGAGTTTTTGAGAAGACGATGCTCAACAATATCGGGTATCTGCTCGAATCATTTACGACGGAGGAGTTGCTGCGCCAGTTCTACGAGCGGACGGGAAAGATCACGAATTTCAAGCCGGTGGGATCGCAGAAATTCTGGGAAGAGGATTTGGCGGGCTCGAATGCGGGGCGGTTCCTGATGGGTGCGGGCAACACGCTGCGCTGGATCGGCAACCCGGAGCTGCAGCAAAAATTGAATGCGGTGGTGGATGGAATCTATGCGTGCAGAAAGCCGGACGGCTACATCATGGCGTATCCGGAAGATACGATCTTTTATTCCGAGCGGGCCGCCTACACGCGCGCGTGGCTGACCCACGGGTTGTTGGAAGCGGCGTATTCGGGAAATGAAAAGGCGCTGCCAATGCTGCGCGGCTATTACGACTGGTACAACCGGCAGCCTTTTTTGCCGCTGATGCTGCGAGGCGTGATCCAGGGCGGCCAGGGAATGGTGGCCAACACCCGGGTGGCGCGGAGCCCCTTGGGCAAGGCCGCCGATGCTCAGGTGATTCAGCGCTACTACCAGGAAGACGAATGGCTGAAAGGCCTGACAAAGCTCGAGGAAAAGCAGGTCTGGCAATATCCCTACGACCGGCCGCACTGCTATCTGCTCACGGATATCGAAGCCTATCTCGACATGTATCTGATCACCGGAGAGCCGCTCTATCACGACGCGGCTATGGGCGCCTGGGAGCTCTACCGGGCCCACTGGCAGCAGGCTGGCGGAAGCATTTCGATTATCGAGTTCGAGAAGGACCCGCCGGACAGCAATTATCTGCAGCAGAAGCTTGGTGAGCTTTGCGGAAGCAGCTTCTGGGTTTTCCTCAGCCAGCGATTCCAGATGCTCGATCCCGACGACGAGCGCTTTGCGGCGGAGATCGAGAAGTCGATTTATAACGTGGCGATGGCCAACCAGGATAGCACATACGGGCTGCGCTATCACACTATTCTCGAAGGAACAAAGGAAAAGGCGACGCGCATGAATACATGCTGCGAAGGTCAGGGCACGCGGCTCATCGGATCGATTCCGGAGCACATGTATTCGCTCGCCGCAGACGGGCTTTATATGAATCTCTTTGCGCCTTCCGGCGTGCGCTGGGAAGTCGCCGGGCGAGCGATGACCCTGAACGTAGATACCAACTTCCCCTTCGACCCGCGTGTGCAGGCGACAATCAACTGCCAGCGGCGGACGCGCGCAAATCTCCGCATCCGCGTGCCTTCGTGGGCAGCAAGCGAGATGGAGATTGCAGTGAATGGGAACATAGCGGGTAAGGGTAAGCCGGGGACGTATTTTCCGCTGCAGCGGGAGTGGTCGGAGGGCGACACGATCGACTTCACGCTTCCGGCAGCGGTGCGCGTGAAGCGCTACCAGGGCGCCGACCAGATTGCGGGAAAGAACAGGTACTCGTTCGAGTATGGGCCGGTTCTGCTGGCCGCGGTTGGAGCGAAGAAGATGGATATGGCGATTGAGGGAAACGGCGGACCCCAAGAGTTGGCGCAACTGCTGGAGCCGATTGATGGCTCTCCGATGCATTTCAGCGTCCGCGGGAATCCGGCTCTGACGTTCGTGCCTTACTGGCAGATTGCCGATGAGGAGTTTACCTGTTATCCGGCGGTCAAGGCTTAAGGCAGCCGATACGACCAGTGAGGCAGAAAGAAGTGCGGTGCCACGCCGCTAGCTCTTTCACTGCGGAAAATCATCGTCCCGACGGAAGGAAATCGATGGCCGAGAGCGCCTGAAAACAAGCGCACGCATCACCAACAGGCGATGCGGAGAATGTGCGGTGGCCCGGGCCGAGCGCCAATGATTTCCGTAGCAATGACCGCCTCAAAGTTAAATTTCCCCCGGCACGTTGGTTCACCTTGTAAAGCGATGGGCAGAGCGCCGGTAGTCAGCAGTTCACTGGCGGCGAGACTTCCGGTATTGCCTAATCCCGCTTCGATAAGTACCGGAACGCCGATAGTGGCGTCGTCTTCCCTGGCTACGATTGCGTAGTCGTACTTCCAGGCCGACAGCGGGACGGAGAAATCCGTCCGCCACTGGGCCTGGGTTGGGTGTTCCGCATCCTCGATGGATGCGACCGGCGGCTTGTCGGACCCCAAAGGATAAGCGACCGCAATGCGATAGCGCAGAGCCTGGGTCAACTGCAGTGTCCACCTGTTGTCGACCGCCCCCAGAAGAATGACAGGCTGCGCCTGCAGTTCCGTAAGTGAAGTCTGATCGGCGGCGGCAATGCTGAAGCGAATCCCCTTGCTGCCCAGCAATCGAGCCATCGAGGTGACGACCGAGATGTCGTCGATGGGGATCGTTTCTTTCCGCATCACGACATCTTCGGTTCCGGCCGCATACGCCGTACCGCTGGCGGTTATGTCGTGCGTACCCAAGCAGACCAGGATGGGGATTCTGGATTCAAGAAACGCATTCCAAAGATTGGGCACGCTGTTGCGGGTCCTGCTTCTCCAGAATCCGGCAAGGACTGCCAGGCTGCTGAGGATGAGCAAGAAAAGCACCAGCGTAAGCCAGTGCCCGCGAGAGGCAATCCGCCGCGGCGCCGAAGCCGTTGCGATAGTTGACTCACCGCTGGCCGCCGGGTTCAACGCGGCGACGGTAACGGCATGGGCCTTGGCTTGCTGCGACTGCTCGTTCTCGTCAGAGGCTGCAGCCGATGCCGCGGCGTGCAAAGTACCCATCTGCCCATTGCCTTCTCCGGCCACGTGAATCCTGAATTCGGGCACATAACTTCCTCGCGGCAGATCAATCTGAAGCGGATGGGGAGCACGGGATTCCTGGTAGAACTGGCCGATCCGCTTGCGGACTTCGTTGGCGGTAACGCGCACTATGGCGTCTTCGCCGGTGTCGTAGTCGTTGGCCCGATCGAAAACGCTGATCCCAATCGTCCGCTCCTTAAGCTGCCTGGCGTTGCCTAAAAGCGTCTGCTGAACGATGTGGCTGAGGAATTTCTTGCAGCGGCTGCTCTGCGCAAAATAAGGAGCCGCGAGCATCATTCCCAGTTCAGCCTTGACCGCAGCCTGAATTTCCGGAGTGAATTTTATCTCACCGAATCCCTCATTTTCCGTGGTCTTGGCAATTGTCACGAGGAATATTCACCTCCCCTCCACCGTAGCTGCAACGGGTAAGCGGGAATATTAGCACAACCAGAACAATCTCCTGGCAATTTATTTTAAATACAACATTATCTATTATTTACGCACCTGGAACCTCTTAACACCTCAGCCCTTAACCGTTCCGAACCTTGTGCGCTTCGCAAATACCTATCTATGGTGGTCCGCGTTTCAGACAGAAACATTTTCCCCATTTAAAGGAGTGAACGGTTCTCCTCTTCATGACTGGTGCAAGATTTAGGGGATCTTCCGGGGAAAAGAAACTACGTTGCGACGAATGGAGCTAAGGCTGAGCAAAGGCCAACTCTCTTTCGAACCTGGGCCAAAACATTGCAAGCGATGAAAGACAAGATTCAGGAGGTACAGAAGATGCGAATTGTGCGTTTAGTGCTATGTGTCACCGCGCTGCTCGCGGTGCCCTGTGGTCTGTTTGCGCAGGCCGGCGCAAGCGGATCGATTATTGGGACGGTTACCGATTCCACGGGCGCAGTCATTCCGGGGGCGCGGGTGACGGTAACCAATATCGCCACCGGCGTGGCGGTCCCTACGACGACCAGCTCGGCGGGCGACTACCTGGTTCCGGCGCTGCAGCCAGGGAACTATAACGTTTCTGCTACGGCCAAGGGTTTTGCAAAGTCGGTCACCGCCGGCTTCACGCTGGCCGTCGATCAGACCGCGCGCGTAAACATTACATTGAAGGCCGGGTCAGTGACCGAAACGGTGCAGGTCTCAGCGCAAGGCGTGGCACTGGACACCTCCGACGCCGCACTCTCGCAGCTTGTGAGCCAGAAGCAAGTGGCCGACCTCCCGCTGGACGGGCGCAACTTTGTGCAGTTGCTCTTTCTCAGCCCGGGAGCGGTAACCGTCGGCGGTGAGCAAGGCACGATGCGCCAGGGTGAAGGCGACGCCATCAGCATCAACGGCGGCAGGCCCGAGGGCAACAACTTTACGCTGGACGGGCTAACCAACAACGATACGGCCATGGAAACGCCGGTGGTTATCCTTTCCCAGGACGCCATCCAGGAATTCAAGGTGGAAAGCGGCGTCTATCCGGCGGAATACGGATTTTCCGTAGGTCAGGTCAACATCATCAGCAAGGGCGGAACGAATTCGCTGCATGGCTCGCTCTTCGAATCCAATCGCAGTTACAACTTCGACGCCAAACCCTTCCCTACCGCGGCCACATTCCAGGCCAACACTCCCACCTTCAATCCGGTCCTGGAACTGAACCAGTTTGGTTTTGTTGCTGGCGGGCCGGTTTATATTCCCAAGATCTACAACGGCCGTAACCGCTCGTTCTGGATGGCGAACTATGAAGGCTGGCGGATGAATAACGGCACACTTTTAGAGGAAAGTGTACCCAATCCGCAATCCCTGCAAGGCAATTTCTCGGCCGAGACTTATCCGGCGCTACCCACCCAGACTGTCAACGGTAGCCCTGTTCAGCTACCCGGCGGCACTTTGCCCAACTACGGAACGCCGCAGTGTACTGCACTGCTCACCCTGGGTTACAACTGCATGCCCGTTGATCCAACAACGGGGCAGCCTTTCCCGAATGACACGGTCCCGCAAGCCGATATCACCGCGCGTCTCGCGAAGGTCGCAATCGCCACTCCCGGCTTTTGGGGATCGCCGACAGTCGCCAACCAGCCGGAAGGCATCACCAACTTCATTCAGAACATTCCCGGCCCCTTGCACCAGAACCAGCAGACCTACCGGGGAGACCAGGATCTGGGCAGATTGGGCAGGATCATGGGACGCTACACCAAGACCAACTATGTGAACTCCACCAACTACAATTCCGGCTCGCCTGTGTATGGGCTGGAACAGTATTACGAAGACGGGTTGTCGTGGGAAGTTTCCCACACCATCAGCCTTGGCCCGCAAAACGTCAACAACTTCCGCTTTGGCTATCTCTCCGCCAACGCGCCCCAAGGCTCCGCTGCCCCACCCTCCTCGGTAGTTTCGGCTCTTGGTATACAGAATTCCTTTACCACCTTTGGCCCACTACAGCAGAACTGGCCCGGCATCGGCCTCACGTCTTACGCCGGCGCCGGCGCGCCAGGGAACTCCTACACCGGATCGTATAGCCCGCAATGGGAATTCGCCGATTCTTTCACCTCAGTTCGTGGACGGCACACCTTCGGACTAGGCTTTGATTACAGATACTGGACGATCACGCGAAACCTGGACGACGAATTTTATGGCGCCTGGGGTTTCAGCTCAAATACCATTGTCAGCAACAGCCTTGTCATTCCTGCCAAATACCAGAATGCCGGGCAGAATAGCTGCCCCAACGCACCGGTATCGGTCAATGGAGCGGCAGCTACACCGCTGTGCGGCACCGGCAACGCTACGGCCGACATGTTGCTCGGGTATTACAGTGGCGTTTCCGGATTCGTACCTGGGCCGCTGAGCCCGACCAACCAGGCGGGCAACCCGCAGGACCACGTCTACCACTACATCGGACCCTACTTTGAAGACAATTGGAAGATCACTCCCAAGCTGAGCATCAACTACGGCATCCGCTATGATTTCCGCGCTGCCACCTATGAGGCTTCTAACCACTTTTTCTGGCTCGACACAACCAATACGCAAGGCGGTTTGTGCTATGCCGATCCGACCCTGACGACGGATGGTGTAGCCCCGGGGGTAGGCTACAATGGCGGCCCGATTCTGCGATATTGCGGCTCGGTGCCACGTCCAGCCCCGAAAGATCCATGGGCGCCGAGGTTCGCCGTCAACTATCGTGCCACCGATAAGACCGTGGTCAGCGCTGGTTTTGGAATCTTCTACAGCGGATATGAAGGCCGCGAGATCGATGATTCGGCGGATATCTATCCCTACAGCATTCGCCTCAGCCTCGCTCCCGCAACAGTTCCCGACCCTGTGAGCAATCCAAAATTGAGCAACGATATTTGGCCGGCATACGGAGCTCTGACGCCATTCCCCGTGTCGACGCTGTCGTTCCTCGCCGTCATTGAGTCGGAAAACCCGCTTAATCCCTATGTCGAGACCTGGACAGCCTCTGTGCAGCGAGATGTAGCCAGAGACACCACCCTGGAAGTGGACTACATCGGAAACCATGGAGTTCACCTCCTAGACCGGCGCAATATCGCCCAGCCTTATCAAATCTCAGCCGCCAACTTGGCATTTTGCCAGCAGCAAAATTCGTCGGGCACTTACATCAATCTCGGCTCCGCCCCATGTTCGGTTTCGAGCCGGCTGCCCTATCCAAATTTCACCGGGGACTATATCGACAGCGACTTCCACGGCTATTCCAATTACAACGCTGGCAACGTCCAACTCGAGCATCGCGCCACGAATCTGCAACTAACCGCAATCTTCACCTGGGCCAAGAGCCTTGACGATAAGTCGGCGACAGCCGGAGTGGGGGCTGACGGCGGCGGATACCAGGGCTTCATGAACAACCATGATCCCGGGCTGGACTACGGGCCCTCCGATTTCGACACGCCATACCGGTTCGTGGCCAGCTACATTTACCAACTCCCATTTGGGCGCGGCAAGCAGTTTGCCGGCAACTTAAACCGGGCCGCCAACTTGGCTATCGGCGATTGGCAACTCGGCGGCATTGCCACCTTCCAAAAGGGATTCCCATATAGCGTCGCCGCCGGCGACATCCAGGGCGCCAACGGCAGCGTTGACCCACGTGCGAGCATCATTCCCGGCTGCAACATTCACGCCAATAACTACTCCGGCAATCTGGCTCAGTTCTCCCGGCTCAACATCAACTGTTTCACCCAACCCCCGCTTGGAACCTATGGCGACACGGGCCGCAACATCTACTTCCAGCCGGGCATCAACAACTGGGATATGAGCGTAGCTAAAGCCTTCTCCTTTGGTGAAGGCATTCAATTCCAATTCAGAGCTGACGCATTCAACGCCTTCAACCATCACCAATACGCGGGCGACGTGAACGGCCTGCTGGTTGCGGGCTCGGGAGGGAATGAGACCATCTCGAACTCGGTAGGCTCCTCCACCGGCGGCCTGATTACAGGTGCGTCGTCTCCTCGCATCATGCAATTGGGAGGAAAGATCGTCTTCTAGCCGGTCTCCTGATGAATTACTCTGGCTCCGCCACATGTCGTGGATGTGGCGGAGCATTCAATCAGGAGGTGGGCGCGATCCATGAAAGAAAAGAGGTGCGGGATCGTTTTTGCGTTGGCGTTGGCTGGGTGGTGCATCCTGCCGATGCCGGCGAGGCCGCAAAGCAGCAATATCGATCAGGAGTCCGCTCAATATGCCGATGAAGGGCAGCGGGCCTTGGCGGAGGGACATTTTGACGCGGCGCAAGCAGCATTTGAAAAGCTGGCGAAGCTGAATCCCGGCATTGCCGAGGTGCACGCTACGCTGGCAGCCATCGAATTCAAAGAGCGGGAATATAACTCCGCGCTTCATCAAGCGGAGCTGGCGCAGAAACTGAAACCCGGCCTGCCCAGGCTCGACAGTCTGATCGGGCTTTCGCTTTCGGAACTGGGGCGCTTCGCCGAGGCACTCCCGCAACTGGAAACAGGATTCAAGGATCCGTCCGATGCGGAAGTGCGGCGGGAGTGCGGACTGCAACTGATGCAAGCTTACACGAACCTGGGGCGGAACTCAGACGCGGTGGAAACCGCTCTCGAACTGAACCGGCTTTATCCCGACGATCCTGAAGTGCTTTATAGCACCGGCCGCATTTACGGCAATTATGCCTACATCATCATGGAGCGGCTGCATGACAAGGACCCGGGATCGATCTGGATGTTGCAGGCGCAGGGTGAGGCCAATGAGGCGGCGAAAGATTACCCTGCGGCGATAACCGCGTTCAACCACGTTCTGCTTCTCGACCCCAAACGCCCGGGGATTCATTACCGGCTGGGAAGGATTTATCTGGACCGCTTCAGGGACTCGCAAAAGCCTGAGGACCGCGACGCGGCGATGCGGGAGTTTGCGGCGGAATTGCAAATCGATCCGAACAATGGAAATGCCGCCTACGAACTGGCAAACATGCAAATCGATCTGGGCGATCTGAACAAGGCGCGTGGGCTATTGGAAGGCGTGGTGCAGCGGTATCCCGATTTTGAAGAGGCGCTGGTTGCTCTTGGGCGGGTGGATTTGGAGAACCATGATGCGGCCGAAGCTGTGACCATGCTGAAGCGAGCCACCAAACTCCGGCCTGACGATGATGTGGCCTGGTACCGGCTTGCGCTCGCGCAGAGGGCGGTGGGAAATCCGGAAGGACAGCGGCAAGCGCTGGCCATGTTCCAGAAAGTTCACCGCATTATTCCGGTTACGCTGCAGAGTCCCACTGCCGGCGAGCAGGTTACGCCGCAGAAGCTCGATTCGGGCGCCAAGCCTTGAACCTGCAGGCGCAAGGGGTCGAGTGCGAAACGGATTTCGTGATGTTTGATTAACTTGCCTCGCAAACGGGGACAAGTGCGATGGTGTTGAAGCTTGATACGCGCGGCGCCGCTTTCTCATGTGCGAATGGCCGCTGCGCAAACGCATTTTGAGAGGGGAATAATCATGCGATCCAGGTCCGGGAATCTGTTTGTGACGAGTTTGTTGGCCATCTTTTGCCTTGGCACTGCTGCGGCGCAGAACACCGCGGATGCGCTGCGCAGCGGTTTTCAGAATCCGCCCAATGGCGCCAGGCCGCGGGTGTGGTGGCACTGGATGAACGGCAATATCAGCAAAGAGGGCATCAAGCTGGACCTGGATTGGATGCACAGTGTCGGTCTGGGCGGATTCGACACCATCGACGCTTCATTATCCACTCCTCAGGTAGTCAAAAAGCGCGTTATTTATATGACCCCGGAATGGAATAGTGACTTCCTCTACGCAACGCAGTTGGGTGACCAGCTCGGGATGGAGGAATCGATAAACAGCTCTCCGGGCTGGAGCGAAACCGGCGGCCCATGGGTTACGCCCTCCGAGGGCATGAAAAAGTACACGTGGAGCACAACGGTGATTGAAGGCGGGCGGCAGTTTGACGGAAAGCTGCCTCACCCTCCCGCGGTCACGGGGGCGTTCCAGAACCTCGGCATTCGTGATGCTCTCAGCGCGACGTCGGGGCCGAAGGCGATTCCCCAGTTTTATGCGGACTCAGTGGTTGTTGCCTATCGCCAGCCGCAGACAGATGTGCCGCTGGGATCGCTCCATCCAACCATGACTGCCAGCGGGGGTACGCCGGATTTTGCCATGCTGACGGACGGCGATCTGTCAAAGTATACCGGAATTTCCATTCCTGCTCCGGGACAAAAGGCATGGATCCAATACGCTTTTACCAAGCCTGTGACCATCCGCTCGGTCACCCTGGTGACCAACAATCCTAATCGCATCGTGGCGATGATCTATGGCATTGCCGCACCGGAGAAAGCGCTGGAGGCGAGTGACGACGGCCAAACCTGGCGAACGGTTGCAAAGCTTCCCAGCGGGGAGTCTCCGGAAACCACGGTATCGTTTCCGGCAGCGACAGCGAAGTATTTCCGGGTGACGTTTATGCGCGTGCCGCCACCGCCGCCGCCGGCATGGGCGAAGGGTCTCAATCCCCGGTCCTTTGGTTTGCACATAGGAGCCGCTCCCACGGAGTATCAGATTGCCGAGTTGGAGTTGCATCCGGGAGCGCGAGTAAATCAATTTGAAGAGAAGGCTGCGTTTGTGCCCACGCCGGATCTCTACCAATTTGCAACGCCGGCTTACGGTCCCAACGACGTTGTAAAAAAGTCCGATGTCATCGACCTGACGTCGAAGATGCGCCCTGATGGCACACTCGATTGGACTCCGCCGCGGGGGCGCTGGGTTGTGCTTCGCTTTGGCTACAGTCTGCTGGGAATTACCAATCACCCAGCCACGGCGGAAGCTACAGGCCTGGAAGTCGACAAACTCAGTGGCCAGGACGTTCGTAAGTACATGGAGAACTATCTCGAAAGCTATAAGAAAGCTGTGGGCGCAAGCAATATAGGTCAGCAAGGAATACGCAATGTAACTAATGACAGTTGGGAAGCGGGTTCGCAGAACTGGACCGACAACATGATTGCCGATTTCAAGCGGCTGCGCGGCTACGATCCGGTTCCCTGGATGCCGGTATTGACCGGCGAAGTCGTGGGCAGCTCGGCCGAAAGCGACCGTTTCCTCTGGGACCTCCGCGAAACCATCGGCGACCTGATCGCCGATGAGCACTACGGCGTGATTCACCAGGTTTTGAATCAGTGGCACCTGGACCAATATTGCGAGTCTGACGAAAGCGGGCGCGCCTTTGTCGCTGACGGAATGGAAGTGAAGAAGTTCGCCGAATATCCGATGGCTGCGATGTGGACGCAGACCCCGGGCGTGAACAACATTCAGTACGACTACAACGCCGATGACCGGGAATCGGCCTCGGTGGCCCACATCTATGGACAGAATATAGTCGCAGCTGAGTCCATGACCGCAGCCGCGGCTCCCTGGGCGTGGTCGCCGGCAACATTGAAGCCCACCGCCGATCAGGAATTCCTGAACGGCATCAACCGCTTCTTCATTCACGAATCAGCACACCAGCCTCTGGTGAACGCCAAGCCGGGACTTACGCTGGGGCCGTTCGGGCAATGGTTCAACCGCAACGAGACTTGGGCAGATGAGGCGGCGCCGTGGGTGAGTTATCTGGCACGGAACAGCTTCATGCTGCAACAAGGTCATTTTGGCGCCGACATCATTTACTTCTACGGCGAGGACTCTAACCTGACTGCAATTTATAACCAGAAAGCGCCTGACTTGCCGGAAGGTTATGGTTTCGATTATGTTGACGCCGATGCATTGATGCACGTGCTCAAAGTCGATGCGAACGGACGTATCACTACACCCGGCGGGACGACTTATCGCATTTTGGGTCTTGCGTCTTACAGCCGGCACATGTCATTACCGGTGCTCCGCGCTATTCATCAGTTGGTGATGGATGGAGCCGCAGTGGCAGGCGCTAAACCCACGGACGATCCCAGCCTTGCCGACAGCCAAAGTGAGTTTCATTCTCTTGCCAATGAGCTTTTCGGCGATGGTAATGGCGTGCATCACGTGGGCAAAGGAACGGTTTATGCCGGAGATACGGTAGCCGAAGCGCTTTCCGCTATGAACGTATCCCCCGATTTTGCGTATACGACCGAATCCGGCGGCCAGGCGAACTTGAAGTTCGTTCACCGCAAGCTCGCTGACGGCGACCTTTATTTCATTGATAACCGCAGCGACGATCCAGCCCGTGTACAGGCAACCTTCCGAGTGTCAGGCCGCGCGCCGATGCTTTGGTACTCAGAGACCGGCAAAACTGCCCCTGCCTCCTATTCGATGGCTGGCGGCCACACTACGGTTCCACTCAAACTGGGGCCATGGGGAACAGTGTTTGTAGTCTTCCGCAAACCTACGAGTCAAAAGTCCTGGAGCGCTCCAGTGGAAACGGAGACGCAATTAGCGACCGTGGATGGACCGTGGAAGGTCGATTTTCCATCCGACTGGGGCGCGCCTCCGTCGATTACACTCGACCAGCTTGCCTCATGGAGCACTAATAATGATGACGGAGTCAAGTATTTCTCCGGAACTGCCACTTACACGAAGACCTTGGACGCGCCGGCTTCCTGGTTCCATCCTGATGCGCAAATCTGGATCGATCTGGGAGATGTGAAGAATCTTGCCGAGGTTTCGGTTAACGGCAAGCCGCTCGGGATCGTCTGGCACACACCTTATCGGGTAGATGCTACATCGGCGCTGCATCCGGGCGATAACGAACTTTCCATACGCGTTACGAATGCGTGGGTGAACCGGCTCATAGGCGATCAGCAGCCAGGCGTTACGAAGAAATACACCTTCGCCGACTATAAGCCATATCAGGCCGATTCTCCTTTGCTCCCCTCAGGATTGTTGGGGCCAGTCACCGTGGTTCGCGAGGACAAGTCTCCACAGCAGGATGCGGGAAATTAGACGCCGGGCAGAATGGTTTAGTTCTGACAATGTTCCAGCCCCAGGTCTCAGATTCGAGACCTGGGTAAGCTGGATGGAACAAGTTCAAGGAGTCAACGAACTGGAACGGTTTCATAGGAGATGTGGTTCATTTCGGTTGAATATTTCGGTGGTTTTCCTGTTGCAGCCCCTGGCCTTCAGTGCCTGGAAGAAACGGCAGGCGTGGAACTGCTCAAGCAAGCACGAGACTCGTTTTATAACTGCTTTTTCTGAAGTTGTCGTTCGTGCGGTAAGTCATGTACAGGAGACGGGGAATGATTTCACGCGATGGGCGCATTGAGAGCGGGTACCGACTTGCGAAAGAGCGATTCGCGGAAAACGGTGTTAATACCGATACCGTCTTGAAGACTCTGGATGCCATTCCAATCTCGATCCAGTGTTGGCAGGGGGATGATGTACTGGGCTTTGAGAATCCTGACGGAAGTCTTACCGGCGGAATTCAGACCACGGGCAACTACAAGGGGCGGGCGCGGAACGCAAGCGAACTTCGCGGTGATCTGGAGTTGGCCCTGTCTCTCATTCCCGGCAAGAAGCGAGTCAACCTACATGCTATTTATCTGGAAGCCAACGGGTATGTTGAACGCGACAAGATTGAACCCGGCCATTTCCAATGCTGGATCAAGTGGGCAAAACAGCTCGGCCTGGGTCTGGATTTCAATCCTACATGTTTCTCTCACCCCAGGAGCGCACAGAATCTGACTCTCAGCCATCCCGATCCGTCCATTCGTAAATACTGGGTCGATCATTGCATTGCCAGCCGGAATATCAGCGAACACATGGGGCGGGAACTGAATGACACTTGCATTATGAATATCTGGATACCGGACGGTTATAAGGATTTGCCGGCAGATCGCCTCGCTCCCCGTCAGAGGCTCTTGAACGCTCTCGATGAGATTATTGATTCCTCCCAAGGCTCCTATCATCGAGTTGCGGTTGAAGGGAAGCTGTTCGGAATCGGGGCGGAAAGCTATACCGTTGGGTCAAACGAGTTTTACATGGGCTATGCATCTACGCGTAAAACCATGTTGTGCCTCGATGCAGGTCATTTTCACCCCACAGAAAATGTCGCGGATAAGATCTCGACCACGCTTTGCTTCGTTGACGAAATCCTGCTTCACGTTTCACGTCCAGTGCGCTGGGATAGCGATCATGTGGTTTTGTTCGATGAGGCCACCATCGGGATTGCAAGTGAAATCGTGCGCTGCAACGCGCTTGACCGGGTGCATGTGGGACTGGACTTTTTCGATGCCAGCATCAATCGCATTGCAGCCTGGGCGATCGGCGCCCGCAATGCACGCAAAGCTCTGCTCTTCGCACTTCTTGAACCCAAAGAGGCTATGGCCACTGCAGAGCTGAACTTCAATTTTACGCGGCGTCTGACATTGATGGAGGAAAGCAAATCCATGCCGTGGTCTTCGGTCTGGGACTACTACTGCGCCACGCAAAACATTCCGCCCGACGGCGCGTGGCTGGATACAATTGAAGCGCATGAGAATAAAGTTTTGAGCAAGCGCGTGTGAGTAAGGACAACGCAATGCGTCCGGGGCCATGGAGCTTTTTCCCCGGCCGGTCTGGAGAATGGCGACCATTTCTTTCAAGACTTAGGAATGAGTGTTTCTGGAGATGAGCAAAGCGGTGGGGAGGTGCGGTTGTGTGTTCGACGATTGTCAGTAATGCGCTGCGGATGCGGCATAGGCGTGAGTTTCTTTTCCCGGTGATGGTGCTTCCCTTCCGGCGAACAATATGTAGGATTGCTCCGCGTCTATTCTGCGCATGGCTTGCATGCCTCGTAGCAGGCGCGGCATTGTGGTGCCAGGAAGCGCCGAAACTGACGATTCAATGGGACAACGTGGTGGTGGTTTCGAAGACCACGCTGACCCTGCAGGTGGTGGTAAACCCGCCATTACGCCCCGGACAACCGCTGGCCGCAGCAGCTTACAAGGCGGTGAAAGATCTTGGCGCAGACGACGTGCGCTACGTGCCGTGGCTGCCTTATCCGAAGTTGGCAGTCGCCGAGTTGCAGCCGCCCACGCCACAGAAAACCTCGTGGGACTTCAGCCTGATCGACCCCATGACCAGGGAGTTCTTTGCCGCAACCGCAGGACATTCGACAGTTTTGAACTTTTCCACCATACCTCAGTGGCTGTTCAAAACGGACAGGCCGGTGACCTATCCGGCCGATCCCAACCAGGTCGATTGGCACTATGAGCAAGGCACGGAATTACGCGATCCCAGCGGCAAGGAACTGGGCGACTATTACGCACGGCTGGTGAGTTGGTATGTGGGTGGCGGATTTACGGACGAGGATGGGGTGCGTCACGAATCAGGCTACCACTACAAGATTCCCATCTGGGAAGTGCTCAACGAAGTGGACTTTGAGCATAACATGACTCCAGAGTCATACTCCAGGCGCTATGACATCATTGTGAGCGCCATACACAAGGTCTCTCCAACAACTAAGTTCATGGGATTGGCGCTTGCCGACGCGGGTGCGAGTCCGCAATGGTTCGAGTATTTTCTCAATCACGCCAATCACAAAGCCGGGATTCCCATCGATTACATTTCTTATCATTTTTATGCGTCGCCGACGCCCGAAGAAAATCTGAGCGACTGGCAGTACACATTCTTTGACCAGGCGAATGGGTTCCTAAACACGGTGCGCTATGTGGAGGCGATCCGGAAGCGGCTATCGCCGGAGACCAAGACCGATCTCGATGAGTTGGGTGTAATTCTTCCCACCGACAACAAGCCTGGCGACAACGTGCCCCCACCACACGCTTACTGGAACGCGTGCGGGTCGCTTTACGCCTATCTGTTTATGGAATTGTCGCGAATGCAGATTGATATTGCCGGGATGTCGCAACTTGTAGGTTATCCCACGCAGTTTCCAAGCGTGAGCATGATGGACTGGACTGAGAATAAACCCAACGCTCGCTTCTGGGTATTGAAATTGATCAAAGATTCCTTCCATCCGGGAGACAAGCTTGTGGAGACGAAGGTTAGCTCGAACGACGTGGCTGCGCAGGCGTTCGTGACACCTTCGGGACGCAGGCTGCTGCTGGCCAACAAGCGCGACCGGACAATCGAGATCTCAATTCCGGATGCGGAAGGCGCCAATGCGAGGGTAGTGGATGAGTCCACCGGCGACGGGCCGGCGCGGACCGTTAAACCAGCGGAGGGTAAGATCGAGTTGAGTCCATTCGCCGTGGCAGTCGTGGACTGGTAAGCGAGACAGTGGGATGAAGAGTGAAGCCGGGTTACGGGTGGGGCTGTGCGGAATCGGCCT
>JASHOY010000382.1 GCA_030038435.1 Acidobacteriaceae bacterium | reverse complement strand
CGCCGCTGATGCCGGAAAAACACTCGATATAGCCAATACGCATCGCCTTGTGATTCTAAACTGCCGGACGGGGCGGTTTCACTCCTGGGCCGGAGGCGGGATGCAGGATGGCTACGCTCCGCGGCGGGCGAGGACGTCTGCGGGGAGAATGGCATTGAGGGAACCGGAGCGGAAGCCGGCGCAGTCGAGGGTAACGAACTGAAATCCCGCCTGGCGCAACGCCGCATCCATGGCGTCGAGCATTTCCATAGAGAGCGCGCGGGGCAGCTCATGGCGGGCGATCTCGACGCGCGCGACCTTGCCGTGATGGCGCACGCGCATTTCGCGGAATCCCAGTTGGCGCAGGCTCTCCTCGGCTTTTTCCACCTGCTCGAGCACTTCGCGGGTCACGGTGCGACCGTATTCGACGCGTGAGGAGAGGCAGGGTGCGGCGGGGCGGTCCCACAGCGAGTAGCCGGCGGCGCGCGCCAGGGAGCGGATCTCGGATTTGGTCAATGCGGCATCGGCGAGGGGCGCGAGCACGGCATGATCGCGCGCGGCGCGCTGGCCGGGGCGGAAATCGCGGGTATCGTCGGCATTCATGCCGTAGGCGATGCTGCTGAACCCAAGATGCGAGCCCAGCGACTCCATCACGGCAAAGAGCTCGTCTTTGCAGTGGAAGCAGCGGTCGGCATCGTTGCGCGCGTATTCCGGCCGGGCAAGCTCCTGGGTCTGAACGACGCGCAGCGGCATCCCGATTGACTCTGCAAAAGCGCGGGCCTGTTCCATGTCTCGGCGGGCCAGGCTTGCCGAGTCAGCCAGGACGGCGAGCATGCGCGCGCCGAGGACGCGATGCGCAGTGGCCGCGAGAAAGGCCGAATCCACGCCACCGGAGTAGGCCACCATGAGATTGTCCAGACCGGCAAGGCGGCCTTCCAGAGCGCGAAGCTTTGCCGCAGCCTCCGCGCCGGGAGCGGGAGGTGTATCCACCTGGTTCTGCGCTGAATCTGCAGCCGGTGACGCGATGTCGGGGTACGCCGCCATGGAACCGATTATATGCCCGGTGCTATCGGCCGGAGCGGTAAGGGTGAAGGTCCGGGGAATCAATTCCCGCGGTCACGATCAGATCGGGGGGCGAGGAACAGGGCATAGGTCAACAGGGCCAGCCCGATAAAAAGCGGGATAAGAGCGCAGAGAAATGGCGATCCGGCGCCTCCGCCGAGCATCACGCGCAGAAAGATCAGCAGCGACACGCCGATACCGGTGTTGACCAGACCACCAATTTTCAATCCCTCAATCCTCTTGGCGGCCTTCAGCCGCTCTTCTTCGCGGAGCAGTTCCAGCGCTGCCCGGGCGCCGTCGCCGGTAGCTTCGGCGATGCGGCGAAGAGTCTCAGCTTTGTAGAAAGCTTCGCGTTCCCTGCGCCGGCTCTCGACGAATGTGACCAGGGGAATGAAGACTGCAAACAAGGCGACGGCGCCGATGGATAGAAACATCCACAGACCAAATTGGCCGTTGAAATCGATGCCGCTGAGAAGCGAAACCAGTTCCGTCATATAATCCTCCACATCCGTCAGGATGAACCCGCAAATGCCTCTTTGCTCTGGTGGGACAGGAGCAAGGCGCGGGCGGTTGCATTTTCTTCGCGGGTCTGGCAGCGGAAACAAAATGCAACCGGAGAGCAGGGCCTTTTGTCTCACGCTACGGAGAGCGCCCGGCTTGACCGCAAGCACAGACAGCACGAAGCAAGAGCCGGCGGATTGCGATCTGGGGTGCGTGAAGCGCGTTCTCGACGGCGACATGCAGGCCTTCGAGAGCATCGTGCGGCGCTGGCAGGGACCGCTGGTAAACATGGCCTGGCGCTATTGCCGCGACCGCGGACGCGCCGAGGAGATGGCACAGGAGGCATTTGTGCGCGCCTGGCGGGGATTGGCGACATGGCGGCGCGAAGGAAGCTTCTCGACCTGGCTGTTCGCGCTGGCGGCCAATGTATTTCGCTCCGAGCTGAAGCGATTTCCGGTGGTGAGCTTGCCGATCGAGGAAATTGCCGAGCCAGCTCGCGCGGCTTCACAGCAGGACGATGTCGAGAGACGGAGCCTGAATGAGTCAGTACGCCGCGCGGTGCTGGCATTGCCATTGCGTTACCGCGAACCGATGGTTCTGTTTTATTTATCTGAGATGGACGTGGCCGCGGCGGCGCGGACCATGGGCATGCCGGAAGGAACATTCAAGGCCCGGCTGGCGCGCGGCCGGGAGCTGCTGCGAAAGCGGTTTCCACAACTGCGCGAGGAGCGGGCAGCCGTGCCGGGGACAATTCTCAAGGCGGAAAGGAAGGCATGAATATGGACCGCAATCCGAAGCTGGAGACGATTGACCACATTCTTGTGTCGGAAGAAGCGATGGTTCCGACTTCCGGGTTCGCGAGCGCGGTGATGGAGCGGCTTGACGAGGAATCCAAAGCTACTGCGCCGATTCCCTTCCCCTGGAAGCGCGCGCTTCCCGGCATCGTGCTGGCCGCAGTGGTCTTCAGCTGGGGTGGGTTGGAGATGATCCGTCAGGCATCGGCAAAGCCCATTTCGCTGGCTTCTCTGCATTTTTCGGCAACCGCCATCAACGGCCTTGAGTGGGCCGGCTGGGTAGCGTTGGCGCTGACGATATCCATGCTCACGTGGAGCATTTCCTCCCGGCTCTTCGGACGATCCGGGCTGCTTTAGGGCTTTACTCGATGGCGTAAACCGCGTAAATGGCGGCGCTGCGCGTGACCTTCTGCGGCTCGATGGCCAGCGGAGGCGCGGCCTCCGCCTTACCCATGGAAATGCGCTGAGCGAACATGGGCATGGGAGGCCGGTAGGTTTCGTTGCTGACATAAATCAAGGCGCCCAGTTGCACGCCCATGCTCCTGGCCAGCTCTGCGGCGTCTGCCCTGGCCCGCGCTGCGGCTTTGTCCAGCGCCTGGTCTTCAAGGCCGCGCTCATCGTTCACTGTCCAATCAATCTGGCCGCTGGAGTTTGCGCCAGCGCTTACGGCCGCGTCGAGAAGCTCGGCTGCGCGCATGGGCGTGGTGCGCACTGTCCACTGCTGGGCGAGGATGAACTTGTGGGATTTGGGCACGGAATCGTCGCGCTGGAGAAACTGGGATTCGCTGTGGATGGCGCTTTCCGCAACTCCAGCCTGCTTGAGCGCGCCGATGATGGCGTTGGAAGTCTGGGCACCGCTGGCGTATGCCTCTTTGGCGCTGGAGGGAGGCGTTTCGAAGCCGATGTGCAGGATGGCCGCGTCGGCTTCGACGCTGACGCTGTCACTGGCGGTGACCGTCAGGGTGCGATTGCTGGAGTCGATTTTCAACTGCGGCTGGCTGGCCTGTTGCGCGGCGGCAGAAAGCGCGGCAGCGAAAATTACCGAAACAGCGATAAATCGAGATGCGTGCATATTCAACTCCCAAGAGATTTTGACGGCGCCGGCTCATATAAGCGCGAGAGTGTTTCAATGGCACAAACAAATCATGCTGGTTTTGCCGCGTGCTTTTTGGCGAAGCGGCGCAGTTTTTCCAGCGTTGCGGCAGCCTGGCCGGAGTCGATGGCTTCGGCGCCCAAGGCCACGCCTTGTTTCAGGTCGCCCACCAACCCGGCGGCCACCAGCGCACCGGCGGCGTTGAGCAGCACGATGTCGCGGCGCGCGCCGGGCACGCCGGTGAGCACGTCGAAGAGCAATGCCGAGTTGGTGGCCACGTCACCACCGATGAATTCCTCAAGCCTGGCGCGCGCCAGTCCCGCCATCTCCGGCGTGACGCGCGCGGCCTTCAGCGTCGATTCACCACCCTCGTTTTCCTCAACGCGGGCGACGACGGATTCGCCGGTGGTGGTCAGTTCGTCGATTCCGTCAGTCCCATGCACCACGAAAGCGCGCCTGGCGCCGAGTTCTGCCAGCGTGCGCCCCACCAGCAGCACCTTGCTGGGGGCGAGCACGCCGATCACCTGGGCGCGCGCGCCTGCGGGATTGGTCAACGGGCCGCAGAGGTTGAAGATGGTGCGAAACCCCAGCGCCCGCCGCAACGGACCCACCATCTTCATCGCGGGGTGGTAAAGCGGCGCGAAGAGAAACATGAATCCGGTCTCGCGCAGGCACTCGACGGCCGAATCCGGGTTGAGCTCGATGGGCACGCCCAACTCTTCGAGCACATCTGCGGCGCCGCAGCGCGAAGTGATGGCGCGATTGCCGTGCTTGGCCACTTTGGCGCCGGCGGCTGCGGCAACCAGCGCCGCACCGGAAGAGATATTGAAGGTCAGCGGCCCACCGCCGCCCGTGCCCACCACGTCGACAAGCTCCTCGCGCTCCGCAGGGGTGAGCGGGACGGGCGTCACGTGGCGCCGGAATACATCCACGAATCCGGCCAGCTCCGGCGCCTGCTCGCCGCGCGTGGCCATCACTGCGAGCAGGGCTGCCGTCTCCACATCCAGCGCTTCGCCGGCCAGGATCTGTTCCAACACGCCGGCGGCCTGTTCACGAGTGAGCGCCGCGCCGTCTTCGGCCATCAGCTTGAGAAGCTCTTTGAGAGAAGCCATATTTCTCCATGGTAACGGCGCGGGATTGGGACATGCTGTTTGCCGCTACCTCGCCCGCCAAGATAGTATGGGACTTGCCGCTGCTACGGTCTCGCTGTACGCGCCGCAGTCAAGTCCCGGCGCTCAAATTCTTTGAACAGCGGACAGGGCGGACAAACCCACCATGAAAATTCACGAATATCAGGCAAAGGAAATCCTCGCGAAATACGGCGTGCCGGTACCCAGGGGCGAAGTGGCGAATACGCCGGAAGAAGCGTCGGCAGTGGCCCGCAAACTTTTTGCCGAGGGAGCATCGGGGGTCGTGGTCAAGGCGCAGATTCACGCCGGCGGCCGCGGCAAAGGCGGCGGGGTGAAGGTCGCCCGCAACCGCGAAGACGCCGAGGAGCACGTCAAGAACATCCTGGGCATGCGACTGGTGACGCACCAGACCGGGCCGCAGGGACAGAAGGTGCAGCGGCTGCTGATTGAAGAGACGGCGGCTATCGACCGCGAGCTCTATCTTGGCATGGTGCTTGATCGCGCCGCCGGCAAGCTGGTCTTCATGGCATCGCAGGCGGGGGGCATGGAGATTGAAGAAGTCGCGGCGAAAACTCCTGAAGCCATCTACAAAGAGACGATCGACCCGGCGGTCGGCTTCGGCGCATGGCAGGCGCGCAAGCTGGCGTTCGCGCTGGGCCTCAAGCCCACCCAGATCAACCAGGCGGTGGGCTTCCTGCAGAGTCTTTACAAGGCATTTGTGGAGACCGACGCTTCGCTGGTCGAGATCAATCCGTTCATCACCACCAAGGACGACAAGCTTTTCGCGCTCGACGCCAAGATCAACTTCGATGACAATGCGCTGTTCCGGCACGCCGACATCAAGGCGCTGCGCGACGTGGACGAAGAGGACCCGCTGGAAGTGGAAGCCAGCAAGTACGCGCTCAATTACATCAAGCTCGACGGCTCGATTGCCTGCATGGTCAACGGCGCCGGCCTGGCCATGGCCACCATGGACATCATTCAATATGCCGGGGGCAGCCCGGCAAACTTCCTCGACGTAGGCGGCGGCGCCACCCAGGAACAAATCGAGCATGCCTTTGAGATCCTGCTTTCCGACGCGCATGTGAAGGCCATCTTCATCAACATTTTTGGCGGCATTCTGCGCGTGGACCGGCTGGCGACGGGGGTGGTGGCAGCCGCCCAAAAGCTCAACGTGAAAGTGCCCATCGTGCTGCGCCTGGAAGGAACCAACGTGGAAGAGGGCCGGCAGATTCTGAAAGAGTCGGGGTTGAACTTCCAGGTAGGAGCGACCATGAAGGAAGCGGCGGAACTGGTGGTAAAGGCAGCAGCGGGGGTGACAGCGTAATGGCAGTTCTGGTGGATAACAACACGCGTCTCATCGTGCAAGGCATCACCGGCAAGGAAGGCACTTTTCACGCCAAAGGCTGCGCCGAGTACGGCACCAACGTGGTAGGCGGCGTGACGCCGGGCAAGGGGGGGACAAAACACGAGGGCTGGCCGGTGTTCAACACCGTGGCCGATGCCGTGGCCGCGACCGGCGCCAACGCGACCATGATCTTCGTTCCGCCGCCGTTTGCCGCCGACGCCATCCTCGAAGCCGAGGACGCGGGCATTCCCCTCATCGTCTGCATCACCGAGGGCATTCCCACACTGGACATGGTGAAGGTCTGGGCCAAGCTGAAGACATCGAAGTCACGTCTGATCGGTCCGAATTGCCCGGGGGTGATTTCGCCGGGCATGGCCAAGATCGGCATTATGCCCGGGCGCATTCACCTGCAGGGCGCGGTAGGCATCGTATCGCGCTCCGGCACGCTGACGTATGAGGCGGTACATCAGCTCACCCAGCGCGGCATCGGCCAGTCGACGGCGATCGGAATTGGCGGCGATCCCATCATCGGCACCACGCACATCGACGCGCTGCGCCTGCTCAACGACGATCACGGCACCGATGCGATCATTATGATCGGGGAGATCGGCGGCTCGGCAGAGGAGGCAGCGGCGGCATTTGTAAAGCAGCACGTGAAAAAGCCTGTGGTTGGCTTCATCGCCGGTCAGACCGCGCCTCCCGGCCGGCGCATGGGCCACGCGGGAGCGATCATCAGCGGCGGACAGGGAACCGCGGCCGACAAGATGAAGGCCATGAAGGCTGCCGGAATACACGTGGTGGTTTCGCCTGCCGAAATCGGCGAGACGCTGGCTCGAGTAATCGGCAAAGCATAGAAAGAGCTTAACGGCCAGCTTCTCTCGATTAGTCTTGAACATCAAGGCCCGGTTTAACACCGGGCCTTTTATCCGGAAATTCTCGGAAAATGCTGTTTTTGAGAAATTTAAAGTAGCGCTTTATATTTCTCAAAAACTTCCCGGACACAGCAAGCTCTCCTTGAGTCTCGTCCGCAACAGCAAATCCGCTGCTCTCCGTATGATCAGGGGTTCTTTCCGCTGTTGATCTCCGCGACGAATTGCTCCAGGGTCAGCGCCTCCACGCCTGGCACCAGCGCCTTCAGCGGGGTCTGCATGCGCGCTGTGCGATGCACCAGGATGCGGCGTACGGCGCGTCCATCTGCCGCCCGCGCAAGCGACTGCAGCGGTCCCGCCATCCACGATTGTGCAGTCTTCGAAGCTTTCACCTCGACCGCCCAGAACCGCGCGTTGGGCCGGGGCACCAGGAAATCCACCTCCAGCCCCTGCTGATCGCGAAATGAGTAAAGCCCCTTGCGCTGCCCGCGATTCACCTGGGCTTTAAGAATTTCGGTGGCTACAAAGCCCTCGAAGATCGGCCCCAGAAAGGGCGATCGATCGAGTTCCGACTGCGACTGGATGCCCAGCAGGTGACAGGCCAAGCCCGCGTCGCCCCAATAGACTTTGGGAGATTTCACCAGCCGCTTGCCGAAGTTCTCGAAGTAAGGCGGAACCAGAACGATCTGTCCGGTGATCTCAAGGATATGGAGCCACTCGGAGACCGTGGGTACGGAAACGCCTAACGGCGCAGCCAGATCGGTGCGGTTGAGCATTTGGCCGTGGCGGCTGGCTACCAAGGCCAGGAACCTGCGGAATACCGCCAGATCGCGCACGCTGGAAATCGAGCGGACGTCGCGCTCAATGTAAGTCTGCAGATACGAGGCGTACCAGAGTTGGCGGCCGCGCGGGCGCAGCACGGCCTCGGGGAACCCACCCAGCAGCGGATCTGCTTTGGGAGTTTCGGCCTGGCTGAAGGGCAGCAATTGCAGGATGGCCGCGCGGCCGGCCATGGATTCGCTGACCCCCTGCATCAGCGGCGCTTCCTGGGATCCGGTGAACAGCCACTGGCCCATGCGCCGCGGGTGCGCATCCACCAGAGTGCGCACATAGTCGAAAAGCTGCGGGGTGTTCTGAATTTCGTCGAAGATCACCGGGGGCTTGAGGGCCTCGAGAAAGGCCCGCGGATCGCGACGCACGCGGTCCTGGACGTCGGGATCTTCGAGGAGCACGTAGCGGGCGCGGGGAACGGCCATGCGCAGCAGGGTGGTTTTGCCGGAGCGGCGGGGCCCGGTGAGAACCAGCGCGGGGAAGCGGCGCAGGGCCGAATGCAGCACCGGAGCGATCTGGCGCGCAATGGTGGGCATATGAGAAATATAAACTGATACTTTAAATTTCTCAAGTATGACTTCCGCTGTCCGCACCGCGACGGTTGCAGGTTTCTGCGGCGCCACGCGGTGCCGCGCCGGTACCCTTGGCCGGGGCCGCGATTACAATAGGAATGCAGCAATATACGGCACTCAGGAGCACAAGTTCGTGGCGCAGCGCACCTTCAGCATCATCAAGCCCGATGCGGTCCGCAAGGGCTCAAGCGGAGCCATTCTCGCGGAAATCGAAAGGGCCGGCTTTGGCCTGGTCGCTATCAAGAAACAGTCCATCTCCCGCCAGCAGGCTGAGGGCTTCTACCACGTTCACAGGGGCAAGCCCTTCTTTGACAGCCTCTGCGAGTTCATGTCTTCGGGCCCGCTTTTTCTGATGGTCCTGGAAAAGGACAATGCCATTGCCGATTTGCGCGCGCTGATGGGGGCGACCAATCCCGCCCATGCCGCGGAGGGCACCATCCGCAAAAAATTTGCGGCCTCCATTCAGGAGAACGCGATTCACGGCTCCGATGGCGAGGACACCGCCGCCTTCGAAATCGTCTATTGGTTTGCCGGCTACGAACTGCTTTGAGCTGTTCGCAGCCCGGCGCAGATCGCCTGCCGCCATGTCCGGACTGTCTCTGCCCATTCAAAGTCCGGCGGGGGTTATGCAGCGGATACGGCGCTGCGCTTTTCCCCGTTCCGCGTGAGCAGATAATAAACCGCCGGCGTGACCACCAGGCTCAGCACCATGGAGATGCACAGTCCGCCAATGACGGCGATGGCCAGGGGTTGGAGCATTTCGGAGCCGGAACCCAGCGCGAAGGCCAGCGGCAGCATGCCGCAAACGGCGGCGAGGGCGGTCATCACGATGGGCCGCAGTCGGCGTTGCGCGGCCTGCAGCATGGCGTCCCTGGCGGAGGCGCCTTCGGCGCGGAATTTCTCATCGGCGTCCAGCAGCAGGATTCCGTTCTTGGCCACGATGCCGATGACCATAATCAGACCCATGAACGAAGCCACGTTAAAGGTGATGCCGGTGATGAGCAGGGCGAAGATGACGCCGGAGATCGAAAGCACCGAGGAAGCCAGAATCGACGCGGGAGCAGGAAAATTGCGGAATTCGGTGAGCAGGACTCCAAAGACCAGCATGAGCGCCAGGAGAAGCACGCGCAACAAGTCGGAGAAAGACTTCTTTTGCTCCTGGTAAGTACCGCCGTATACCACGCGAACCGTGGGCGGCAAGTGCAGCGCAGCAAGGGCTTTTTGCACTTGAGCCATTACTCCGCCCAGGTTGGAGCCTTCCAGGTCGGCGGTCACCTCCACCATCCGCTGCATGTTTTCGGTGAGAATTTCATTCTGCGGCGGCAGGTGCTCGATGGTGGCAAGCGACCCGAGAGTGGCCAGATGTCCGGAGGCGCTGTTGAATACAGTGTTTTGAATGGCATTAAAGGTGGTTCGCGACTCTGGTCCCAGGCGGACGCGAATGGTGTATGGCCGGCCATTGGCAATCACCGGGGTAGTGGTCGGGATTCCATCCAGAATCGAGGTTGCGTCGTCGGCGACCTCGGCAGGCGTGAAGCCCAGCCGCGCCGCTACCACGGGATCGACGTCGAAGCTCGTAGCCGGCCCGCTGACGGTGCTGTCGATGCCGTTGTCCACGTCAACCACGCCGGGAAGTTTTGCGATAGCGTCGCCCACTTCGGGAGCCACCGTGTTCAACAGCGCAGGATCCTGGGAAAACAGCTTGATCTGGATGGCCTGGGGCGCGTTGGAGAGGTCATTGATGTTGTCCTGCAGGACCTGCGTCAGCTCGATGTCCAGTTGCGGGTCGGCGGCCTTGATCCTGTTGCGCGCCTCATCGATGATCTGCCACACGGTGCGGCGGCGATGCGAGTTGAGCTTTACCGTGAAATCGCCGGTATTGGCCTCGGTCACCGCAGCCAGGCCCAGTTGCAGACCCGTGCGGCGCGAAGTGTTTTCGACTTCAGGTATCGATTTCAAAATACGCTCTACGTTTTCAAGAACGCGGTTCGTCTCCTGAAGCGAGCTGCCCGCGGGCATGATGTAGTCGAGAATGAATCCGCCTTCATCCATGCGCGGGAGCAGGTTGGTGCCCAATCCCTGGAATCCCGCCCAGGTTGCAGCCACCAGCAGCAGACAGGCTATTCCCAGCCACAGGGGGTTTTCCAGCGCCCAGTCCAGCACGCGGCGGTGCAGGCGCAGAGTGCTTCTGAGCATGCGCCCCGCCGAGTGCTCGCCATGACCATCGCCGTGCGCAGGCTGGGCGCCGCGGCCGTGCAGCAGCAAAAGGCTCAGGCCCGGCGTCCAGGTCAGCGCCAGCGCCAACGAGGTCAGCAGGGCTGCGGTCATGGTGATGGCCAGGGCACTGAAAAATGATCCCGTAACGCCGCTGACTGAAACCAGCGGCAGAAACACCACCACCGGCGTGATCGTCGAGCCAATCAATGGCTTGGTCAGCTCCTTCAACGCGTGGCGCACCGCTTCCAGGCGCGGCTCGCCCATATCGCGGTGCAGCACGATGTTTTCCACCATGACGATGGCATCGTCGATCAACAGGCCGATGGCGGCAGCCAGCCCGCCCAGGGTCATCAGGTTGAAGCTCTCGCCGATGATCCACATCACCAGGATGGTGATGGCCACCGTCACCGGGATCACCAGTCCCGCAATCAGCGAAGAAGTCCAATCGCGCAAGAACAGAAACAGCACGCCGCAGGCAAGAAAAAGTCCGATGAGAATCGCGTCGCGCACGCTTTTGATGCTGTCGCGGACCAGCTCCGACTGGTCGTAAAAGGACTGGAGCTTTACCCCCGGCGGCAGCTTGGTCCGCAGGTAATCAACCTCTTTGGCCACGCCGTCGGCAACCGTGACCGTGTTGCTGGTGGGCTGGCGGGCGATATTCAGCAGCACTGCGGGCCTTCCGTTGGCGGTCACGATGGTGTATATCGGCTCGACAGACTTGCCCACGGCGGCTACGTTGGTCACATGCACCGGCGCGCCGTCCGGCGTGGTCTTCACCACCAGTTGTCCCAGTTCCCTGGCGTCGTGCACCTGGGTTCTTACCAGGCCCAGGATCAACTCATGGTTGGCTTCGTATAATCCCGGTGACTCGACGATGTTCGAGGCCTGGATGGCGTTTACCAGATCGGTGATGGTCACGCCGGCGTTGCGCATCTGCGCCATATTGGGAGTGACATGAAACTCCGGCACCTGGCCGCCTTGCACCACCACGGTGCTGACCCCGGGCACGCGATTCAGCGGCGGCTTCAGTTCATAGGTAGCGAGTTCCCACAATTGGGTCTGCGGCACGGTGTCTGAGGTGAGGCTGTAACCGAGAATTGGAAAGGTGGCGAAGGTGAGCCGGTGGACGGTGATGCGCGCAGTCGGGGGCAGTTCCTGCTGCACCTGCGCCAGAGCGGCATTGACCTGTTGCAGCGCCTGCTCCATGTTCGTAGTCCAGGCAAAGAACAGGTCGATCTCGGCCGATCCGCGGCTGGTAATGGAGCTTACCGTCATCAGTCCCGGCACCGAGTTGACCGCTTCTTCGATGGGCCGGGTAATAGTCACCTGCATTTGCTCGATTGGCGTCACGCCGTTATCCACGCCGATAACCACACGGGGAAAATTCGTCGAGGGAAAAACCGCGATGGGCACCTGGAATGTGAAGTACACGCCGGCAATGGTAAGGACGACAGCAAAGAAGATGATCGTCCGCGTCGACTGGGCCAACCAGAAAGTCTTCTCGGCGCGGCGATTTTCATAGACGGAAGTTTCGTGTTCCCCGATGGGCATCAGTCATCGCCTCCACCCATACTGGTGTCGGGCGCGTCTGCCGGGGTCACATCGACCCTGGTTCCGGGATCGAGCGCGTAAGCGCCCACCGTGATCACGTCATCGGACTGGGTGATGCCGCTGGTTACCTGCGCTTCTTCCTCATTCACGATGCCCAGAGTGACCGGCTTCTTTTGTGCCGTGCCGTCGCTGCCCACCACCATCACAAACTTGCTTCCATTGTCGGCGGTCAGAATTGCGCCCAGCGGAACCTTGAGCGCGCCGGGTGCGGTGCGGCCGGTGATGGTGGCCCTCACCGGCGTGCCTACCTTCAGCTCTCCGTTGCTGTTGTCGATCTTGAGCCAGATCTCCACCGTGGTGCTGCCCGGATCGAGCGCCGGGCTGATCATGGAAACCGTGGCCGGAACCGGCTTGGCCGCGCCTGGCGCGGTAATCGTCGCTTGGCTACCCACTTTGAGGTCCTGGGCAAGATTTTGCGCAATGTGAGCCTTGGCAATCAGCGTCGAGGTCTGCATTACGGTCAGCAACGGAGTTCCTGCCGAGGCAGTCTCGCCGGCGAACAGCGGCCGGTCGGCAACCACGCCATTGATGGGGCTGCGAATCTCCGAGTAGGCCACCTGCGCTTCCGCGCCTTTGTATCTGCCCTCGGCGGAAGTCAACTGCCCCCGCGCCTCTTCAAGGGCCGCCTTCTGGTTCACCTGGCGCAAGGAATTCAGATGCTTGAGTGCGGTGGCATAGGCGCCCTGCGCCTGCACCAGCGCGGCTTTGGCTGAATCCAGGTCCTGCCGTGGGATCGCTCCTTCGGCCAGAAGCGCGGTGCGGCTTTTCACTATGCTCTCATTCAGCTTCAAATTGGCATTGGCCTGGTCGGCCGCGGCCTGCGCAGCCTGCACCTCTTCGGGAATCTGCGCGCGGGTGGCCGTGGTATACGCGCCCTGCGCCGCCTCATATGCGCCCTTCGAATCCAGTGCCGCCGCGGTCAGGTCCTGGTTTTCAAGCACTGCCAGCAGCTCGCCCGCGTGCACCTTCGATCCCCGCTGGACATAGAATTTCTGCACCGGCGCGGTGATCTTGGGCACGATCGCCGCCTGCGCCACGGGACACAAGACGGCGTCGGTCTCGATGTGTTCGGCAATCAGACCGCGCTCGGGATGCTCCGCCTGCACAGACACCACGACCGGGGGTGCGGGCGTCTTTCTGCACCCGGAAACGAGCAGCAGGGGAATGGCCGTGCCGCACGCCAATAGCCATGGCGTCGCCACGGCCACGCCCGGCCACGCCAGTGCCGAATGCGAATGGTGGTGCGTCTTCATCGTCCTCATTCTTCACATGACCCCGGTGAGAGTTTGCAATTGGGCCAGTGCGTTTTCATAGCGCACCCGGCCGTCCTCGCGTTCATTTTCCACGGCTACATAGGCATTCTCGGCGTCCACTACTTCGATCACCAGCGCCTCGCCGCCCTTATAGCGCAACTCGCTCAGGCGCAGGCTTTCGGCGGCATCGGTCACGCTCGTATCCAGCGACTGCAGCTCTTCCTGCGCGGTCTGGGCGGCAGCGTAATCGGCCTGCAGACTGGCAATCAATTGTCGCTGCGTGGCGCTCAGGGCCGCGCGCGCCACCTGGCGCCGTATTTCGCTTTGCTTCACTTTGTGTTCCGTTGAGAGCCAGTCCCAGACGGGAAGATTCACAGTGACGCTGGTGGAGTAGCCGAGATTGCGCGCCTGTGTGCCGGCAGTGGGGCCACTGGCGAGGAGTGGGCCATTGACGGCGAACTGATTGGCGTCGATGCCGTAGATTACGTTCATTCCCAGGGTGGGCAAAAGCGCGGCGCGCGCACCCAGCACATCGGCATTGCTCTGATTGAGGGCCGCCAGGGCGCTGTTGAGTTCCGGATTGTTTTTTGCCGCCGCTGCCTGCACATCGGCGAACGGAGCCAGCGGGGGCTCTGCTACCGGAGCTTTGAGGGTGTAGGGTGTCAGCGGGTTGGAAAAAAGCAGCACGCCCAGGTCCAGCCTCGCCGTTTCCGCGGCCAGCTTTGCGTCCTGAAGACCGCGCCATTGCTGCTGTTCGGTGAGCTGCGCTTTGATCACATCGGCATGCGCGGCTTCGCCTTCCTTCTCCCGCTTCCCGGTGAGCGCAGTAAAGTTCGCCGCGTCCTGGTAGGCGCGCTGCGCAATCGCCACTTTGTGATCTGCTGCCAGCGAGCTAAAGAACAAGCCCGTCACTGCGGCCACCAGGCCCCGCCTGGCGATTTCCATTTGCGCCCGCGCCAAAGATGCCGCAGCGTCAGCCCTGCGCACCGCCGCCAGCCCACCCAGGCTGAGCGATTCCTCTGCGACGCCCTGGGCCATGTACTCCCAGGGTCTCGAATCGTTGGCGACAAAGCGGGGCAAAGGTGCCGAGGGCTCTCCGGCATCGCCCTCGGTGAAGATCCCATTGGGTTGGGTGTAAATGTCCTGGCTGAAAAGACGGGCAGTGGGCAGCAGCCCCGCCACGGCAATCGAGCGGTCCAGTTGCGCCGAACGGCTCGCTCCCCTGGCATTGGCAAAGGTTGGCTCGAGGGCTTTGGCGCGCTCGATGGCTTGGTCCAGCGTAATCACGACTGGCTGATTGGCGGGGCTGCCGGCGGGGGTCGCCGCCGATGCGCTGGAACCCGACGGTATTTCCTGCGCCTGGCAACGAGCCTGAACAGCGGAGGCAGCCGCCCACGCCAGAAGGGCTATTGAGCCGGCGAGCAGCCAAACGCGAACGCCTCTGTCGGGGGCATCCTTCCTATCATTCACAGTGTGCAGCATACAAAGCAAACCTTAATTGATCCTGAGAGTTACATAAAATGGACTCAATCTTGAGACGGTTGCGATTCCGCCCCGGCATTGCACACAGCTATCGTAAATTCTCTAAACCTCCCTGACGCAAAGGGCTGAGCTGCCAGCAAAGAAGGTGCGGCGCCGGGCGACTCTCTGTGATCCCAAACTGCAGCCCCAAAGCACCTGCGCCGTTGCGGTGGCGCATTTTCCCGCCGCTTTCCCCCTCCCTGCCCATGGCGCTCTGCGATACTGTTTGGTGATGCCTATCGATGACCTGCAGCAAGCCGCGCAAAAGATAGCCGGGTTTCTTAATCATCTGAACCAGCTCGGAGGCATGCGACTCAAGTACCGCATCACCGCGGGCGATGGCGCACGTGATCCGGAGGGCCTGGAGGCGCGCCAAATCTATGTGGAACTCGGCGGACCCGATGTGCCCCTGGTGATCCAGCACAATGGTGAACTGCTGCGGGCTCTGGAAACCATCGCCGCGCAGATGCTTCGCCTGGAGCCGCGCGAGCACGACCTGGTCAGCTTTGACGCCGCCAATTTCAAGGCTCTTCGCGCCCAGGAACTGCGAATGTCGGCGGAAACCGCTGCGGAAAAAGTCCGCTCCACGGGAGTTCCCTACGCGTTCCCGCCCATGAACTCACGCGAGCGCCGCCTGCTCCATCTGGCCTGCCGTGAGTTGAAGGGCGTCGAGACCTCGAGCAATGGCGAAGGCCCCAACCGCTATCTGGTCGTCTTTCCCGAAGGCAAAACTGATCTGCCGGTCGCCTCGCCAGTCAAGCCGCGTTTTGGGCGCCGGTAGCTGAACAGGAGTCAGGGGCCAGGAGTCAGGCGTCAGGGAAACAATTTAGCGGTAGACAAGAGAAAGGTTAGCCTGCTCCCGTCCAATTGTTTACTGTCTATTGGCCACTGGCGTTTGGTACAACCCCCGGGTCAGCACATATTCGGCCACCGCATCGGGCAGCAGCTTTGGCGAGCCGGGCTTGCTGATGGCCGCGCGAACCTGTGCCCGTATCTCGGAAGCGCTGATCTCCACGTCCAGTTCGGGCAAAAGATAAAATGGTGCGCGCTCGCCAGCCGCATTGGCTATCGAGTAGCAGTGCACCACGACGCCCGTCTGGTTTTTTTCCTTATGTGGCGCCGGCTCCATGCTCAGCCCCTCCGGCAGCGCCGCACGCAGATGGTCGAGCGGCTGGCCAGGACGTGAAGCCACGATCAGGGGCGCCAGAAACGGAATCTCCGCCGCTCGATGCCAGCGCCGAAGGCTGAAAAACGAATCGGCGCCCATTAAACAAAAGAGCTCGCAATTTGCGGGTAGTTGCGCGCGTAGCCGCGGAAGCGTTTCCACCGAGTAATTCGGCGCCCCCGCGGCCATGGG
>JASHOY010000381.1 GCA_030038435.1 Acidobacteriaceae bacterium | reverse complement strand
GTCTTCAGCGACAGGCGCCAGCTGGCCCACGGCGTCCGCACCGGGGACGTCGCCAAGCGCCTCATCGACTACGGCTTCCATCCCTACACGGTCAGCTTCCCGCTCATCGTTCACGGCGCGCTGATGATCGAGCCTACGGAGAGCGAATCGGTTGAAGAACTGAATCTCTTCATCGCGGCCATGCGTTCCATTGCGCGAGAAGCCGAAGAGACGCCCGAACTGGTCAAAACCGCGCCCCACTCCACGCGCGTCTCTCGTCTCGACGAAGTACAGGCTGCGCGCAAGCCCATCCTGCGCTGGCGGCGGAAAGGCAGCTCTTAGCTATCAGCGATCAGCTTTTTGGCTCGTAGCCCCTTTTGAGGTCGCACGCAAAACCCGCTCAAGTTAGCCAGAACCGAGCCGGATACCGAATACCTGCACTCAATATCCGGCTCCGGCGCGGGCCGCAGCGTACCAGGATGCCCCTCTCACAATCGCAATTGTCCCTTGGGGCGCGGGTCGCACCGTGCCGCAGGCTGCTTTGCGTCGTCTACGGCTCGGCGGAATAAGGCAGCGTGAAATAAAATTCCGCACCGCCATTTACGCGGCCCTTGGCCCAGATCTTTCCTCCGTGGCGGGTAATGATGCGGTAGGCGGTCGCCAGCCCGATGCCGGTGCCGGGAAACTCATTCTGCGAGTGCAGCCGCTGAAAAGGTTTGAAGAGGCGGTCCGCGTACTGCGGATTGAACCCGGCGCCGTTGTCGTGTACAAAGAACACGGGTCCCGTCGCTTCCTCCGTATAGCCAAAGCTGATTTCCGCAGCCGGCGTCTTCGAGGTGTATTTCCAGGCGTTGCGTAACAGGTTCTCCAGCGCGACGCGCAGAAGCCCCTCGTCAGCCATGACGTGTGCGCCCTTTTCTACCTTGATCTCGACGTGCCTCTCCGCATCTTCCGTCTTTTGTCTGTCCAGAATGCCCTCAGCCATGGTGCTCAAATCGATGGGCGCTCGGCGCAGCGGCGTGGTGGTTGCGCGCGACAGATTCAGCAGGTCCTCTATCAGCGTCGACATTTGCCGGGTTCCGTCGTTCAGCTTCTCCACCAGCGCGCGGCTGTCAGTGCCTGCAGGAGCATCGGCATCCAATTGCTCGAGCAGGAAGGCAATGTTGCTGATCTGTTGCAGCGGTCCTCTCAGATCATGCGCCACCGAGTAGCTGAATGCTTCCAGTTCCTTGTTCGCCGCGGTCAATTCAGCCGTGCGCTCCCGCACTCTTTCTTCCAGGGCGCTGCGCGATTGTTCTACGGCTCGGTCGCGCTCCTGAATCTGGTCGAGCATTTCGTTAAACGACTGCACCAGCGCCGCCAGTTCATCGCCGCCGCGCGGTGTTTTGGCGCGCACCGAGTAGTCCTTCTCCCGGCTCACCGCCTCCGCCGTTTCCGCCAGACTGCTCAAAGGCTCGGTCAGAAGACGCCGAATGGCCGAGGTAGCCAGGAGTGCAACGAGGAAGCAGAGCAGTAGAATCCCCGCAGAGATCAGGCCGAACTCGATCGCGCTATGCGCTATATCGGTGGTTTCCGCCAGCAGGTACACTTCACCCAGCGGCTTGCCCTGAAAATCGATTCGGCTGGCCAGCAAAATGCCGCGATCTCGAGCCCAGTAGCTCAGCTTCTGCCCCGGCGCCAGTTTTGCGCTCAGTACCGGAAGACTTGCCCCGCTGCGCACATACCGCGCGAAAACTGTCCCGTCCGGCCTGACGATTGCCGCCCACCGTATCTGCGGCGAGCTATGCAGCGCGGAAAGCGTTGTCTGCGCCGCCAGTTCATCATCGAACATCAGCGCTGTCACGGAATTGGTTCCCACAATCCCCGCTTCCGCGGTCACTGAGCTGATCAAGTCCCGGCGCAGCGTGTAGAAATCGTAAGCCAGGAAGGAAAGATAGGCCAGCACCAGCGCGGTGCCGCTCATCAGAAGATTGATGCGCGCCAGTTTGCCGGATATGGTGCGGGCATTCCAGAAACTCATGGCGCACCCTCCATCGGCGGTTTTCCGGTCACGTATAAAGCTACTTGCATGAGCTGTGAGCTGAGCACCAGATGCGTCTTTTGCACCGCGACCAGATTCACTGCGAATCGCACATGGTCCTTCTGCAATACAAACTGAATCATGCCTCCGTCGCGGATAAAATCGGGCGCGTCGCCCACTGTCAGCACATCGGCTCCGGCCAGCACGGACAAATCGCTGCGAATCGAATCGTCGTCATAGGCGCTGATGAATGCAATGGCGCAGGTGCGGGCCTGCGCCACATCGCCGATGCGAATGACCCGCACCGATCGACCGTCGATGGTCTCATCGAGCGCCAGTTCGTCGATGGTCTCGGCCATGGGATCGCGGCCCAGGATGCAGATGTCGAATGTCGCCCGGCGCAGCGCCTGCGAAGCCGCTGTCAGATGCATGAATTTCCCGAAATCCAGCAGGTAAGCAGCTTCCACGTCGTATTGCGACGGCCGCGCCTGGACACGGCTCGAGCCCGCCGGCGACGCGTGCGTAAACGCCGCCAGCGCACATCCCAACATCGCCGCTGCGGTCATAAAGACTCTGCTGCGTAGCGGCTGCGATCGTTCGTGCCCGGCCATACTCATCTGAAGTATAGGGGACCTGCCGATCGGCCTGGCTATGCTTAACACGTCCACATCAACCCTGCTAAAGCCAAGCGCCGTATGCCAACCGGATTTCCGTTGTCGGTGGTTACATGAATGTTGCCCGGACCGGCGAGCGAGAGATTGCGCAACGGTTGTACCTGCGCTTCTTCATTCTGCGGAGACTGCTGAGACAAAATTGCCGGGGCAGACATGGTGTTGAGAATGAGCACAACGACTCTAGGGCCTGTTAACACTCTTGGGGTGGATGGCGTTGCGAGTGTAAATTCGGCCAGACGAG
>JASHOY010000044.1 GCA_030038435.1 Acidobacteriaceae bacterium | reverse complement strand
AATGAAAACGGGGCTCGCCGGCTTTATCTTCTGATGGAGCTTGCCCGGGATCGCCAGGACACTGCCGACCAGCAAAGCATCGTCGCGGAGATGGAACGCCGCTTTCCCCAAAGTCCCTGGCTTCAGGAAGCGCTTTTCTCCAGCGGCAACATGTACCTGTTGCGCCACGACTACCCGACCGCCGTCGAGTACTACAGCTATCTCGCCCAGCACTTTGCCAACAGCAGAGATGCCGCGGCAGCCAATTGGCGCGCCGGCTGGTTGAGCTACCGTCTCGGGCAATTTCCCGTCGCCGATCGCTTCTTTGCCCAGGAAATCAAACTCTATCCCGACGCCAGCGAAAGTGTTTCCGCGCTCTACTGGCGGGGCCGGCTCTTCGAAACGCTTGACCATTATCCTTCGCTTGCGGCGACGAATTATCGCGACATAATCCTCGCCCATCCTAATTACTACTATGCACAGCTGGCGCGGATGCGTCTGGGAGTGCTGGGCCAGCCGGACCCGTTGCCTGATGCGACGCCGACCGAGTACCCGCACCTGCCCAAGCCGATGTTAATCAACGCATTCCCATCCGATAGTCCGCACCTGGCCAAAGCTCGTTTGCTGGCCAACGCCGGCTTGAATGAATACGTCGCCCGGGAGATCGCCGCCGACCACAACTGGGCGTCCTGGGGCTCGCTGGGTGAAGCGCAAATCTATTCCTCCTACGACGAGACATTCCTCGCTCTGCGTGCAATAAAGCGCGCCATCCCCGATGAGGCCTCGATCCCGATACCCGCCATTTCGCTGGCTTATTGGCGAATTCTTTTCCCTGAACCGTGGTGGGAGACGATCAAGACCGAATCAGCGAAGTACGATCTGGACCCCTATCTCGTGGCTTCGCTTATCCGGCAGGAATCAGAGTTCAACCCTTCCGCCGTATCCTATGCGGACGCCTGGGGCCTTATGCAGTTACTCCCCAGAGTGGGCAGACAAATGGCCCGTCAGATCGGCATGCACGACTTCAGAACCTATCAACTGCTCGATCCGGAGACAAACATCCGGTTGGGTACGCGATACCTTCGCCAGATGCTCGACCAGTTTGGAGGGGTGCAGGAGTACGCGCTGGCTGCTTATAATGCCGGCGATAACCGTGTCGCGGATTGGAGAGCTGCAGGTCCTTACACCGGGATGGACGAATTTGTCGAGTCCATTCCCTTCACGCAAACCCGCAACTACGTAGAATCCATTCTGCGCAATGAGGAAACATACAGGCTCATCGATGCGTATGCGCACGACCAGTCTTCAGGACTCGAGAAGACCGCTTTACGATAGCGAGCCGTGGCAATCCCCTCTTCGGGGAACCCTCTTTGACACTCCCGGGTTTCGAATCCCGTTGACTATTTTGCCGACAACATAAACACTGAGTGCAATTGGCACTCCGTGAACTCTTCAGAAGCCATTTGCAAACCGCCGATGTTGGACTACCGGGCCTTGAAGGAAGCTCGGCACCGCGCGAATAGCAATTACCGAGAGGAGGATTCGATGTCAGCCGACCTGCAGTTTCTGGAAGAATGGATCCCCGAAAGAATGGACCCCGGAACGGTTTTCCTCCTTGAGAACAGGGCTAAGCTGGGTCACGAACAGAACCCCTTCGTGGCCGTAATGTCATGTCCGCGCTGCGGCACCATGGGGCTCATCAGCCGCCGGCAGCTCTATAGCGGCGAGACCATGATCTGCGGTGGAGATGCCTGTTCGGCCGAGTATCGCCTGGATGGTGAGAATATCTGCTTCCGGCGTACGCAATAGGCGCTGACGCGCGGCGCGATTCTTCCCATACCTTCGGCCTGCCGGCGCAGTTGACCATGGGCAGGCCTCAAAGCGTATCCTGTGCTGTTCGCTAATCTTATGAATGTTCTGGAGCAGAGCGCCGGAATGAGTCAGGCAGGCAATTCTCTATTACGCCCCATAGATCCCGCGGCAATTCCTCAACGACGGCTTAATTCCGGTGCCCGGATGCCGGCCATCGGCCTTGGCACCTTCGGCTCCGACCAGGTTTCTGCCGCCGCAGTCGCTGAAGCTGTGAAGGGCGCTGCAGCCGCGGGGTACCGGCACTTCGACTGCGCATCGGTTTATGGCAACGAGCGCGAAATCGGCGCTGCGCTTGAAACGGTCATGAAAACCGGCATCAAGCGCGAGGATCTCTGGATCACCTCCAAGCTCTGGAATGACAAACACGCCGATGTCATCGGTTCGTGCCGCCAGTCACTCGCCGATCTCCGCCTCAATTACCTCGATCTCTACCTCGTCCATTGGCCGTTTCCCAATTTCCATCCGCCGGGCTGCGACGTCACTTCGCGCAGCGCCGAAGCCAAGCCGTTCATCCACGTGAATTACATGAAGACCTGGCGCGAGATGGAAAAGCTGGTGGACATGGGTCTGGTGCGCAACATCGGCACCTCGAACATGACCATCCCCAAGCTAGAGCTATTGCTCGGCGATGCGCGCATCAAACCGGCCGTCAACGAAATGGAACTGCATCCGCACTTCCAGCAGCCGGAGCTCTTTCAGTACGTGGTGGAAAACGGCATCCAGCCTGTCGGCTACTGCCCCATCGGCTCACCCGGCCGCCCGGAGCGCGATCGCACGCCGGAAGACACCGCGCCCACGGAAGATCCGGTCATCGTCGGCATCGCCAAGCGCCATGGAATTCATCCCGCCGTGGTCTGCATCAAGTGGGCGGTGCAGCGCGGCCAGATTCCGATTCCGTTTTCCGTCCATCACTATCGGGCCAACTTGGAAGGCGTTATCGGCCCCCCGCTCAGTGACCAGGAGATGCACCAGATCGCCGCCATTGATCGCCGCTGCCGTCTCATCAAAGGACAGGTATTCTTGTGGAAGCCGGACCAAACCTGGGAGGCGCTCTGGGACATGGATGGGAACATTACCCCGCCCTGATTCGCGCCGCCTCACGCGAGGTCTGAGAAGATACCGGAGAAAACCTATGAACGACACGATGTCCGCAGCCTACCTGCCGGGCGATTCCACTGTGGAGATGCGCACCGTCCCGATGCCGACCCCTGGCCACGGCGAAGTGCTGCTGCGCGTCAAAGCTTCCACCATCTGCGGTTCCGATATTCGCTGCATCTATCACGAGCACTTGGGCAAAGGCCCGGAGGGCTACCAGGGTGTGATCGCCGGACATGAGCCTTGTGGCCAGATCGTATCCACCGGCCCCGGCTGCCGCCGCTTCAAAGAGGGCGATCGCGTTATCGTCTATCACATATCCGGCTGCGGCGTGTGCAACGATTGCCGGCGCGGCTACATGATCTCTTGCAGCAGCGAGCAATATCGCCGTGCCTACGGATGGCAGCGCGACGGCGGCATGGCCGACTACATGTTGGCTGAAGAAAAGGACCTGGTCGCTCTGCCCGACGAACTTTCCTACTCCGACGGCGCACAGGTCGCCTGCGGGTTCGGCACCGTCTACGAGGGCTTGGAGAAAATCGGTATCGACGGCAACCACGCGGTGCTCATCACCGGACTCGGCCCGGTTGGCCTGGCCACGGCCGCTCTCAGCCGCAAACTCGGCGCGCACAAGATTATCGGCATCGATGTCATTCCCGAGCGGTTGAAGATTGCGCGCGACTTTGGCCTCTGCGACGAGGTGCTGGCTTCCGGTCCGGATAACGTAGCCGAAGTGAAAAGTCTTACCGGTGGCAGCGGGGTTGAGCGCGCTGTCGATTGCTCCGCGAACAATCTCGCCCGAGCAACGGCGGTTCGCGCCACGCGCAAGTGGGGCCGCATTGTCTTTATTGGCGAAGGCGGCAGTGTCGAACTCAATCCCTCGCCCGACATGATTCACGACCAGAAAACTGTTTACGGCTCATGGGTCACGTCGATCTGGCTGATGGAAGAGCTGGTCGAGCGCCTTGTCCGCTGGAACCTGCACCCCGCAGACATCATCACCCACCGCTTCCCGTTGCGCCTGGCCTCGGAGGCATATGCGCTCATGGCCTCTGGCAAGTGCGGAAAGGTTGCCGTCTGCGCCGACGAAGAGCTGGTCTAGTGAGATTCGCGAGTTGCCGCATCAAAGTTGCCGTGTCCGGTCTTGTCGTGCATTTTGCAAAAGGCTCGGGGGTGCGGTGGCTGAATCTGCCGGCTCATCTGCTGCCTTAATCTGAATCGAGGGGAACCAAGATGCCTGCTCAAAAAAAATCCGTCTCCGCCTGGGAACAGCGCCTTGCCCAACTGTTGCCCCTCTACGGCCATCGCAATTGGATAGCAGTTGCCGACGCAGCTTATCCGGCGCAATCCAACCCGGGCATAGAAACGATCTTCACCGGTTGCGATCAGCTCACCGCGGTCCGCAAAGTCTTCAATGCGATCACCGCATCCACTCACGTCCGCGCCAACATCTACCTCGATCAGGAACTAGCCTCGGTCGCCGAGCATGACGCCGCCGGTGTCCTCGACTATCGCGGGCAGCTTGAGCGGCTTTTCGGCCCCTCGGTGCGCCAGGTTCCCCACGAGCAGATCATCGCCAAACTCGACCAGGCTGCGCAGCTCTTCCACGTTCTCATCCTGAAAACCTCTCTGACGATTCCCTACACCACAGTGTTTTTCGAGCTCGACTGTGGCTACTGGAGCGCCGAAGCGGAGCAGCGCCTGCGCAAAACCCTGAAGACGCCAAGGGGTAAGAGATAGCCTGCGTACACGCATTGGGCAGGTTTCTGAATCTGCTTGAGTACCGGACAGGCGCTCTTGCGTGTAGATTGAACTAGGAGCGCATCGTTTCAACCCAGGAGCCTGGATGGCGAAATCGGCAGACGCAGCGGACTTAAAATCCAGAAACAGCGTACATAACGATCCTTAAATCAACACTTTATAGCTTTACTTTTCCTTTCACATCTGCTACACAATTACACATGTGCACGGCATTCTTAAGGCACGAAGGAGCTACCAATGTCCGA
>JASHOY010000380.1 GCA_030038435.1 Acidobacteriaceae bacterium | reverse complement strand
GTCCTCACCGTCCGGAAGACGTCAAAGACATCCGCTTGCCGCATCTGCTGAGGCCGATCTGCGCGCGTCGTCGCCGGCGTTCGACGCTGAATTGGGCGTTGGTCCGCCTCCGATAGGACTTCGCATTGAGCGTCTGGGCTCGCTATATGGTTCAGGGCTTTTCGATTCTCCCTCCAAAGGTAATCAGTCCGCAGATTGTTGGCTTTGGTTGACAGCGGCTGATTCGCGGAACGGCTCGCTAGAAACGACGATACGCGCGGCTCCCGCCTTCACAAGTCTTCCCATCGCCGGTCGAGTCGTCGAACGGCGATGGGCATCCCCAGACCGCTTCGCCTCGGTGTTCGGTTACGTCCCCTTCCGCGGTCTCGAATGATGCTGGGCGAACATGGCAGCACCCTCCCAACCTGCGCCCTCCCCGAAGTGGAGCGCGGAAGCTCTGGAAATGGCGGCTCAAGCCAGAGGAATGTCCGGGCCGAGGCTCGAACAACTGGCTACGCGGATCCAGCGCCATTCCGGCCGGCCACGAGACTCATGCTGGCGACTCATCGTCCAGTATGGAATCAAGGGACGGGTCGACTATCGCAGATGGACAGACCCCGAGTTCGATGCCGTTCGCGAAGGACTGGTAAAGGGGACCGTGGATGAGGTAGCGAAAGAAGTCAAACGGTCGCCGAAAGCGATTCGCAATATGCTTCAGAGAAACCACCTCAGCCTGCGCGATATCCGCTGCGACCTGTTCTCGGTTGAGAGCCTCGCGGTCGCACTCCACGTGCGCAAATCGGAGGTCGTCTTCTGGATTGAGCAGAAGTGGCTCCAGGCAACGATCGACACCCGCGGCGGGCGGCGCTTCTACATGATTACGCCGGAAGCCCTGAGAGACCTCTACAAGCACCACCACCGGGATCTGATAAAGCGGGGCATTCGCAATCAATCGCTCTTCGAAGCCTACGTGGAATACTGCTTTGCGCCCAAACACACAGTTGGCGAACAACTGCTGGATGTGCGCCGGGACAAGCGGGAGCGAGCCGCCTTCGCGGCGGCATCAGAAAACGGCGACGGCGACGATCAATCGGAGGACGAAAGCGATGAAGACGATGATGGCATGGAAGATCGCTATGGAATCCAGATGGCCGAAATGGGCGAAATCACGGAAGATCCAGAAGACCAGGGAAACTGAAATCTGTCCCCGCTGCGGAGCGCCTGTCCATTCATCGCGGCTCTCAATTCGTGAAAAGGTTCTTGTAGCTCTCTGCGGAAGTCTCCTGCTGTCGATACTTGTGCCGGCGTGCTGGATCACAGTGCAGTGGGCCGAACGGCAGGGGCAGCTACGGCTCGACAGACAGGTGTGGCATGAACCGCTTGACAGCTGGGATTTATGAGGAAATCATTAGCCGGGCAGCTCCCGCATATAGGCGCATCGAGACGACGCGGCCGAGGTCGATCAGTACGCCGCATTCATCCATGCTTCAGCGGACTCCGTCGTGGACAGGGGCCCTGAGCTATGTCTTCTCGGAAGGACCGCGACTTTCAGGACGTTTTGCGGACGCCGGAGGCTGGCCGGGTGCCCGCCGTTCTGCGGGTCCGCCGGGGCGCCACAAGCGATGGCCTGCGGCGGCCGGAGTTGAGCGTCAGCGGCGCAGCGGAAGAGCCCGCGAGCAAGCCTAACGACGCTGCGGAAGTGCCGGCCATCGCGCGGGGATCGAGAGCATAATCCACCGGCAAATCCACGGCGGCGATGGTTCAAAAGAGAAAGGAACAAAGCAATGAGCACACCGAATGGAAGATACGACCAACTGATGAGCAAAGCGCGTGACGCGAAACGTGGCGGTCACGATGCTTGGGCCGTACAGTCCACCGGCGAAAAGGTAGCGGTCGCGCTAGTCCTCAATCGCGCCGATTGGCTTGCCGAGTACGATCACACCATTGCCGAGGCCATCGACCGAGCCGGGCAGGAGTGGGTTGCAATCATCCCGCAGATTGCCCGCCAGCTTGCCGAGGAAGACGTAAGGTAATGCACCGCCTGGCGGTCGTCCTCGGCACTTTGCGCGTTCGCCGGCATAGTATCCTCACGGCCCGTCCAGGTCCGCATCGCCGGTCGATTATTGACGTAGTTGGCCAATACGAAGTTGTCCAACCCGAGGCATAGAGAGTATAGAATCGACGTGTGGAAGAGGAAGTCCATCAAAGGTGGTGGAATTCGGCGCGTTGTTTCTCTGACAAGACTGCCATTAAAAGTGCCACCCGACTTTTTCGGAGTCTGTAAAGCGATTGAATCCAAAAGAGATCGGGAGCAGACGCACCAGACTTAGGATCTGGCGGGGAAACCCATGGGGGTTCGAGTCCCCCCTTTCGCACCACATCTCCGGCAGCCGCTCGCAGTCGGATTGTTTGTTACCAGGTCAGTGCGTAGCCGCCCACACCTGGTAGCTGTTCAGCAGGAAATCGCCGCCCAGAATCAGCAGCCACACCCACAGCGCAAAGCGCAGCGGCCGGCGCGGAACCCGGCCGCTCAGCAGCGTTCCTACTCCGGCCCCGAAGACGCCGCCGGCAAGGAGCTTTAAAAGCAAATCCAGATTGGCTCCTTGAGCAATGTTCGCGGTGCCTCCCAGCCAGTGTGCCGCGCCGCCAATGAAGGACACCACAAATCCGAAGAGAATGTCCGTTCCCACCACCTTTGCCGGCTCCAGAGGTGTAAGGCTCAGCAAAGCCGCGCTGCCCAGCGCCCCAGCGCCCGCAGAAGAAAAACCCACTTCCGCGCCTACCGGAAACATGAGCCAGGAGAGCAACGGACTGCGATCGCGGTTTTCGCGGCACGCCTTCGCGGGCCGTAGCGAGAAATAAATCTGCCAGCTCGCCGTGCCCACCAGGATTGCGCCCAGAATGGCGTTCAGCGCGTTCTCTGATCCCGCCGTCACCAGTTGGCGCAGCAAGAGCGAGCCCAGTAGAACCCCGGGGACGCCGCCCAGCAGCATGAAACCCAGCGTGCGCCACGCAACGTTGCCGCGCACAATCTGCGCCGGCGCCAGGATGGCCTTGACCGCCGCCGCAAAGGTCAGGCCGATGCCCACCGCAATCGCCGCCGGCACGTCCAGAAAGAGCACCAGCACCGGCACGGTGATGGTGCCTGCGCCCACTCCAGTCAACGCGATAAAAAGCGCGATGAAGAACCCGATGACGTATTGCATTGGCAACCCTGCTCAGTTCGCAGTCCGTCGCGCGCCGTTGCATGCATCGACTTCCGGACTGCGTGTTGAGAGCTGAAAACAACCAACGTTGAACTAGGGCCTGTTAACACTATTGGGGTGGATGGCGTTGCGAGTGTAAATTCGGCCAGACGAG
>JASHOY010000379.1 GCA_030038435.1 Acidobacteriaceae bacterium | reverse complement strand
CCGCGAAGACCTCTTCTACCGGCTCAGCGTCGTAACGATCGATGTGCCGCCGCTTCGTGAACGCCGGGATGATATACCCATACTCGCCCAACACTTCGTAAAGCAGTTCGCCGACCGGTATGCGATTCCGAACTTGACCATCACGGAAGAGGCGTGGGAAAAGCTGAATCAATACAACTGGCCTGGCAATGTCCGCGAGTTGCAAAACGTGATTGAACGAATCTCGGTGCTGGCAACGAGTAACAAGATCGACATTGATGAGCTGCCACCGGAGATCCGCAGCTCTTCGTCCCGAATTGCCAACATTGGCCTCCGGCTTCCGGAGGAAGGCATCGACCTTGAACAGGTCGAAAAAGAAATTCTGCTTCAAGCGCTCGAAAAGCACTCCTGGAACCAGAGCCAGGCAGCCAGATACCTCAACATTAGCCGAAAGACGCTCATTTACCGGATGGAGAAATTTGCGCTTCAGCCTCCAGCACCCGAAATCTCCATGTGATGTTCTGGCAACCCCGAACCGAACTCAGTGAAAATGCGGTCGAGGCTCTTCGTCGGCTGAGGCTCATACCTATGCCTTCGGACTTGCGGCGCTTCATTGAGCCTGCAAGTCTCACATGACGGAACTGGCTTTTTTCCGGCACCTACTGGCCCATCCGAGGCGATGCCGGTTCAAGCCCTGCCATTCGCTTCGATGCGACCAAATTCACAACGGTATGCGAAATGAAACAGATAAAGGGCTGTGCCTCATTCTTCAGGCGTGGCATACAGCATGCACATCTATGCGGCGTCATTGGATATTAGGAGACCAGCCATGAAAAGCACGCTATTCAAAGCCCTCATTATTGGCGCCATCGCTGTGGGAGCCAGTGTTCCGGTGTTTGCCCAAACCAGCGGTCCCTGGCTTGAGCAGTGGTACCGCGATAAATTCGGTCGTCCGCTACCAGCAGCGGTTGTACAGCAGAATTCAAAGCCGAATGCGGAGCCGGCTGCCGCGGCCAGAGCTGCCGGCGCCACAGCCGCGCCAGTCAATTCATGGTTAAACACCTGGTATCGCGACAAGTTTGGACGACCATCCCCGCTCGAACAGACCCATCCAGAGCAGTCTCCGAAGTTATTCAAGGCGAGCAAGCAGACAGAGCAGAGACCAGTGAACACCTGGTTCGAGCAGTGGTATCACGACAAGTATGGCCGTCCGTCTCCTCAGGAGGAAAGCCGCCGGACACCTCGCACCCCCTGAGACCTCTGAAAGAGCGGCCGTGAGACACCTATGGCGCAGAGCTGTGCGGCAAACGGAGAGGGTCTTCGCGCAAGATACGGAGGAGGCGTCATGACCAATACTTTCCATGTGCTTTCTGTTGGCCCGATTCCCTTCTGCAACAGTGTTCGGGACACCCTACTTGAAAGTCGGAATGCGCGTCTTTTCGTTGCAAGGGATTCCGGAGAACTGTGGGTAATTCCGCAACGCGAAGTCATTCACCTGGCCATCCTTCATAACGCACCTTGTGGCTTCGATCTTGAAGACGCCTGCCGTTTCATTCGCCGGCAGTGGCCTGTCGCCAGAATCTTGCTCGTCTGCGGGAACTGCGAGCTTCCCGACGACGCTCTGTACGATGACCGCCTGACACCTTCCGTCACACCGGACTCTCTGCTTGCCGCGATTGAGCGGATCGCAGGGAGATATTTCGAGAAGAAAGATGATTAGATGAGTAAGCAGCAGGGATGTGCCGCGAAAGCGGAGTACGAAATGGTGACTGTAGCGACCGCCCTGGGCACTGAGCTGCCCACGGCTGTTTCGGAGAAACGCTACGCCGCGTTGGTTCAGGCTATCGAACAGCGCCGTTCATTGTTGGTACGTGTAGCGCAGCGCATGATGCCCTGCCCGGAAGATGCCGAAGATGTGGTCCAGGAATCGCTTCTGAAGGCGCTTACCCGCCTTTCTGAGTTCCGGGGGGACTCGCGGATATACACCTGGCTGCACGCGATTGTGATCAATACAGCCCGCAGCTGGATGCGCAGCCAGCGCGGTCGCTTCGCCGTTTCACTGGAGCCGGTAAATCAATGGGGCGACGACACCCGACAACGAGAGATTTGCGACCCTGGAGGAAGCCCAGAAGAATGCTGCAGCCTTCGGGAGATGCGGCAGGTACTTCTGACGGAGATTGGCAACCTTGACCCCGTCTACGGGGAACCGATCAAGCGATGCTATCTCGGCGAGCACACCTATCGTGAAGCTGCCGCCGCTCTTGGGCTGCGCGTAGTGACGATCCGAGCCCGGCTCCATCGCGGCAGAATGCTCTTAAAGCGGAAGATGGCATCCCGTGCGTCATCTCGCTCCACAACCATCCCAACTGGCTTGACTTCGAGAATCCCAACTGTCCCTTTTCGGGCACCAACTCGCACTCTTTTGGGCAGGGCAAGCGTTAAACCGGTAGCCTGCCACCCCGCAAGTGACTGAGAGCGGTTACGCCGTGCCTCAAAAGAGCCAACCCCTGCTGCAGTTCCTCATCGGATCGTTGCTCAGGCCTCTCACTGGGCGGTTCGTACCTATGCGGCCGCATGGCAACGGCCGTGCACACAGAGTCAGTAGAGGAATCCCACAATGGTGATTGCTACTCAGTTATGCTCATTTTCGCGCCTCGTGCCTCGCGGCTTTGAAGAGACCCTGACAGTCCTGCGGTCCGCCCTGCATCACGAGGGATTCGAGATCCTTTGCGAGGTGCCGTTCCATCGCGAATTTCAGAAGAGCATGGGAATGACATGCCGGAGATGCACGGTCCTGGTCGTCTGGAGTCAGTTCGACACGTGGCGCGCCGCTCTAACGGAGGACGACGCCGGCCTTTTAATGCCCTTCAACATCGCTGTTGTGGAGCATGGAGAAGCGACACTGGTCGCGGTCGGTAACTGGAGCAGCAGACATCTCGCTCGCGCGACGGTCGGGATCTCGCTGATGCTTTATAAGGTCAGGGCGAGAATGTGTCGAGTTTTTGCGAGGTGCGACACTCACCTCATGGAAGTCGAAGCTCAGCCGCTCAGCTAATTTGCGCTCATTCCTTCAGCCGCAGACTTGCCCGGTCAGACGTAGTAGTGCGCGCCGACATCTTCGTGGCGTTGTCTGTCCCGGGCCCAGCGAGATTCCAACAATTTAGGGGCTTTGGTAGCTCCATTTTGTTGAGCGAATGCACTGACGAACCACTCCGCATCCCTCACGTTCGCAATCCCCATTCGGGGCACTCGTTGCCGCAAAGCGGCCACAAGGAGCAAAACATCTGCGATACCACTCTGCGCATGATCTATCCGGCAAGTACAAGTTTTCTCTGGACTTGCATACCACAAATCAGATGGCTGCTGTTTGGCAGCCCCCATGCCCTTAGCAGGGACGGGAAATCGAGACGGAGCCGGACGACTCGCTTGAAAATGACTCATTCCCGCTCGCGGTTCTACCGGCAAGCGGCGACCTCAATCTCTCGCCCTCTTGGAAAGGAGAAGGAATCATGAAATCCATTTCAATTTTATTGACGGCAGCTCTGGCGTTCAGCTTGCCACTCGCCAACGCTTCGACTCGCAATTCGAAAACCGACATTCGTGTTGTGCCGCCTTCGGCTTTGCCCGAGTTGGCCCAGCAATCAAGCCAGGATCTCCTGCTGCACTACAGCGGAGACGGCACGCCGTATCTGTACCTCGAACAGAAGCAGGGAGCGCGGCTCGCGGTATTCGACGTGAGCGATCCGGCTCACATCCGGCTGGCTGCCTCGGTCGATACCGGAGTCACGAAGACCTACGACTTCATTCAACCGATCACTAACAGACTGGAGCTGATTCGGTTCCGGGACGGGTCGGGAAGCGCGCTTCTGAACCTACAGAAAGCGAAGGCTCCCCGGTTCGAGAATGTCGAGCGGTCGGTAACGGAGCCGGTCGAGATGCTCGGAGATTCCGGCTATCTCGCCATCTCTCTGCAAATCGGGCCGTGTCCCGTCGATCTGCAAGGTAAAACCGTGCAGGTTGTCGATACCACAGATGGCTCATATCTGGTGGCCACAGTGGACGGCGTGACACGAACTGCAGAGCTTGGGGACATCGGAACGACGTTTCTGCTGGGAAGTCACGGCCTGACCGTCGTGCGTCGTCTGAGCGCCGAGGAACAACATGCCATAGACGACATGATCGCCAGTCATAACTAGCGCACGAGCGTGCGGCCTGAGAGGGGACGAGATTACCTCGCCCCCTCTTCGGTGGAGTGCCTGAGAGTTATTCGCCGGAAAGGATAGGCAGCAGCCAGAAAACCGGTATTCGGTAGACGCGGCGCTTCGGATCAGTGGAGTTTCGAACCGGCCTAATTCAAAGAATGGAGGAAAAGAGAGAAAGTAACGCACAATCTCCCGCGAGTATGAACAAGAAAGTAATCAAGGTCAATGTAATTCCCTTGAAGCCTGGTTTTGAAGATGTGCTCCTACCCGAGCTCACTCAGGTCATTGAAGCCAGCCGTCAGATTGCCGGATGTCTGGCTTTCGACCTGTATCGATTGTCCGAAGACCGATCCACCCTTATCCTGCATCAGGCCTGGGAGACGCACGAGGCCCAACAGACCTTCCGCCGCAGCCTTTTGGAGGTTGAACTGACAGACCTTTTGACAGCGTATCTTGCTCAGCCAATGCGAAGTTGGGAGTTAGAGGAAATTTTCTGACTCAGGCAGAGAGTGTGTGCAGACCTTGCCTGACCGATTGCGCATGCTTCCAGGACTTCACAACCGGACGAGGGACTACCGATATCTGCGTTGAGCCATTGTGCATACTGCTATGCGGCAGCCGTTCTCTCATCCGCAGTACCGCATTGACAAAGGATGCAAGCGTGGACGACTGTGGCTCGTCTCGAAATACAAGCTGAACCTCCGCATACAGATCGTCTTCGACGAAGGGAAGAAAGACAGTCCCTCCGTTAGGCAGCTTTTTCGACGCTGATTTCGGCATCAGCGCTACGCCAGCGTGTTGCGAAGCGAGAAACCAGGCTTCGTGCGGATTGCCAACCTCCTTGCCAAGTTTTAGCTTAACCCCTTCGGCCCCGCACCGGCTCACGAACCAAGAGCGGAAACCGGTGTTGCGTTCCTTCGCAGGAAGAATAAGCGCGGTATCACGAAGGTCTCGGATGCATACCTTCTTCCGCCGGGCCAAAGGATGGTCACAAGCAAGCAGCAGTCCGAACGGCTCACGATAAATCTGGACTCCGACGAGACCCTCGGTCGCAGCCGGAGTGATGATGAATCCGCAATCCCATTTCCTTTCGAGCACAAGGCCAATGACCTCTGAAGTTGACGAACTATGCTCGTTCTGAGAGAATCCCGTGTCCGCTGCCATGCCGATCCTCTGGACGCAGGCCAGGACCTCAAGATCAAGGTAGGACGTGTACCCGACATCGAGAACGGCGCGATTGGACATGGTAATTCGTTGGATCTCGGTAAGTCCGCGACCGAGAGCATCCAGCCCTTTGCGGCCCCAGTAGGCGATGACTGTGCCTTCTTTGGTTGGCCGCACCGGATGCACGCCGCGGTCAATCAGCTTCGCACCGACCGTGCGCTCCACGCGCTTCATGCACCTGCTGACGGTGGTTTGGTGCTTGTGAAGCCTGACGCCAGTCTCAGTGAAGTTTTTGCTTTCGATGACCTTGATGGCAGTCTCGATGTCGTCGAGCTTGAGGCTGGGCAACATACTTTGGCCTCCATCATTCGATTGGGGATTTGCTTCCACCTCCGCGCGGTGTATCGAACTCGGCGCACCCAGCGGTTGTCTTAAAAGACGCGGGACCCTGTGGAAAAGATGTAAGAAATTGAGTCTTTTGGTCTTAGCGATGAGCATTTATGACAAAATCGCGACACATTATGACGCTCTTGCATGGTTCAGGAAAGACGCGGGAGTTGGCGGTAGCGGTGTACTGGAAAAGTTTCGCGCGACCTGGATTCGGAGGTTTATGGCGCAGGTGTATCTTATTTCCAATTCTGTGACCGATTCGAATGCTGATTTTCCAGGCTGGGATCGCGAAGCCCGCGCCATGTTTAGGTGCCAAAGGCTCCGAAGTGTTCCGTGTCTGCCGGTCTTCAAAGGTTACTGATTCAGTTACTGCGAAGCTGTTGGTTGACGAGAGACGGCGAGGAGCAGACTCGATTATCCGGCCGTTCGGCGCCTTGTTGCTCGGCAACCCGCTTATAATCTATGAAATAAGAGGCGACTTCGGGACTATGCCAGAGAAGCGGGTCGACGATCAGTCCAACGTGTCTCCTGACATGCTGGCTGAGGCGGAACATATCCTCCGTGAGCAGCTTACGCGGCTCGGACTGAAGCGCAGTTCGCAACGAGACACGATACTGCGTATCTTTCTTGGAACGCGGGATCACCTTTCGACCGAAGAGCTTCACTCCCTGATCAAGAAGCAAGACGCCGAGATTGGCTACACGACGGTGTATCGCGCCCTCAAGCTCTTTACACAATGCGGGCTGGCGGCGGAGGTTGAGTTCCATGACGGAGTGGCTCGTTATGAGCATCGTCTCAATCGCCGCAATCACCACCACATGGTCTGCACCATCTGCGGTGACTCTGTCGAGTTCTTTGCTCCGGAGATTGAAGAGATCGAGCACCGCATCGGCAAGAAGTTCAAATACGTCACGACGCAACATAGCTTCCAGATTTATGGCACCTGCGAGACATGCCGGGGAAAGCCGAAGAATAATGCGGTGCATCCTCGGTAAGGTCGAGGAACCGGCCCATCGAGAGTTTGCAGATCGCAAGGAAAACTTGGCGGTAAGCTGAAGCTGCACGGCATCTCTAGCGCCGATCTGGCCTGCGTCTTCCTCTCTCGCGCAAGAGCCCGAGAGCAGTACAGGCCGGAGTCAGAACCGGATACGGGCGGACAGTTGCAACAGGCGCGGCGAGGATGCCGTTACGATCTGGCCGAACTCCGGCGAGGATAAATTTCCCTGCACGGCATTCGGCCCGAAGAACTGGGAGTGGTCGAATACGTTAAAGGCTTCCATGCGCAGCTCGAACGATTTCTCCCCCCACAGGGGTGTCGCCTTGCTCATCGCGAGATCCGTGTTGTTCTCTCCCGGTCCGTAAAAGAACCGCCTGCGCGCATTGCCCAGCGTGCCCAGCGCGGGCAGCGAGAACAGCGATGTGTTGAAAGCGTCCTGATCCGGCCGGTGATGAATTTTCAGATCGCCGGGGGTGTACTCGGGCTCGTCGATGCCATTGTCATTGATGCCGTTCGGCGCAGTGCCCAGCAGCGAGGTATCGTTGTTGTTTACCAGCGTGACCGGTAATCCGGTTCCGAGGCGCGTAAGTCCGGAAATCTGCCAGCCACTGATGAGCCTGGGCTCTCGAAAACCCAACCGATTCAATGGCAGGTCGTAGTGGTAGGCCGCGCTGAAGTTATGGGTCATGTCAAAGGCCGAGATGGCCCGGCTCATGCCGGCGCCGCTTGAGTACGCGGTGCCCCCGAAAACCGCAACAGGATACACCGCCTCGGCTAAGCTCGATGACTGGTCGATCGACCTGCTCCAGGTATACGCGAACTGCAGAAAAAGGTTGCGCGATGTATGCACCAGGCTGACCTCAAGGGCGTTATCGTGCGCATTGGCGATCGTCTTCTGGAGGTTGACGCTTCCGAAGTCGCCGGAAAAAGCCATGCGCGTTCCCTGGTACACCGTGCCGGAAGCCGACGTGAACGTGCTGCTCTCGTCGAACGGCCCGCAGGTGGCCGACCCCGGCGCCACCTCCGAGGCTTCGCTCAACGACAGGCACAGCGCCGGATCGCCCGGATTCACCTCCTGGATAACCAGCAGGTGGTGCGCTTCCGTTCCCACGTAGCTGAGATTCGCCGTGGTTCCGTTGCCCAGTTGCCGCTCGATGGCAAGGGTGTAATTCTCGGCGTAGGGAGTCACGTTGTTCGTGGCGAAGGCCGGGATGCCGGTGAGCGGCTCATAGTTCGACCAGTCCACAGACGAGTTGGGGTGCGCGGCCGAGGCTCCGAAGGCCACGTGCTGCAGGGGAAACGGCTGCCCCAGGCTGGCGCCCGTCGAAGCCTCGACGAAAGGCTCGTCGAAGACCGTCGGCGCGGAGGTGGTGTCGGTGAACCCGTAGGGTGGATTGCCGCTCATGATGCCGGCCGAGAGCCCCTCGAAAGCGCTGTAGTAGAGCCCGTAACCGGCATGCAGCACGGTTGTTCCGCCGCTGCCGAAGCCATGCCCGGAGGGAGTCCATGACGCCCCGACGCGCGGCGCGAAGTTGGTGTAGCGGGTCGGCGATATGGTGCGGGGCACGCCCGGATCTCCGGGAAAGATAATCCCCTTGGGCGCATTGGGAAAAACCACCGATTGCTCGTCGGGATCGAGCGAGAGCAACTGGTTGTACTTCTCGTACCAGGGAGGCAGCACGTCCCAGCGCAGACCATAGTTCAGCGTCAGCAACGGTCGCGGCTTCCAACTGTCCTGTGCATAGAGCCCCAGGTAGTGGTTGCGGTTATAGAAGTTCTGGCCGCTTCCCTGTGTATAGCTCGAATCAATACCCAACAGGAAGTCCGCGAAATCCAGCCCCGTCTCGCTGCCGGTAAAGGAGAAGCTGCCATTGTCGTACACGTCGGGATGGGTGTTGATCTGGTCGGCATGCAGGCTGGCGCCGAAGGTCAACAGGTGCGTTCCGCGCGTATACGTCACATCGTCGGTCCCCTCCAGGATGTTCTCCGCCTGGAAGAGCCCGGTCACCGTCGTGCCTAGCGTGAATTCATTGAAGACCAGATTCTCTACGCCCTCGATGCTCGGCATCTGCGGCACGATGCCCAGCGTCCCCGCGCCAGTTACAAAGCCCTGCGAGGCTAGCGAAACGCCCTGGCCGCCGACAGGTTGCCCAACCAAAGCCGCGTTCCGCATGTAGCTGAAGTGCGCGGCATTGACCAGGTTGGCGCCGAAGCTGGTCGCCAGGTTGACGACGTAGAGCTGCGCCCGCCCCTGGTTGCTCGCGCTGAAGCCGGGAACAGTTGCACCACCCTGCGCGGTTGGATAGGGGTTCAGCAGCGAGTAGTCGTCCACGAATCCATAGAGGCCCAACTGTCCGAAGCGCGAATTCATGTCCAAGCGTAGCGCGCCCTTGTCGTCCCGCACCGCCTCCGCGTAGCTGGCCGACGTGAAGCTGGCCGTGCCGTAGTTCGGTTCGGGGATGTAGGCGAGCAGAGCTTTGGCCGGCGCCGACCAGGCGGTAGTGGGAATCTGTCCGGTGGGAAAGACGCATCCGGTGCCGGCCGATGCGCTGTAGGTGCTCGAGGAGCAGCCGCTCCGGTAATAGGGCTCGCCCTCGCTAACCGCGTAGCCCAGCTTGCCGGTGAGGGTCTGCGCCCAAGAAGCCCCGCTGACTGTGCCGGTAAGCGAACTCAAGCTGTCGCTCAGGTTTCCCGCACGGTCGGCGAAAGAGGGCACAGAAATGATGCCGGTGTCGAGCCCTTGAGTCTCTCTCGTGCCCTGGTAGTCGGCAAAGAACTTCACACGTTTAAGCGGCGTGGGCCCGCCCAGGGTGCCGCCGAACTGGTTCTGATGAAACGGGGCCCGGGTCAGAGAAAAATAGCTCCGCGCATCGAGCTCGGTATTGCGGAAGTAGTTGTACGCACTTCCGTGCAGATGGTCGCCTCCTGACCGCGTGTTAACCAGGATTTGGCCGCCACTCTGATTGCCCAGCTTCGCATCGAAGTCTGCTGTCAACACCTGGAGTTCGTCGATCGAGTCGAGCGTCGGCACAATAGCGATGCCCATGTTGACGTCTTCCTGCACGTTCGCGCCATTTACGCGGAAGGCATTCGACGTTTCGCGCTGGCCGCTGACCGAGAGCGCGCCGATGTCCAGGTCGCCCGAAGGCGGCGTGCTCGCAACGCCGCTCATCACCACAGCATTTGTCTGCTCGGAACTCATGGGCACCACTCCGGGCGTAATCGCGAGCAGATCCGTGAAGCTGCGCCCGTTCAGTGGCACCGCCTGCACCTCCTGCGCTTCGAGCGTCCCTCCGGTCGAGTTCTCCGTCGTATCGATCCCGCTGCTGACCGCGCTCACCGCCACGGTCTCCTGGCGCGAAGCCAACTGGAGCGTGACGTCGGCGCGCAAAGAAGACGCCGGCCCGAGTAGGAGCCCAGCGCGGATATAGGTCTGAAATCCCGCTGTTTCGACTTCAAGCCGGTATGTGCCGGCCAAAGCCAGGAATTCATACTCTCCCTGGCCATCGCTCAGAATTGTCTGCCGCGCCGATGTGCCTTCGTTGACAATGGTGACTTTGGCTTGGGGAACGACCGCTCCGCTGGGATCTGTGACGACGCCGGTCAGATGAAGAAGGTCTGCGGCAAAGAGATTGATCGAAGAGATCGTCAATATGACAAGCAATAAGAAAACTCGGCATACCCCGCGCCGAAATTGAAATCCGTAGTCCATTTCCGCCCCTCAGCGAACCGTTGCTCTTCAAAGAAAAGAGCTCCCGATTCGCATTACGTCGCTCGGCGTCTTCTGCGTTCAACGTGAATGTGAAAATCATTTTCAACATAGAGCAGATCGGCAACTTTTGACGTGATGGCGATCACAACTGCGACCAATTTAATCCGGATTGTAAATTTGCCAACCTAAAGATCTCTGAATCAATAAGATACCTGTTAAATCCAATCTGCCTTGCGCCCACATTTCAACGAACATTCGAGGAAGGCGAGGTTAATGTGGATCGGCGCGCGAGAGAGAGACACGGTGGCGGCGAACCTCAGATCTCGAGATTTTTCAGAAATGAATTGCAAACTTCGACGCGAAAAAGCGGCGCCTCGGGGAGTTGTGTCGAACGGCAGGAAGGCAAAATGACTACCGCGTCCGGGGTTTTGAGAGATGGAGTCTGCTGCGGCCCGACAAGCGGTTCAGGCGCACGTCTATTCTCGCTGACCGACTAATGAGATGGCTCCGAGATGCTCCCCATATTTACTGAAGACCTGCCGCATGGCAAGAATCCGCCGTCCGAGCGTTGGGTTTGTTGCCATGCGAAATGCAATGCGCAGACTGCCCATGAATCCTTCATCCCGCAGCAGGCGACGCGGCTCCAACAGGTGCATCGGCGCATTAACGCTCCAGGTTACTTCCAGTCCATTCTCATTGAATAGCCTCATCCATTCATTCCGGCAAAGCGGCTGCACTCCTACATGGATTTCTTTCGACATTGCCGCTTGAATTTCCTGACGCAGATGATCTGGAATATCGTCGGGCAGAAAGCACAGCTCATGAATTCCGTACCGTCCTCCGGCCGCCAGAAGACGACAGGCTTCAGCAACGATTTGATTTTTTTGTTGCTGATTTTGCATGCTCAGTAAGGCCTCACCATAGACCACACTCGCACAAGCATCCGGCAGCCTTGATTCTTCTGCGCGGCCAGGTACGATCTCAGCG
>JASHOY010000378.1 GCA_030038435.1 Acidobacteriaceae bacterium | reverse complement strand
TGCGATCCTGTGCAATCAGGATGGCGCGCTTGCGCGAGCCGGCATCGACGCTTTGATCCTTCTTGATCCCCGCACCAACGACCACAGCCTAGTGATGACCAGTTCCTTCTCCAATCTGGTGCTTGCCGGTCTCACCGTGGCCAGAGCGCAGGATGTCTCGGCGATTGTGCCGGCGCTGAGCCGGCGAGCCAAGGTGCTTCTGCCTGCGATTGACGAGGCGTGCCAGCATATAGCTGGGCGCGCCACGGACAGGATGGTTGTTCTTGCCTCCTTCCCTTTCTTTGGATGGGCGCGTGAAGCTGCACTGAAGACTCTGGAGATGACTTCGGGACAGGTTGCGGTACTGGCGGAATCTTTTCTTGGCTTGCGCCACGGTCCCATGTCCTTCATCAGGCCGGACACTGTTGTCCTGTGCCTGCTCTCCAGCAATCCACTGCGGCGCGCCTACGAGGTTGACGTGATCAGAGAGCTTCGGGAAAAGAAGCTCGGGTACCTGGTAGGGATCAGCGATGCGGCGCAGGCGGAATTGTTTGACAGCGTGATTCCGGCAGTGGCGCCGCATCTGGAGGATGCGCTGCGCACTCCGTTCGAGATCATCGGACCACAATTATTGGGATATCATATGAGCCTGGGATTGGGATTGAATCCCGATAATCCCAGCCCGCAGGGAATCATTAATAGAGTCGTGCAGGGTTTTCATCTTCATACACTTCCAGCAATCAGTTCGGAATGACGTTGGATTCCTCTAATCGCCAATTGCGGCCCGCAAGGCCGCCCATTCCCGGATTAGTTATCTCTGCTATGGTATGGCTTCAGCTAGACATGCCGGCTGTTGTCCTTAGCTGTGAATGAAGCCCGAGGGTCTACCACTGCGCTCACTTATTTAGCTGTCATGGGCCTTTGCAGGTGGCCGGCGGATTTCTCCATCTGCTTCTCGATTGCCTTGGAGTCATCCATATCCAGCAATTCCGCCGCTGCTTGCTTCGTCCTCGGCCTGGCAAAGCGCGCTGCTGCTGGATTGAATAGTCGAGGATCGGATGGCCGTGCCGTAAACGGCTTCAGATGCTGCCGCACATCAAAGATGCCTTCGATTTGACCCGCCAGCGCGTCCTCGAGGTTCAGCGGCCCCAGGCCGAGCAGTTCATCAATGGTGCGCGTGATCGATCCCATATCAGTGTGCGCGTGCGAAACCGATCCCGGCTTGACCCATGGGCTCGCCACCACCAGAACACTACGATGAGCATCGACATGATCCACGCCGCTCTGCGCATCGTCTTCGGTGATGAATACCGCTGAATTCCTCCAAATTGCCGTTCTCGACAGAAAGGCGATGATTCGGCCCGTTGCCAGATCATTATCGGCCACATAAGAGGCGCGATAGGGATATCCATCGGCGGGCCGTGCATCCGCGGTATGGTCGTTGGGCAGACGAATCACGATCAACGCGGGCACCTTGCCTGCCGCAAGTCTCAACCGGAAGTCGCGCTCAAACTCGCGCACCCGATACTGATCCGGGATTCCCAGGTTAAAGGTCGGATAATGACGGTCTGTCGATTCGAAGACAGGCTCGGGCAGCGGCGCGTTCAGAAACAATCTTTGACCTTCAGGTTGTGAACCCGCCAATTCGTCGTCGCCCTCAAGTTCCAGCCCCTCTCCATAATTCAGAATTCCCTTTCCGCTGGCCGCGACGTGCTCCCATAACGAGCCGAACTCCGGCTCGTCTTCGGGCATCGCTCCGTCATCGCCGCCAAATGGCGCTCTGCGGCCCGGCTGCGCCGCTGCGGGATCCCCGGTCCGGCGTCCGCCATAGTTGGAAGTCCAGGCGGTGTTGAAAAAAGGAGTGGGATCGATGCCAACAACCCAGCGGTGCCCATCCGCCGAAACATCGGAATCGACGAAATAGTTATCGCTCATGGCGAAGCGTGCAACCAGGGCGTGAAGGTTCGGCGTCACCTTCAGATGCGTCGCCGTTCGATCCTCTTCCGCCCACCCATCCATTCCATAACGCGCCAGCGACGGATCGCCGTTAGCGCCGGCTACGTCGCCCAGCACTTCATCGTAGGTCCGGTTTTCGCGAATGATCAGGAAACAGTGCTCGATCGGTGGAAGCGGGGGACGATTGACGATGTCGGCCATGTTGCCGTCGATCACGGTCTGGGTCAAAGACGCGGGTGAAGGCAAATCGGCCAGTGAAATAACACTCAGGCTGCCCAGTTCCAGGGAACCGATGTAGGTTGGCGCCTTGGGATTGTGCCCTTTGCCCCCGTTGGGGCCCGCGCCTTTGCCTTTGGTATTCACCACATAAAGTGTCTTGCCGTCGGGCGAAAAGGCAACCGCTGAAGGATTCCAGCCAACCGGAATTTGCTCGACAACTTTGAGAGTCGCCGCATCAAGCACGCCCACGGCGTCGATTCCCGATTCCGCTACATAAATTCGCCCATCGCGAACCACCAACCCGCTGGGCATAACTCCGCGCAAGGGCCGCCCTTGGCTGTCTTCAAAACGCGGCCCCGTAAAGGGCGAGAGTTCCGCCTCGGCCAACACCCGGCTTCCGTCCGCACTTATTTTTGCAACCTCATCGTCGTGCGCCAGTGTCACATAAACTGCATCTTGCAGGGCGGCCACGCCGGTGGGCGCCGCACCACCTACAGCCCCGTCTTCAACCTCACTAATCCTCGCCCCCAACCGTAATTTAGCAATCACCGCGGGGTGCTCACGATCGCTTACGTCGTATGTCCATAACGAACTGCCTTCGGCGGAGTTCTCATCGCCAAGGCCCGGAACCTGCTTTCCTTCGACGATTGCGCCGTCGCGCGCTGCCTTCGACGGGTACCCGAAAGGAGGAAAGTGCAGCCCCGTGGCAAGAGGGTTGTTGTGCGGATCGGTTCCCGGAATAAGTTTGTACTCGAACAAGCCGCTATTGGTGACGTATAGCCTGATCCCATCGGGAGAAAGCGTCATTCCGAAGGGGTATGCCCCAGTGGGAACTGAAGCTATGCGATGCAATGTGGCCGCATCCAGAATCACGACTCGCCAGTTGCCCTGATCGAGAACATAGAGCGTCTTTCCGTCGGCAGAAGAAATTACCGCGGCCGCAAAGCTACCGCTCGTTTCCTCGAAGCTGCCGCTCGGGTCGTGCCCCTCGGCCGGCGCATCCAGCGACATCTCGCCCGCTGGCGCCCAATCGCTCGTGCGATAGGCCCGAATCTCGCCTGAGTCCCCGGTGGCTACGTAAAGCAAGCTCCCGTCATGCGAGTAAGTGAGGCCGGCATGGACCTCGATGGCCGGATCGTCCTTACTCCCCGCCGGCATTTGCAAAACGGTCGGGTTCTTGCCTGTCGGGTCAGTAATCACGTTAAGGGCGAACGGAAAACCAATCGAAGGAATCGCAATTTGCCCGCCGTCCCGGCGAACCGCCAGCGCGAACGGAAACGGAGCCAACGGGATCCAATTCCCGACCGGATGAATCTGACGGCCATTCGGCAAGGTAGCAGTTACACCGGTCTCGGAAAACAGAATCGAGGGCCAAGCCAGGACCCCGAGAAGCATGGCAGCCTCAGCAGCGTGCAAAAGTGCGTCGCGGTACAGTCGTCTGAGAGCTCTGCGTAATGTGAACGAGGAAAGAGACATAGAGAATTCCGCCTGCCTTTGTTTCTGGTCGCCAGATTTTCCACCGATGGGTTTCGTTGGAGTTGGGTCCCGGCTCTTCTATCCGGGGCCGGGGAATCACTGCCTGACAGAATATCTTTCGTCACCTGGGAGTCCTTGACGCGCTACTTTACGGCGGACGATATCAATCGCGACAACATCGTTTTCATAAGCGGGCAAAAAGCAGTGCCGTGGGATTACCTTTTTGACAGTCGTATTAACTTCATCACCGATTACGACTATGCACACGGCGTGCAGTTTGTCCGCAACCGGCATCCAAAACCTGGAGAACGAGCGACCTATGTCGTTCCCGTCAGTCCTGACAGTACGACTGGCTACGCCACGATTGCGTATGTTTGCAATCCCAGCCAGACCGGAAGCGTCATCATTCTGGCGGGAACTGATTCCGACGCCACCGGCGCAGCTGCTGACTTTCTGACCTCAGAAGAACAGATGGGGAATCTCCGTCATACATTGCACGTCCATCGTTTCCCGTACTTCGAAGTGCTGCTCAAAATCTCACGCCTCAGCGGAACCTTCTTTAACTCCACCCCGATCGCTTACAGGATTTATCCAGGCGTCCCGTAAGCATCGCCCGGCAGTGGAGACCGGAGCGAGGTCTGGACAATCAGGTAAAGAACAAGGGTCGAGCGCCGCGTTTTAGGCTGAAGGAGGGTGAGCGTCTATCTGCACCAGTTGGTCATCGGAAGGATTGCGTCCATGATGTTCAAGCCGGCAGTTCCATCGACATCACTTTGCCTTCGGAGGAGCCTTCATGGTGGGCGGCAATCTGCTATTCACATGTCGCTGGATCGGGTCCGCAATGGCCTGCTGTCATCCGCCACTCAGTCGTTGATGCC
>JASHOY010000377.1 GCA_030038435.1 Acidobacteriaceae bacterium | reverse complement strand
CCGTATACCGCGGAGAATGCGCTGCCGATCACCAGGGACTCGGTATTCGAAGCCGGCACGCCCGCAATAGTGTTGATCACGCCGCCCATCACTTCGCGCACGCGATTGTTCAGGGTATCTGAAAAGAAAACCGCCGGCCCGATGACAGTTAAAGCCTCCGGTGTGTTGAGCAGCGCACTGGTGGCCGCGCCGCCATCGCCCGAAAAGCCCTGGGTGCCGCTGCCGGCGATCGTCGTCAGGTTGCCGCCGCTGATGGTGCGGATCAGGTTGTTATCGCTGTCGGCCACGTACACCGTGCCTGACGCGTCCACGAAAACGCCGCTGGGTCCATCCAATTCCGCCGTGGTCGCGGGGCCATCGCCATTGAAGCCCCCCGTACCCGTTCCCGCAATCGTATTGATGGTGCCGCTTGCAGCCGCAACCATGCGCACCCGCTGGTTGCCAGTGTCGCCAATGTAGATGTTAAAGGCGGCATCAACAGCTACGCCCATAGGCGAATTGAGCGCCGCCGCCGTCGCCGCGCCGCCATCGCCGGAGAAAGCCTGCTGGCCATCGCCGGCAACCGTCGTTATGTTCCCGCCGGCAATCTCTCGAATGCGGTTGTTATCGGTGTCGGCGATGTAGATGTTGCCCCGGGAATCGATGGCAATCGCGCTCGGCTGGTCAAGCTCGGCGGCAGTGGCCGGTCCGCCGTCACCTGAGTAACCCGCCGCGCCGGTGCCGGCAATGGTAGTGATGGTGCCGCCGCTCACCTCGCGGATGCGGTTGTTCAGTGAATCGGCAATGAAGATGTCGCCGCTGGCGTCCACAGCCACACCGGTGGGCGTATCCAGCTCTGCGCTCGTCGCCGGCCCGTTGTCGCCGCAAAACCCTTCCGTCCCGTTGCCGGCTACCGTGCTGATCACGCCGGCCACGCTTACTTCGCGAATCACATCGTCGTTGCTGTCCGCAATGTAAAGATTCCCCGCCGCATCGAAAACCAGTCCATACGGTTGATCGAGGGGAACGGTGGACGCTTCCACGCCGTTTGCCGGCGCCTGCTGCGGCCGCGCTCGTCCCAGCCGCGCCAGCGCCGCCATCTGTCCTGGAGTCTGCGCTCGCAAACTCGACGGCCCGAGCGAGGCAGCCAGAACGGCAAAAATCGCCAGGCGGGCCAACCTGCCCGATGCGCATCTCTCCTCGTGCGCATTCGCCGCCTGCGTCGGATTGCTCGTCCCCAAAGTCTTCTTCACCGGCTCGCTCGCTGACCCTCGGATGCCTTCCCCTGGTCTCCCACCCACGCCATCTCCACCGTGGTCGCATCTTCACTTAGCGCGCAAAATCCGAGGCGTTCATACAGCCGGCGCGCAACGTTTGTCGGCGTCACACTCAATTCCAAATTTGCTCCAGCCTTCGCGCATCGCGCCTGGCATTCACGCAAAACCCTGCTCCCCAGTCCTCTGCCGCGTTGCGCGGCAACCACGGCAACATCCACTATCCGCCAGCGCGTCTCCTGGCGGTGCAGCAGCAGGCGGCCCACCGGCATCTCATGCTCGTCCAGCAGAATCCAGTCCTCGGCATCCGGATATTGCGCCGTATATGTCATCTTCCGTCCGCGATACTGAATTTCCATCAACATCTGCGCCTGCATCCCCGGCACGCAGGCTGCGGCGAACTCTTCCCGCTTGCCGGCGGCGAAAAGCTCGAGCAGAAACGCCTCGTCTTCCGCGCTCGCCGGCCGCATCAACTTCGTTCCCGATGGAGCCTCTGCTGCTGTCATCCTCACTCCGGCTCAAAACGGTTCGCCGCATCCACTGCCCCAACCGGCGGCGAATCGGCCTATTGCCGCGACGGAAATATGCCGTTCAGCGCAATGATGAAATACACCGCCAGGTAGGGTGGCTCGGTGCTTACCGGCACATTGCTTCCGGTTGCCCCCGTCTGGTAGCTCGCCGCATTTTGTCCTGACACGGCGCTCGGCGCATAGCTCATCGTCGCCGCCGTTTCGCCTCGCTGCCCCCCGGTTATAGTCGTCACGTCTACGGCCGGATAGCCATTGACCGGGCTGCTTGTCGTTCCATTCGCATTCGAGACAGGCGCAGTAACGGTGTGCGTATGCTGCGGCAAATTCGCGCTCGTCAGCGTCACGCTTGCCTGGCCACCCATCTCGCCCCACGTCACAGGATTCAATCCCTGGCCGCTGCCAACGCACACAGGCACTCGCCCCTGCAGATTTGGCAGGGCGAAGGTCGTTGTCCCATTCCCCCCAAAAGTGGTCCCCAGAAGCGCAAACAGGGCCGAATACTGGCTGATAGCCAGAATCTGCCCATTACAAAGCGCCCAGCCCACTGGGGCAAAGTTGAATCCAACCGTCCTGATTTCGCCAAGAAATGGCTCGCTCACGTTGATCTCCTCTCTGCTGAAGCTCTAGCCGCGCGACGGGAAGATTCCTGTCGTCGCGATAATGAAGTAAACCGCCAGGTAAGGCGGCTCAATGCTCATCGGCTGACTGCCCCCGGCTGCGCCGGTCTGGAAGCTGGCTGCATTCTGCCCTGATACTGCGCCGGCCGCATAGCTCGACGTCGCCGCCGTCTCACCTCGCTGCCCCCCGCTTATGGTCGTCACGCTCACCGCCGGAACGGCGTTCACCGGACTGCCGGTGCTTCCATTTCCATTGGAGACAGGCTGCGCAACAGAATGAGTATGTAATGGCAGATTAGTTTGCAGGATTGTTACACTCGCGGCGCCACCCTGCTGGCCCCAGTTGTACACCGGAAGGCCTTGCCCGCTGCCCACGCCCAGCGGCACACGTCCCTGCAAATTCGGCAGGCCAAAAGTCTGAACTCCGTCGCCGCCAAAGCTTGTGCCCAGAAGTGCGAAAAGCGCCTGATTCTGCGCAATCGAGATTTGCTGTCCATTGCACAATGCCCACCCCTGCGGCGCAAAGTTGAATCCGACCATCCGGATTTCGCCAATATACTGGTCGCTCATCGTCCCCCCTATTTTCGATTGGTCCCTAAATCAGTGCTCTTGATGTTCTGCTTCTCGTCGTGCCGCAAGAGTCGTTATTGTTTGTCCTGACCAGGCACGATTCGCCTGGACAAGTATGGATAATCCCTGCTCATTGGCAGACGAGCATCGTGCTGTAGTTCACGCCCGCGTTTCCGTTCGTCTGGGAGATCGCGAATTCGATCAGATCCCCGGCCGTCACACTGAAGCTGTGGGTTGTATCCGAGCAAGTGGCCGAGTTTCCCAGCGATGCGCTGTTACTGACAGAGCACGTCATACTGGTATTTGAACCGTTATGGCGCACCGTGAAAGTGGAAGTATCGGCTGCAACAAAGCCAGAGTCCGTTTCTTCGGATCGGACATACAGAGCAGATACCGTGCATGTGGCGGGGACATACAGGTCGCCTGCGCCTGGTTCTTCCTGAGAAGCGGGAGTCAAACCAAACGGTTGACCTCCGACTGGAGCCGCATAGTACGTGGCAGTATCCGTAGCGTTGGTGATATTGGCCACCCAGGTAAAGCTGGTGGTGCCGCCGGCCGGGCCGGTGGCACCCGTCGGTCCAGTGGCTCCTGTGGCGCCGGTCGCTCCGTTCGCACCATTTGTGCCGTCGGTCCCGTTCACTCCGGCCTGTGCCACGATATCCCAGTAGGAGCTATCGCCGCCAACGTTTGGCGGTTGATTGGTGCTCGCGGCGACAGCGATATAGGTAGAGTTCAGGACTGCCCCGCTACCGTTATACGAAACCGTGTCGCCGATCGAATAACTGGTTGATGACGACCAGGCTCCCCGGAAATTCACCAGGCCGGTCGCACCGGTAGCACCAGTGGCACCGGTCGCGCCCGTCGCACCCGTCGGTCCGGTCGCGCCCGTTGCGCCAATAGCACCCGTTGCTCCCGTCGGCCCTGTCGGCCCTGTCGCTCCGGTCGCGCCCGTAGTTCCGGTTACGCCCGTCGCGCCAATAGCACCCGTTGCTCCCGTCGGCCCTGTGGCTCCGGGCGCTCCCGCTGGACCAATTGCCCCGGTAGCCCCGGTTGCTCCCGTCGCGCCGATCGCGCCCGTTGGCCCGGTCACTCCAGCAATGCCCTGAGTTCCCGTCGGCCCCGTCGGCCCCGTTGGTCCTGCCGGCCCAGTCGCTCCCGTCGCTCCAATCGCGCCCGGAAGTCCTTGTGCTCCCGTCGGGCCAGGAGCACCCTGCGCCCCGGTGGCGCCTGCAGGGCCTATAAGTCCCTGAATACCCTGTGCTCCCGTCGGGCCGGTTGCACCCGTCGGACCCTGCGAGGTGACAGCGATGTCCAGATGCGCTGTATGGCTCGTCTCCTGATTCTCCTTCGAGTCAAAAAGCACATTGCCCGAGGTCGACGTCAATGCGATTCCGAAGTTGCTCGCCGGCGTCGTCACCCACCCCTGCACCAGCGAGGTGATGTCGATGGTGATGTACTGCCCGGCCACGGCGGGCGTGAACGAGGCCACAGCCGCACCCAGCGTCGGGAGCGATGAGTAGGTCACCGACGACTCGCTCCATGCGCTCGTAACCGGCAACACGTTCACCACCCCCGAGGTGTCGATCCGGTTCACATAGAGGGTCATCGTTGCCTTGGCGATCTGGCTGGCCGTGGTTCCCGCCGGCAGCGACGAAAGGTCGAATTGCACCAGTGTCGTACTGCCGTTACCCACGTAGAGATTCGAGAGGCTGCCAAAGTTGATCGACGGAAATGCACTGGACACGGACGCATCGCCCACCACCGTGGCATCCGTTGCATGGGCCGCGCACACCGCCAGGGCCATACCCGCAGCCAATGCCACGCTCCGCATCAAGGCCCGCTTCAAAACCGGCCTCAAGGCCTGCTCCGGAAGACGCTGGCTCATTCGTCATTCTCCTGATTTAGGAAACCCTGTGAGGACACGCTTCTCCCCTGCTTAAGCACAAATATCCTCGTCGCCGCGCGATGGCGTACTACGCCGGCAATACTGCGAATTGATCTTGGTATATACAGCCTGCGTGCACGCGCTACCCCCGCGTGTACGATCGTCGTTCCTCTTCAATGCTGTACTGCTGTATCGAGGGAGTGGAGTCGAACGGGGAATTGGAAATCAGCCAAGACAAAAACTAGTTCAGCAATCTCTCTTCTATATCTGAAGGTAGCCCCTAAAGCAAGAGAAATTTTTGTTACTCGCTTTTAGTCATCGCCTCCCATCGGGATAACCTCTGTCAACTCATAGGAGTTTGCCGCGACCTTTGCCTTACGTCTGTGCAATCCGCCAGAGAACTGGCAGAATATCTCCGTAGCCAATCGGGCTGAATTACATTCTTCTTTGCGAAAAGCGGTGCGCTCTGTGTTTCGTTCCAGGCAGTCACTTTGGTTGATCGTTATCTTTCTGGCAGTAGGAGCGGTTTATTCCAATTCCTTTCATAATTCCTTTCACTTCGACGATTCGCACACCATCGTCGAGAACCCGTACATCCGCAGCCTGCACAATCTGCCCCGCTTCTTCACCGACACCACCACCTTCAGCGTCCTGCCCGCCAATCGCACTTACAGGCCTTTCGTCTCCGCTTCGCTGGCCATCGATTACGCATTGGGCCACGGTTACCACGTATTCTGGTTCCATCTCTCTACATTCCTCGTCTTTCTGCTGCAATTGGCCTTCATGTACGCGCTCTTTGCCGCAATCCTCAATGCAGCCCGGCCTTCATCGCCCACCGCCAGCCGCTACGCATCCCTGCTCGCCGTAGCCTGGTACGGTCTCCATCCTGTCATGGCCGAAACATTGAACTACATCATTCAGCGCGGCGACGTCTATTGCGCCATCGGCGTTGTCTCCGGCCTCGCCATTTATGCCCGGCGCCCAAACTGGCGAAAATTCGGCCTCTATCTCCTGCCGGTTGCATTTGGCGTTCTCAGCAAACCACCTGCGGCCGTCTTTGCCCTGCTGCTGTTTCTCTACGCAGGAATCATTGAACCCGCGGAAAGACGTCCCTGGGTGAAGGCGGCCATTGCCTCGCTCCCCTCACTGGCTCTATGCGCGGCCCTCATGATTCTCGAGTCGAGAATGACTCCCAAGTCGTTCACGCCTTCTAACCTGTCTGCCTTCTCTTATTGCATAACTCAGCCCTTCGTCCTGCTGCGCTATTTCGGCGCCCTCTTCCTGCCCATTCACCTCAATGTGGATACAGACTTGCAGCCATTCACTCACCTGACCGTCGAAGCACTCATCGGTTTTCTCTTCGTCACGTTGCTGATCGCCGCCGCACTCCTGGCCATGCGCAGGCGGGTGCTGCATCCCATCGCCTACGGCCTGCTCTGGTTCCTGATCGCTTCGCTGCCCACCTCGCTCTACCCGCTTTCCGAAGTCGAAAACGACCACCGCATGTACCTGCCCTTTATCGGCCTCGTTCTCGCCGTTGTCTGGGGGGCATGGCTCACGGTGGAAAGCCTTGCGGAACACTACAGACGGACTGTAGTCTTGCGCGCAGCCACGGTCGCCGCATTTACACTTCTGGCGCTCTTTGCTTACGGCGCCCATCTTCGCAATCGCGTCTGGCGCAGCGAGGAATCGCTTTGGCGCGACGACGTGCTGAAGTGCCCGCACAACGGCCGCGGTCTCATGAACTACGGCCTCACCCAGATGGAAAAAGGCAACTATTCGGTTGCGCTTGATTATTTCCGGCGCGCTCTCGTCTACACGCCGAACTACCCGACACTGGAGATCAACCTGGGCATCATTCTCGGCGCCATGAACCGCAATCAGCAGGCCGCGAGTCACTTTCAACGCGCCATTGCCCTGGCCCCCAACGACGATCAGGCACACTACTTCTACGGCCGCTGGCTGCTCGAAAACGATCAGCTCGCCGGCGCCTTGCAGCAGCTTCGCTTAGCAGTCATCCTCAACCCTTCCAGTCTGACTTCCCGCGATCTTCTCGCCTCCGCATACCAGGCCGCCGGCGACCCCGTTGATGCCCGCGCCGCCGCCAATGCGGCGCTCAACTTGTCGCCGGCTGACACCGCTGCCCGGGCTATCCTGGCTCTGCCCACAACGCAGACCGCTAACGACTGGATCAATGCCTCTCTCTATCAATACCAGGCTGGGGATTTCCAGGCCTGCCTCGCTGACGCGCGAAAAGCCTTGAGTCTCGATCCACATTCCGCGCCTGCCTATAACAACATCGGCGCCGCGTATGCCGGTCTGCGCCAATGGGATCTCGCCATCGCCAGCGAACGTCAGGCATTGCGTCTCAATCCTGATTACTCCCTGGCAAGCAACAACCTGGCGCTTTACGCCCGCGAAAAAAACTCTCCGGCACTTGCATCGCCCGCGCCGGGAACCGCTGAAGACTGGCTCAATCGATCGCTCAACGATTTTCAGGCCGGCCACTTCCAAAACAGCATCGCAGACGCCCAGGAGGCCTTACGTCTCCGCCCCGCTTACGCCGAGGCATATAACAATATTGCCGCTGCATATAACTCCATGCATCAGTGGGACGCGGCAATTGTCGCCGCCAGGACCGCTGTCAGTCTCAAGCCCGATTTTCAACTGGCAAAAAACAATCTCGCCTGGGCGCTTTCACAGAAAAAAATTGCCCACTGACTTATTCCCTTTCCTGCACCGGAAATACAAAGAGAGTCTGAATGGAGAAAGTCACCACCGATAGCAGGCTTTCCACAACAAGCTTGGCGAGATAGACGTTCCATCCCCAATAAGTCAGAATTTCGCGAATGCACCCATAAGACACCATCGCTACTAACACAGCCAGCAGGTAATATCGGGCAAGAGCCATTCCCACACGCCCGCCGCAACGAAAAACAAAGCTTCGGTTAAGCGTGAAGTTAGCCAGCGAACTCAGTCTCCCTGCTGCAATGCTCAGCAGCAGCCCATGTGTCAAGGTGTAGACGACCCCGAACACCGCAAAGTCAAGCGCCGCTGAGAGCAGCGAAGCCGTGCAATAGCGCAGCAGCACAAAATAGATGCGCATCGAGTCGCGCACCGGGTTGAATGCGGAACCGCGATTTCTATCGATGTAGATGGTTGAAATCGGCGTCTCCAGCGGCTGCCTGCCGTGACCGCAAAGGTAAGCCAGCACCGTCATCTCGTACTCGTAACGCTCACCGGGCAGTACGACGATTTCCTTCAGCAAGCTTGCGGGAAACGCACGCAACCCACTCTGCGTGTCGCTAACCTTGCAGCCGCTCACAAAATGAAAGACCATGCGCGTCAGCGCGTTTCCAAAGCGGCTTCGAAACGGCGTGCCCGTTCCAAAATTCCGGCAACCCAGCACCGCACAGCCAGGAGAAGCCAGCAGCATCTGGGCGACGCGCACAATATCGTTCGCTGCATGCTGACCGTCGGCGTCGGCCGTCACCAGTCCCGTAAACCCGCCGAGTGAATTGAGAAAATAGTTGAATCCTGTTTTTAGCGCCCGCCCCTTGCCCAGATTCGCAGCATGGCGCAACAGGTGCACGCGCTCCCGCCTGCTCAGCTCATCGAGGGCACCTCTGTCTTCACTTGGACTGCCATCGTCCACTAAGACAATTGCGCCGAATCCCGCGTCAAACAGCGCGACGATCAGCGGAGCCAGGGCCGGCTCATTGCGCCGGGCCGGGATGAGCACAGCTATCGTGGAAATTGAGTCTGACGGCTTTTCCATTTGAGCTTGCAGGTCTCATCGTACTCCGCCCGTCCGGACAGATGGGCAAAGTGCACAGTTCCGTCCGAACCGACCCATTGGCACTACGGATGGCGATAGGGCCAGTGACTCACCCGCCCTTTTGGTGTTCCCGTTCTCATTTATTCTCGTCTGAAATCAGCCGGAACGTGATCGTCCCCCAGAACAACCGCGCCTGCATTTGCACCGGCACATGTCGCTCGTCGTCGGTATACCAGATCCAGATATTTCCGCGGTTCTTCACCACCCCTGCGTCCGCGGTCGGCTGAACCCGTATGGTCTTAAAGGTGCCAAGTGCGGTGCGCACCTGTTCGTAGCCTTCCGCCTTCATCGTCACCGGCACGGTGCGTTGCGCATCGGCCACCGGAATCGTAAAACTATGCCCCACGCTCAGCGGCTGCGACGCAGTATAAAAAATCCCGCTTAACAGATCAGTCAGGCAGCCTGGAATCGGAGACTCCGCATGCTTGGTCTGCCCGTTCACCAGGTTCTTCTGGTTGAGAATCGATTTCGAGATTGCATAATCGAGGTCCAGCGTCGAATCGATCTGGCGGCGTCCCTCCACGGTCTGCTTGTCGAACTCGTAGGAACAGCCCTTCTGCCGGTCGAATACCGACTCGAACCGGTCGTTCACGTGAAACAGCAGGTTGATGGCGCCAATCGTGTAGGCGCTCGCCGCCACGTGTTCCTGACCGCCCGACGCATCAAAGTGGATCACCGCGGTTCCGGCCGGAAAGACGCGCCAGTCCACGGAATAGGTGAGGGTCTGCTTTTGCGGAAAGCTGAATCCCGTGTCCGGCGGGGGCAGGGGCGCCACATGCTGCGCCAGACCCATCGAGCCCAGGCAAAGAAAGCACAGAAAAACTGCGAGATGCTTACGCGTCTTCAACGTCGGGCGTAGCTCCTTGAAAAATGACATCTCCGGCGGAAACGCTCATCGAACCGCAGAAACAATTACTTGCAGCAGCGGCCGCAAGAAAAGCAGACATAGATAAAGCAATCCAGCACCTATAGCAGCATTGTACTCGCGGTGTTTCAGGTAAAGTGCCAGTGAAAACCCGCCTGTCCCTCCATTGGCTGCGTCGGCTGCCCCTGATCCGGCCGGGGGTACGCACCGATGCGCTCTCAATCGCGGTATCAGTCGCGGCACCAGCCGGCAGTATTCGTCGAATCCGGGAAACGTCGCCCGTAGGAATCGCTCCTCCGAAGCAATCACAGGGATGTAGATCATGGCAAAGCCCGCGGCCAGCACCACCGCCACCGCCCAGCTCAACAGCGCCAGCGCAAATCCCGCCGCAATCAGCATGGAGCCCAGATAAAGCGGATTGCGTGTGCGTGCATAAGGCCCGGTCATTGTCAGCTCGCGGTTTTTCTTTACATAACCGGATGCATAGCCGCGCAGACACAGCCCCGGCAAAACCAGCGCCAAACTGCAGGCGATCGCCGTCGGCCTTGGCTCATGCCGCCATATCTCAAACACATAAAGGGCCGCGGTAACAAATCCCAGGGGCACGCGGATGCGCCGCGCCACCCGCTGCCACCTCGGCGTGGGGCGGGGATTTGAAGAAGTGCGGCGGCCAGTCATCAGCTCCCATCCCCGGCCAGCAGCTCATCGGCAGCGCGCAATACCTCTTCCGGCTGAATCGTCAGCAGCCCTGGCTCCGGCTGCGCCCGCCGGCTGTGGTCGCGCACGCTGGTGGGGCTCCGCAGCACTCGCGCTCGCGTGCCAAAGGGTCCATTCCGCGTCGGATCCGTTGGCCCATAAATCCCCACCACCGGACGGCCCAGCGCACAGGCCAGGTGCAAAGGTCCGCTATCGCCGGCAATGCACAGCGTCACCCGGCGCATCAGCGCAATCAGGTGCCCCAGCGAAGGCATCAGCAGCCGAGCCGCACCGCTGGTCGCGCGCACCACCACCTGCGCCAGCGGTTCCTCGCCCGGCCCCGTATTCACCAGCACCTCAAAACCACGGTCCAGCAGTCCCTGTGCCACTACGGCATACCGCTCCGGCGGCCAGCGTTTCGCTCCCCACCCCGCGCCCGGATTCATCAGCACCGTCGGCGCCGCCTTTGGCCCCAGCACTTTGCCGCTCCACAACTCTGCTTCCTCGTCCTCGGGCAGCAGCGGCTTCACCGCCTCCAGCGCATCCCCGGCGACCGCCGATGCAAGCTCGACATCCTGGTCGATCACGTGAACCCCGCCGGTTGCCACGCGCTCGTGGAAGAGCCACTTCGCCGCATACTCGCGCGGCGCCGCTTCGCCAATCACGCGCCTGCATCCCGTCATCCGCGCAATCGCCGCCGACCGCACCGCGCCTTGAAGATCCAGCACGGCATCGTACTTCTCCTCACGCAGCCCTCGCCGCAGTTCCCTGATCTCTCTCAAAGTTGACGCACGCAGCGGCCTGCGCCCCCATTCTTTCGCCGCGGCAAAGTAAATGCGATCCACCAGCGGCTGCATTCGTCCCCGCGCGCCGCCAGCCCCTTGCATCCTGTTTTGTGTCTTCTGCTCTCTGCCTTCTGCTCTCTGTTCTCTTTCCCCAGTCCCCTGATTTCCATTCTCTGCCGTCAACAACGCGCGCCAGCGCGGATCCACTACCCAGCCAATCGTCCACTCGGGATGCGCCATCCGCAGCGCCGTCACCGCGGGAAGCGCGTGCAAAATGTCGCCCATGGCGCCCAATCGCACCACCAGCAGGCGGAAGTTGGGAGGTGTATGCAAACTTAGATTTTCGCACAGCAACAGGTGGCGCCGCTGCAATCGGGCAGTTCTGCCGGTCTCTAATCGGGCTGCATTTTCCTCGCCCCTGCCATGCACTCCAGCGACGGCCTTCCCGGCGGCCAACCGCTCCCCGAACCAGGCCATCACAAAACAGAGGAGGGAGCGATGCCCGAAGCTGCTTCCCGCGACAATCTCGCGTGCCCGGGCACTGCGGCCGTCATCGGCGAAAAGGCAGGGTTGATGGTGCTCGCAGTGGAGCGTATGCGCGACCGTCTTTTCGCGCGCTGGGAACAGATCAACGATTGCGCCACGAACCAGATTTCGCGGCTGCCAGCTTCCACACAGGAGCTGCGGGACGAGGTTTCCTGCATCGCCGGCCGCGCCAGGTATTATCACCAAACGCGCCCCATCAGCGTTTTGGGAGGAGTGGCAGCGGTAACTTTCGTTCTCGGCATCCTCATCGGCTTGGGGAGACATTGAGTATGGGCGCGGAACCTATTTTCCAAACCGGCTTCGAAGCACTCGGCCACGACCTGAAAGGCTTTATCGAAACCTGCTATGAGATGCTCCGCGCCGAATTGAGCTCCAGCCTCGGCCGCATGCGCGGTGCGGCCCTGCTTCTGGCCGCCGCCGCACTGTTCGCCGTTCCCGCTCTCACCTTGCTGGGCTTCTGCATTGCCCTGACTATCGCCTTTGCTTTCGGCGCTTTCAGCCACCAGGCGGGTCTCATCTGGGGACTCTTAATCACCGGCAGCGCGGCCTTGGCGCTGGCCGCCATCCTGGGCGCCGCAGGCAAGGCCAGGCTCAAAGCAGGAAATCTGACCCCCAAACGCACCCTTCGTGTCTTGAGACTTGATGGAGAAACATTCCGGAAGGGAGCGGAGCGCTATGGCAACGAACCAGCAAACCGTGGACGAGCTTGAGCAAAAGGCAGAGCACCAGCGTGAGCGCATTGGCCGCCGCGTGGTTGAATTGCGCAATGGGCTCGAGGACAGCCTTGACCTCCGCCGCATCGCCGAAGAATGTATTCGCGCTCGCCCTGGCGTCTTCTACGGCGCCGCCGCTGTCTTGGCCGTTCTCACCGGCTTCATCTTCGCCCGCGCGCTGAAAAGCTAACCACTTACCTGCGGCGGCCGCGCCTCCGCGCTTCTTCCTTCCGCTGCTTCTCCCCGCGATCCAGCAGGGGAATCGGTCCCATATCCGGCCCCATCCGCTTCACCACGGTTTCGATCATCTCGTAGTGAAGCGTCCGCGGCGATGCCGGCCTGGTAATCCCCGTCGCCGGATCGGTCACCACATTGTCGTTGCCCGCAATTACAAAGCTGAAGGTGGGTATCTCGCTTCCGTCCGGTCCTTTCTCCATCCCCGTTTTCACGGGTAAAAAACCGGCAATCGGCCGCAGCCGGAACGCGGTTTCGTAGCGGTGGTGACGCACGCTCCAGGTGAAAATTCTCACCTCGTTGTAATCGAACGGCCGCCCCGCCTCCAGCGGAGCCTCCAGAGTCAGATACTCAGGCGCCTCATGATTGGGAAAATCCGATTCCGGGTCTTCAACCGTTCTCAAAACATACGCGCCCACGATCTGCTGCCCCTCGGCATATTGCGCAATATCATCGGGCACATTCACGTAGATGAGATTGCCAAGCAGCCAACCGGTTCGCCCGCGCGCGTCGCGCCCCAGCCACCAATCCTCCATAACCACGGGTTGCGACTGCGGCAATCCGGGCACCGCCTCGGCTCCCGCTCTCTGCGCCGGCCTGGCTTCGGGCGACGCCGCCTGGATCGGCGTCCGGGGAGCCGAGGCCCGGGCCAGCAATTCCACCTTCGTATTCGCCGGCAGAAGATAGAAGTGCTGCGTCGTCCGTCCGGGAAGAATGTGCATGTAGAGCTCGTCGTCAAGCGTCCCGGTGGCCACTACAGGATCGTTCTTATTGGCTGCGGCAAGGTTCGCGAATTGGTCGTAGACCCCGCTGTCGACCACCGCGCTCTGCTCGATCCAACCTATCTGGCCCTGGCTGGTTTTCACTTTCAGGAAACGGCCGGCACGCTCGACGACTCTCAGCGCATCGCCGTTCTTCACCTCCGCTATCCGGTTCGACACTACCGCGACCCGGTCGTGGAGATACAAGGCGCCTTCCGCGGACACGTAAACCATGTCGGGCGGAGCTTTTTGTTGGAAACGTCCGCACCCGCTCGCCATGCCCAGCAAAAGCAATAAAAATGCCGCAGGCATTGCTCTGCAGTTACGCCGAAGCGCAGTGAGAATATTTTGGGATCGCGTCAACACAGCGAATAGAGGACCATCTTGAGAATACCACTCATGCTCCGGCCAGACCGGAGCACAATTGCGTCGGTACCTTTTAATTCACTGCTCCGGAGGGAAAGTTCTGGTTCTTGGGCTCGAGATTCAGAGTCCCAAAAGCCTGTTCATACTGGGCGATGTTCTGACCCAGCACATTCCATAGCGCCTTGGCTTGCTGCGGGCTCAGAAAGATCGCCTGGTGATTGCGGATCGTGACCTGTTCGGGACTCTCGCTCGAGGCCAATCCGAAGACAAGCTGGAAATCCCAAACGCTAACGCGCACCTGCACACTATTGGCATAGGATTCGCGATAGTCGGTTGTCTGGGTGAGATTCAGTTGCGGCTGTTGCGGTGTCGGGCTCATGTTCAGTAGATTACGACGTCGGCATGCTTGGATGCAGGAGGAATGACCAGATTGCCACCGGCAATGCTGATCGCGGCGCGAATTCGGACCTCCAAAATGCGGCCATCAAGCCCAGCCACGGCGCTATCCTGAAAGCACGATGACAAAGCCCACCACACTAAACCGCCGCGTTGCGGTCTACTGCGGTTCTTCTTCCGGAAATGATCCCGCTTTTATGGACGAGGCCCGAATGCTGGGCGCTCAAATCGCAGCCGCAGGCCTGGGTGTCGTCTACGGAGGCGCCAGCGTGGGGCTTATGGGTGCGGTCGCCGATGCGGCGCTCGCCGCGGGGGCAGAAGTCGTTGGAGTATTACCGCATGTGCTTGCCGGGGCGGAGATTGCGCACCAGAAACTGACTGCGCTGGAAATGGTTCCGACCATGCATGAACGCAAGGCGCGGATTTCCGCGCTGGCTGATGCGTTTATCGCTCTTCCCGGCGGTTACGGCACGCTCGACGAAATGCTCGAAGCGGTGACCTGGGCGCAGTTGCGAATTCACGCTAAGCCCTGTCTGCTGGTCAACACTGCCGGCTATTGGAACGGCCTCATCGAGTTTCTCGATACCGCAGTGAATGCCGGGTTTGTGAAGCCCTGTAACCGGGAGTTGCTGCGTGCGGTCCCCAATTCGGCAGAAGCCGTCAGGTGTATCGCCGCTCATCTGCAACTCCCGGGCAATGACTAAGCGCGGACTGGGCGCAGGCAGTGGCAGGCGAACGTCGCCTCGATGCAGGCAACTTCAATCTGTTGGCTCACTCTCACGCGAGGCAGTCCTCCAGCCCCCGCGGCGCATTTGCCGGCTCATGCTCAACATCAGTACAGCGGAGAGCATCAGCATGGCGCCGACGGCGTCGAGGCCGCCGAGATAACTGCCCGTCCTGCTCTTTAGCCAGCCGATAAGAATTGGTCCCACGAAGCCGCCAATGTTTCCTAGAGAATTAATCCAGGCGATGCCCGCGGCGGCGCCGGCGCCGGAGAGGAACAGACTCGGCACCGCCCAGAGCGGCCCTTTGGAGGCGTTGCTGCCGAAACTCACAATGGTGAGGGCAGCGACGGCAGGAATGGCAGCCGTGGCCATTCCCGCCCAGACCAGGCCCGCACAGGCCATCAGGCAGGGAATGGTCACATGCCAGGTTCGTTCCAGGGTGCGGTCAGAGTTGCGCGCCCAGACCAACATGCCCAGCGCCGCCACGATGCTCGGTACGGCGTTGATCCAACCCACAGCCATGGGCGAAAATCCAAATTGCTTGATGATCAGCGGCGACCAGAGACCGACCGCGTACAATCCGGCGGAAGTGCCCGAATAAATTACCGCCAGCCCCAGCACCCGGGGATCGCGGAGAGCAGCCCAGGCGCTCTTGAGACCGCCGGCGGGCCGGGAGATGGGCGCGCGTTCTTCCCTCAGTTTCGCCGTGAGCCAGTCGCGCTCGCCGGCTTCGAGCCAGACCGCTTCTTCGGGGCTATCGGCGAGAACTTTGAATACCGCGAAACCAAGCAGGATGGCCGGCAGAGCCTCAAGGATGCAAAGCCACTGCCAGTCACTCAAACCGCCCAGCCGGGGCAGTTCCATCAGCGCCCCGGAGATGGGCGAGCCAACCGCCGTGGAAAGAGGGGCCGCAGCCATAAATGCGGCGATGGCGACAGCGCGGTGGCGCGACGGGAACCATAGCGTGAGGTAGAGCAAAATGCCCGGGAAGAAGCCGGACTCGGCCAATCCCAGAAGAAAACGCATGGCATAGAAGCTGTACGGGCCGACGACAAACGCCGAACCGGCGGAAACCAGCCCCCAGACCACGACCACCCGGGCAATCCATTTTCGCGCGCCCACCCGGTACAGGATCATGTTTGAGGGAACCTGGAAGAGGATGTAGCCAATAAAGAAGATGCCGCCGCCGAAACCGAATTCTGCCGGCGAAAGTCCAATGGCCTTGTTCATGCTGAAGGCGGCAAAGCCCACGTTGACCCGATCGAGGAAGCTGACAAAGTAAAGCAGCATCGCAAAGGGCAGGATGCGTCTTTGCAGCTTGCGCACTACCCGGGTTTCCAGATCGGGAGCCATGGAATCAACGGCGGGGTCCGACGCTCTTTCAGATCAGCGCCGGTTTGGAATTACGGCAACAGGTTGCCATGCAACGCTATCACAGCGGTGTCGAACTTGGGAAAAGGCTGGATAAAAACGGACAGAAGGAATCGATCAAAGCAGTGCCAACTGATCAAACCTCTGAAGATAAGTACTGCGAATATTGTCGATTTGATAAAAAATCACGGCGAAATTATCCCTTCGCGGCCCGGAAGCATTTAGAATCGGGTGCGGTATGGCAGACAAGCTGAATCCGCGATCTGAACAGATTATGAAATTCCTGCTCCGCGTGGGAACGGCGAGCATTGAAGAGATTGTTGCGGCTGCCGGATCCTCGGCGCCCAGTATCCGGCGGGATCTGGCGCGGATGGAGAACCGGGGTCTGATCCGGCGCACACACGGGGGCGCAACACTGGTGGAACCGCTGCTTTACGAGCCCTTCCGCTACGACAGTTCCTTCCTGGCGCGCGAGCAGCGCTATGCCGTGGAGAAGCGCCGCATCGGCGCGGCGGCGGCCGATCTGGTTCAGGCCAGCGAAACCGTGGGCCTGAGCGCCGGCACCACCACCACCCACATCGGACGCAGCCTGCGCCACCGCGACAAGATCCAGGTGATTACCAACGCCATCAACATCGGCATGGAGCTGTGCAATCAGCCGGGCATCCGCACCTACGTCACTGGCGGAGTGGTTCCATGGGCGTGGTCGTTTTCGCTCACCGGGCATGCGGCGCTGACCTTTCTCGACGATGTGTATATGGACAAGGTATTTCTCAGCGTGACGGGACTGGACGCGGAGCGCGGGGCGACGACGCTGGAGACCGATGAGGCGCTGGTCTACCGGAAGATGGTGAAACAGGCGAAGCAGGTGATCGTGGTGGCGGATTCGAGCAAGGTGGGGAAGATCAGTCCGGCCTTCATCTGCCCGACCAGCGAAATTCATGTGCTGATCACCAATCTCGGTGCTCCGGATGAGGCTCTGGCGCCGTTCGAGCGGTCGGGGATCAAGGTAGTTCGGGCATGAAGGGCGCGGATCAGCCGGCAGCGGTCCTTGGTCGCAAAACAGCCACCGGTTTTCAGCGGTTATAACTCAGGCATCCATGGGACGCAGCCGCTTCGCCCCCTGCAGCCGGATGGACACATGCACCAGGCTCAGCGCCGCCGGCGTCACTCCAGGGATGCGGCTGGCCTGGCCGATCGTTCCCGGGCGTACCCGCTCCAGCTTCTCGCGCATCTCCCGCGAGAGCCCGCTGATTGTCCCATACTCGATCCACTCCGGAATGGTCACCGCTTCGGCGGCCTTCAGCTTTTCAATCGACTTCTTCTGCTGCTCCAGATATCCGGCAAACTTGATCTCCGTCTCTACCGCGCGCGCTTCATTGCGCATGGTCGCTACAGTCACCGAATGTTCCCGCGGATTATCGGGCAGAAGGAACGCGCGCAGCGCCGCGTCGTGCTCCAACTCGCCGCGCAGCGCACCCAGCACCGCTTCCATGGTCACTTCAGGCCGCTTCAGCAGTTGCGCCCAGGTCAGCCCCGCAACCGCAGGCAACTCGCCCAGTCCCACGCGCGCCAGCTTTTCCCCATCCACCTTGCCGGTGGCCAGCAGCCGATCGAGCGCCGCCATCCGCGCCCGTTTCTGCTCGTACTCGGCCCAGGCTTCATCGCCGATCAGTCCCAGCCGTCGCCCCTGCGGCGTGAGCCGTCGGTCCGCGTTGTCAATGCGCAGATGCAGGCGGAACTCCGCCCGTGACGTGAACATCCGATACGGCTCATTGGTGCCCTTCGAGATCAGATCGTCGATGAGAATCCCCGTGTAGCCCTCGGTGCGATCCATGGTGAACGGCGCTTCGCCCTTGAGCCACAGCGCGGCGTTGATTCCCGCCATGATTCCCTGGCACGCCGCCTCTTCGTAGCCGCTGGTTCCATTGATCTGCCCGGCCAGATACAGGCCCTCCATGCACTTCACGCGCAGCGTCCGGTCCAGCTCCGTCGCGTCCACGCTGTCGTACTCAATCGCGTAACCCGGCCGCAGCATCTCCGCTTCGTCCAGCCCGGGAATCGAATGCACCATCTGCCATTGCACTTCCATGGGCAGCGAGGTCGACATGCCGTTGATATAGACCTCGTGCGTGTTCAGCCCCTCCGGCTCCAGAAAGAACTGATGCTGCGTCTTATCCGGAAACTTGACGATTTTGTCCTCGATCGACGGGCAGTAGCGCGGCCCGACGCCCTCGATACGCCCCGAGTACATCGCCGAGCGGTGCACGTTTTCGCGGATCAGCCGCAGCGTCTCCGGCGTGGTGAACGCGATGTGGCAGCTCACCTGCGGCTGCACAATTCGCCTGGTGCGAAAGCTGAACGGCGTAGGGTCGGCATCCCCGGGCTGCTCTTCAAACGCATCCCAGCGGATGGTGCGCCCGTCCAGCCGCGGCGGCGTCCCGGTCTTAAGCCTGCATGTCCGCAGCCCAAGAGCCCGCAGCGCTTCGCCCAGCAGAACGCTCGCCGGCTCGCCGCTGCGCCCTGCCGGATAGCGCTCTTCGCCGCAATGGATGAGCCCATTGAGAAACGTCCCCGTGGTGATAATGGTCGCCCCAGCCATCAACCGGCGGCCATCGCGCAGCTTCAATCCCAAAACCCGGCGGCGCACCCGCGTGGGCCGCGGCAGCTCGGCGATCGCATCCACGTCCTCAGCCCCGCCGCCGTTGCTTTCAGATCCCTGGTCCCTGGTCCCTGAACCCTCTTCCACCACCAGGTCAACAACTTCCGCCTGCCGGATATGCAGCCCGGCCTGCGCTTCCAGCACTTCGCGCATCTTCACCCGGTAAAGCTGCTTGTCGCACTGCGCGCGCGGGCTCCATACCGCCGGGCCTCGCGAAGTATTCAGCAAGCGGAACTGAATGCCGACCGCGTCGGCCACTTCGCCCATGATCCCGCCCAGCGCATCCACTTCGCGCACCAGGTGGCCCTTGGCCACGCCGCCCACCGCCGGGTTGCAGCTCATCTGCGCGATGAGATCGAGATTCATGGTGATGAGCGCGGTCTTCAGACCCATGCGCGCAGCCGCCATTGCCGCCTCGCACCCAGCGTGGCCCGCCCCCACCACCACCACGTCGTATTGTTCGGTAAAAGCCATTCAGTCTTTATTGTACGGATTTCCATCTCTGTTTGGCGCCGCAGGCCGCAGGCCGCGCCTGCCCGCAGATCACCGCACTGCGCCATAATGAGCAAGACAGCCCTGCAGGCACTGAGCCGCCGGCTGTGCCAGCCCGCAAAAGGCGTTACCGGGAGGAAGATGCGCAAAGTTGGGAGTGTGACTGCATTATTGCTGCTAATTCCCGCCGGAACCTTGGCAGCCGCGCAGACGAAAACGCCCGCAAAGAATGCCAAACCACCCCAGGCGGCTTCTGCTTCAGCCGCGGAGTCCTCCGCGGCCATGCGGTCTTTCACCTCTACTAACGGCCTTTTCAAGGTGGAGTTTCCCGGCGCGCCGAAACAGTTGTCACGGCCGCTCAACCTCCAGGGCGGCGGCAACGCGACGATGTATCAATACTGGGTCGACCTCGATAACGACGACACCACTTACATGGTCATCTATAACGACTACCCGCCCGACTACGCCAGCGCCTCGCCGCAGGCGCTGCTCGAGACCATGCGCGACGGCGTGACGAGAGGCAAAACCCTCACCAGCGATGTGCCCATCGAATTGTTTGGCGTGCCCGGTCGCGCCTTCACCGCCGTCGATAAGGACGGATGGCAGTACGCTGTCCATCAATTCCTCGACGGCAGCCGCTTTTACCAGTTGATCGTGGTCAACAGCAAAAATCACCCTGCCGGCATGACCGAGCAGTTCATGAACTCTTTCAGGATTCTCGGCAACCCCAATGCCGGCGCACCGCAGCCAGCTCAGCCCCCCGCGGATTAAGCGTGTCCGCCTTTTCCGACACTCCCTCGTTGTGCGCGGTGCGTCTAAATACCCGGGCGCATGAGAAACTTGGAAATGCGCAGGCCGGCTCCCGGCCCGGCTTACTGTGTAAGGCGCGAAAAGGAGGAATCCATGTTGCGATTCCGTTGGATATCGATCCTGCTGACGCTGGCCATGAGCGCAGCCGTGGTTGCGCGTGCACAAGACAGCTTCACTCCCATGCCGCTGGATTCGGGATTCGGACCTTTGCAGTTCACCCAGCCTCCCATCCCCGTATCGAAAATCATCTCCGACTTCACCTCCCGTGAGGCTGAATACCGCGAGGCGCTGCAACACTACACCTACCGCCGCACCGCGCGCGTCGACACCATCGATGACGATACGCACAAGGTCACCGGAGAATACTACGAGGTCGACGACGTGACCTTCCGCCCCAGCGGCGGCCGCTGGGAAAAAGTCGTCTACGCCCCGCCCAGCACCCTGGATAACGGCGGCATCATGATGTCGGAATCGGACTTCCAGGACATCCAGCACAACTACCAGTTCGTTCTCACCCCCGACAACATGAGCGAGTACGACGTGAAATACGTGGGCAAGCAGCGCATCGACCAGGTCGACTGCTACGTCTTCGACGTAACCCCCAAGCAGATAGAGAAGAACAAGCGCTACTTCAAGGGCCGCGTCTGGGTCGACACGCAGGAGTTGGAGATCGTGGTTACCGACGGCTGGATGGTGCCTGACGACACCAAGCCCGGCCACCAGGACCTGCACCCGCCCTTTATCACCTGGCGCCAGCAGATCGACGGCCATTACTGGTTTCCTGTCTATTCAAAAGGCGAGGGCATGCTCCATTTCACCGGCGGCAATGGCTACATGGCCGAGGACGTGCACATTCGCGAGGTAGTCACGTATTCCAATTACAAGCGTTTCGGCACCTCGACGACGATCATCTACAACGGCCAGGATATTACCAAGAACGGCCAGCAGCCCAACACAGGCCAGCCGCCCAAGCCCTGAACTCGCTGCCTGTTCGAGCCACCTGGATTGCAGCCGTCGCTTCAGCCTTCTGCTATGATGGAGCCGAAATTCGGGGCCTGCTTGCATGAAGCTCTTTCCTTGTGCCTTTGCTCGAGTCGTTCCCCTCGCCGCTTTGCCGGCTTTGCTTTTCGCCCAGGCAACCGCGCCCACCCATGCGCCCGATTTCCGCGCGCCTTTTCTGATTGCGCCGCTTTACTTTCCGCCCTCAACGGGTGCGCCGTTCATGGCCATCGCCAAAACGCTTGTGGTGCGTACCATGCCTGACGGTTCCACCGTCACCTCGCAAAACCAGCGCGTGGTTGCCCGCGATATGGATGGGCGCATCTTTCAGGAGCGCAGAACATTCACGCCCGTCCCCAATCCGGAAAACCGGCAGTCGCAAGTCAGAATCAACGAATACACCGATCCCGTCGCCCACACCATGTACAACTGCAATCCCTATGCGAAGGTGTGCAACCTGTTTTACTACTCGCCTCCCGCACCGGCAGGGGACCCGCACGCCGGTTTGCAGCCTGGCGGCAAAACCTACCTGACTCGCGAAAACCTGGGAACCGATTTGATGGATGGTCAGGAAGTTCTGCACACGCGCGAAACGCTGACCATCTTCTCGGCCACCATCGGCAATACCAAGAACATCCTTCGCACTGTGGACTACTGGTATTCGCCTCAACTCGGAATCAATGTAAGAGAGGAGCGGCACGACCCGCGCGACGGCGATCAAACGCTCTGGCTCACCGACCTCAACCTCTCCGCACCCGATCCCGGCGTCTTCCAGATCCCGTCCGGTTACCGCATCATCGACCACCGCCGTCCGCAAGCGCAGCAGCAGTCCGACGGCGCCCAATAGATTCCCCGAGTATCCGTCTTGCTTTCCGCCCGATTCAGTTTCCCACTTCGATCACCTGAAAGCTGCCGTTGACGGGCGTCGTGCGCAACGCGCCGAGACCTCCCGGCTGGTTCAGCTTCACGCCCACAATATCGGTGACCAGATAGACCTCGCCATTTTCCGCATCTACCGCCATCACATAAGCGCGCTCGCGCGTCGGCAGATTCTGAACAATCGCGTAGGTGTCGGTAGCTGAATCACGCCGCACCACGGTGAGCATTCCGTCCTGCGCTCCGCTGGCCGCAAAGATGTAATCATGTGCGGAGTCGAAACCAATCTCATCAACGCCCACTCCAATGGGCATGTTGGTAATCGTCGCACCGGTAGCCGTGTTGAGCACTTCCAGCGTCGAGGTGTTGCACGCCGCAAAGAGGCGGGCATCCGGGCCGTCGAGCGCAAAGCTGCGCGGCAAACCGCAGGCCTGCCCCAGCCGGATCACCTGAAAACCTCCGCCCTCGGTTGCGCTCGCCTCCTGGCCGCTCGTCCAGTCAATCAGAGGCGGCTTTACGGCGCTGGCCTTCTGCTTATGTCCCTTCGCCGCCTCCGGCGCTGACGCTTGACCGGGCTGGCCCTGCCGGCTCTCGAAATCTGCAGCCACGGCCTCGCCGTTGAAGCGGAGTATGGCGTCACGGTCGGTATAGCCCACATAGACATTCCCCGCGCCGTCAACCTGCGCGTAGCCCAAATGGCCGGAAAGCACGATCTTGCCCAGAATGGAGTTGGTCTGCGGATCGATGACAGTGATGTTCGATTCTCCGTATGCACCTGGCACCGCCCGCTTCCGCTCGCCCTGGTTCTGCTGCGGCGGAGGCGCCTGAGACGCTGGCGCAGCCTGTACGACGAAGACTAGCCCCGAAGCCGGCTCGTAGACCAGCGATTGCGGGTCCGGCTCCGTAGCGATGGTGGCCACCGTCTGCAGGCTATGCTGGTCGAAAACCACTACGCGATTGCCGGGGCCGTCACTGATGTAGCCATTCCCGCCATTGCTGTCCAGCGCAATGGCGCGGGCTCCGACCAGGCCTTTGATTTCGCCCACCAGCGTTCCGGTTTGAACGCTTAGCACCTGCACCATCGTGCCATGCGCGATAAATAGCCGTTCCGTCGTCGCATCGAGGGTCATCGTGTCCCAGGGCCCCGTCCCGCCGATGTACCAGATGTTGCGAATAGAAAACGGCTGGCTGGGAAGTCCGGTAGGAACGGGCGGCGGCGCATACCACTGAGCCGCCAGCGCCGGGCAAATCAGGAGCCCAAAAAACACAGCTTTCCCTATCGCGAAACCCATGCGAAAAAAGACGCCCCAACTGCCTGACCCGTTCAGTGATCTCTGCATTTTCCCCGCGGGGTACTATGAGAAGCCCATGTTGTCTGTATTTTCAGGCGGCCAAACGCCCTTGCGCCTGATGCCTGATCCCGGGCCGCTAATAAAACAGGTACTTCCGCCACCGGTCATCGCCGCGGCCCAGCATGCGCATGATCTGGCGGCTGGTGTGCAGCGAAAAGGCGCGAGGTTCACGCAACAGGATCATGTCGTCAATCTCGCTGAGCAGCCGGTTGCCTTTGCGCCGGTTGCAGGCGTGACAGCAGGCAACCAGGTTTTCCCAGGTCGAGTTGCCGCCCCGCGAGCGCGGTACGACGTGATCGAGGGTCAGTTCGCCGGGCACCTTGGCTTCGCCGCAATACTGGCAGGTGTTGCGGTCGCGCAGCAGAATGTTCTTGCGAGAGAGGGCGCGCGTCTGGTGGGGAATACGCCGGTACTCCAGCAGCCGGATCACCGAAGGCATCGGGACACGGGCCCGCTGCGCATGCAGCGTCAGACCATGCTCCTCTTCCGTGCGCGCAATCCCCTTCAGCACCAGCACCAGCGCGCGCCGCGCCCCGCAGATGTTGATGGGCTCATACGACGCGTTCAGCACCAGCACCGGCATCTGCAGGATGTGCATGGTGTGAACCCCCGGCTGCCCCGCCGCGTGCTCCGCTGCCGCCAATGCGGCTGCTTTCACAGCCGATTTCTGTTTGCGCGCATGAATCATGGCCTTTCCCAGCGACATGGCATCTCTCCCGCGTCAAAACCATCGTTGGCCTGCACACGAACTCCGTGGATTAGAACCTCACCCTTGCCTTTGCCCCGCCGGCTCACCGGCCTGTGAATCCATATCTACAGCATCTTCAAAAGCGTGTTGTTGGTTTTCCGTGTAAATCCGCCGCGCGCGAGCCAGGGTCGCCACCCATACCGACTGTGCCCCAGCGCGCTTGAGGGCCTGGGCGGCGGCCCGTACCGTAGCGCCTGTGGTCATAATGTCGTCGATCAGCAACACATCATTGCCGGCCACTAAGGTGGCATCGGAAACCGAAAATGCACCGCGCACATTGATGCGCCGCCGGCGAGTGGACAGACCCGCCTGGCTTTCCGTCATGCGCAGCCGCATGAGCGTGCCCGGAGCCAGCTTCAGCCGCCAAGCGGGATGACTCTTTGCCAGAAAACGCAGCGCTTCGCCGGCCAGCAGACGAGCCTGGTTAAACCCGCGCTGCCGGTGCTTTAACCGGTGCAGGGGCACGGGAACCACAAGCATTTTGGCAGGGGCTTCATCGGCCAGTCCGGCCATGGCTTCCGCCAGCCTGCGGCCCAGACCGCGGGCTACCGGATGCAGCCGCCCGTATTTCAGGGCGTGAATCGCATCCCTCATCCGTCCCTGATAAACCCCGTAAGCAACCGCGCGCTCAAACGGCGGCGGCACCAGACGGCAGGCCCGGCACAATCCCCCTACCGGCAACCCGCCCGCCGCAGCCAGCGAGTCCCCGCAGCGCTGGCACGCAGCTTCGCCTGCAACGGGAATTTCCGTCCAGCAAGTATCGCAAATTGGCGCGAGAGAAAGCCGCGGCAGAGGCGAGCCGCAGAGAACACAGGAGGCGGGAAGCAGTGCGCAGGTCAATGCATCCAGGGGACTTCGCAAAACGCGGACCACGGCCCGCCACCGCGAAGTTTGCGATGACGGCAGGTCAGACGCGAGAGCACCGCAATTGCTGCTGAAGACGCACCTCTCAGGCAGCGGCCCTGGAGCGCGCCGCCCCTTGGCTTTCAGTATACCCGCGCATTCTGAAACCATCCAAAAATACGACGTGAAACACGAGCGCCCGGCCGCGGGCTGCGTTTTTTCGCACCCGACAACCGGGCGGCTTCAATGCGGGTTACTGCTTTTGTTCAGGGACGCCGGTAGTGTGCGTCCTCAGGAGGTGGAGCGGTTTCGTCCTTGTCAGCCTCGCGCGCGGCATCTTTCACCTTGCCCCAGGCATTCTGGACTCGACCCTTTATCTCCTGAGCCCCGCCTTCGATTTGCGCCCTTGTATCGCCGGTCCATTCGCCGGCCTGGCGCTTTGCTCGTCCTTCGACTTCGTCAACCTTACCTTTCACTCTGTCTTTATCCATAAGTTAATCTCCATCCCTTCTAGCCCCTCGCCGAGGTCTATTAGAAGTTGCATCTCAGAATTAACATCTACTTAGATGCGAACTAGGGCATGTTAGCAGGCCCTAAGTAACGATCACCGCCTTTCCGGGCTTTTTCTCCCCGAACCGTCAGACCACGTTTCTGCGCCCTGTCACCAGTTGGATGATGAGCACAATCAGCGCTGCCACCAGCAACAGGTAAATGAGCCCTCCCAACGTATAAGAGCTCAACATCCCCACTAGCCAAAGAATCACCAGGATCGCGAAAATTGTCCAAAGCATCGCTTCATCTCGTTTCTCCCCCTCCAGGGCAACAAACGCATTGGACGCCCAATCCCGCCACGAAGTTGTTTGCTTGTGATACTCACAAGCTACGGGAACACTGAATCTTGCGGCCAATTTCATTAATACGCGCGCAACCGCTCCGGCTTCATTCGCATCGCGCAAAATGTCGGCTTCGATGCTCTCCACGGGAGCGAAGAGGATCAGTTGACAGCTCGCGGCGAGGCCACAGGAGTTATTCGAGCAGCTACCGGCCGGTGCCAAGCTTCAAACTCGTGTCGAGAGCTGTCGTGTCAGGAGAAACCGATCTTACAGGTTCTAGGATTCAACGAGCGGTGAGCGCTCACGCGAAACGCATCTTTCCCGCGCAGACTGCCGGCAAACCATCACTCCGCGCAGGGAGTAGTAGCAATCCTGCACTCGGGCAGGTTTCGCACAGCAACTGCTTGACCGCGTGGCTAAAAAACACCCGCCATGTACGCTTCCGATGAGCGGGCTTTCTCTGCCTCCACCTTCGATCCACACTCCGATAGCAAAACCGGCGAGAGTGTCATCACCGGGCATTGCGAATGGGCCAGCACCTTGTAGACCACGCCCTGACGCGTAACCGCGGCGAATGCCGAAGCTCCCTGCGCGCCCAGCACGATCAAATCCGCCTGCTGCGCGCGCGATTGATAAAGCAGCTCCTCGGTAGGATCGCCGGGAACCACAATCGCCTGGGCGGCAATTTTCTCGGCCACCTGCACGGGAATCATCGACAGCATTTCTGTCTCAATCTGGTCGATGGACCGGCCGCACATGACCTCCGCCCGCTCCTGCGGACGGACCACGTGCTGAAGTATGAGGCGCGCGCCATGTTGGCGCGCCACTCCCGCGGCAAACATGGTAACCACCGGGCTGGCCTCATGCAGGCTCACCGCCGCCAGCACCGTGCGCGTGGCGAAATTGCGATACTTTCCGTCCACCACATCCGGACCTACTATGTGTACGGGCACCGCGGCGCTGCGCAGCACGGCTTCGGCCACCGATCCCACCAGCAACTTCCCGATGGGGCCGGGCGAATGTGTGCCCATTACGATCCGGTCGATAGCGCGTTCCCGCGAAAAGGCCAGAATCTGGTCCGCGGGCAGTCCAGGCCGCACCACCACTTCGCAACGCACGCCGGCCTCGCGTACGCGAGCTGCCAGCGGCTCCAGTTGCCCCTTCTCGGTGCGCGCCGCTGCCGCGTAGTCGTAGTAGCGGATTCCAGATTGCTCTGACGCCGCAACTACCAGCGTGTCATAAGCATGGAACAGGATCAGGTCCGCGCCGAACTCCACGGCCTGCGCCACGGCAAACGCAAAGGCCCTTTCATTGGCGGGAATCTCAGAGGCAAACAGTATGGTGGCTGGTTTGATCCAGCCGGGCTTCATGGTGGCGGCCATGGCAACCCTCCTTAGCGTGCATCAAAACTATGGCAGCGTGGTCACCAGGTTGCGGTGCCCGGTGGCACAATTAAATGTGAGTTAACTCACATTCTTCTTAGAATCGTCTCTAACTCTGGTATCCAGGCCGCTCAAAGCCATCCGCCTGGGGAATTCGGTGCTCGGTCTTAATTGTCTCTTCGCCTGATCCAATTCCTGCAGCTACAGATCTGAAATCCGTATATTCGGGTCCCGAAATAGTTACCCCTCTGCCTCGTTGGTCTTCAACGACGCGTCTCACGGGCAAATAGGGTGATTTCAATCACAGCCTGAGGCCCCCCGCACCTGCTCTTCTGATACGGAATCATGGCTCGCGCAAGCAGCTTTCGATTCCATCGGCCTCTGCCGCAGACCTCTCCGACTTTACGGAAAGGAACTGGTGTTATGGGCAGTGTCTCCGATTTCTTAAGCTTTCGCAACTGCTTCACCCCCGGCGCAGGAACTCTTCCCTGCTCCGGCCGGCCAGGATTCCTCAGGAGGCGTCATGCAGCCCATGCATTCTATTCCCGCCCGCGGCGCGTTGAACTACGACCAAACCCCGTTCCTTGCCATCTGGGAAGTCACACAATCCTGTGATCTTGCCTGCAAGCACTGCCGCGCCGCCGCCCAGCCTCTCGCCCACCCTGACGAGCTGACCAACGCCGAAGCCAAGGCCCTCATTGACGAGATTGCCGCCATGCACATCCCCATTTTTGTCTTTACCGGCGGCGACCCCCTCAAGCGCAAAGATGTCTTCGAACTGATCCGTTATGCGGCCGGCAAAGGAGTTCACGTGGCCGTCACGCCCAGCGCCACGCCTTTACTCACCCGCGACGCCATCTTCAAGATGAAAGAGGCCGGCCTGGTGCGCCTCGGCATCTCCCTTGACGGCTCGACACCGGAAATTCACGACGCCTTTCGCGGCCTGCCCGGCGCCTGGGCGCGTACCATCCAGGCCATCGAATGGGCCAACGAAGCCGGCATCCCCATCCAGGTTCACTCCACCATCAGCCGCCACAACGCCCACGACCTTGACAACCTCTGCAATCTCTTTGAACGCCTGGACATCGTCATGTGGAACGTCTTTTTTCTGGTCCCAGTGGGCCGCGGCCAGCTCGCCGACCTGCTGAGCGGTGAAGACTTCGAGCAGGTCTTCGCCAAGATCTACGAGCTCTCCCAGCGGGTCAGCTTCCAGATCAAGACCACCGAAGCCATGCACTACCGCCGCTACCTCCTCCAGCACAATCTTCAGGAGCGGAGAATGGGCCACGCTCGGGGCGGCCGGGCGACTGACTTGATTGGGCAGGACTCCAATCGCGCCGGAAATCTCCACGTTGAAAAGGTTGGGGATTCAGCTCCTGTGTTTGAGGCTGGCGCTCCCAGTTCCGACGCCAACGCCCGCAACATGGGCTGGGCCACGCGCCGCGTCAATGACGGCAAGGGCTTTGTTTTCATCTCCCACGTCGGCAACGTCTACCCCAGCGGTTTCCTGCCCATCTATGCGGGTAACGTCCGCGAGAAGTCACTGGCCGAGATCTATCGCGACGCCCCCATCTTCAAGGCCTTGCGCGACACCAGCCGCCTGGAAGGCAAGTGTGGCGCCTGCGAGTACAAGGAGATCTGCGGCGGTTCCCGCGCCCGCGCCTACGCGCTCACCGGCGATCCTCTCGCTGAGGAGCCCTGCTGCATCTACCAGCCGCGCAACTGGACCCCGCGCCAGGAGGGAGAGCCGGCCGCCATCTGCCAGCCCGAGCAATCCGGAACGCTGGTCACGTTGTAAGCCTGAACAGCAAGACGCTTCACCCCCGCAGCGCTTCACATCTGTTTTGATCCATCCCCGCGTGCCCAACCCCATTCGGGTGCCGATTGCAATCAATCCCCCACTTGCTGCAACGCTATGCCCCAACCACGGACCGGCGGTGTATTCAGTATCATCCACGCCGAAGGCGTGTAAGTCTTTGCATCATCCATGCCGAAGGCATGTCCGCTCTTCGTCATCCGGCGCCGAAGACGCGAACTTGTTTATTGAAGTGTTACTGAAGAGTCGCCGGTCATAGACTCACGACGGCCAGTCAACCAGAGATCTACCGAGCGCGTGTTATAATCTATGTTATAATATCGGTTGCGAGGTACCACAATGCTGAAACTGAAACTGACGACGATTGGAAGCTCCGTGGGAGTGATCCTTCCCAAAGAGGCCTTGTCGCGCCTGAAGGTTGAGAAGGGCGATTCAGTCTTTCTTACCGAAGACAAAGATGGTTTCAGGATTACTCCATTCGACCCGGAATTCGAAAAGGCCATGGAGTCTGCCCGCAAGGTGATGAAACGGCGCCGGAATGCACTGCATGAGTTGGCAAAGTGAAGCCCCATCGATGGGTATGGGTTCCGCTGAATGCGGTTCTTGCCATCCATGACGAACAGATCGCGGAACACGGCGGTATCCGCGGTGTTCGCGACCTTGGTGGAATTGATTCTGCGCTCGCCAAGCCTCGCAACCTCTTCGCGTACGGGAAACCCGATGCCGCCGCCTTAGCGGCCGCTTATGCATTCGGGCTATGCAACAGCCATGGATTTCTCGACGGCAACAAACGCACAGCTTACGTGGTTGCCGAAACATTTCTTGATCTAAACAGGCGCAGAATGGCGGCCTCAGACGAGGAAGTTGTCAACACGATGCTGGCGGTTGCATCAGGGGTAATGCCCGAAGCCCGACTGGCGGAGTGGTTCCGGTCTTTTATCGCAGAGTCTGAAGGAACGGGCGCAAGCTGATTCCGGCTTTTCTTTTCCCCGGCCAAATTCGCTCCGCCCGCGCCAGAGTCGCCCCGAGACGACTTCGGGCACGCATGCAAAGTTGTTTACAATTTTTAAACGTCAGCATTGGCGGTGATTCGCTCGAAATCGAGCAATGACGAGAAGCCGGTTTATCGGGGCTGATCCTGAACTGGTGTTACTTCGCTCATTCAATCCCGGTCCCTCTTTGCGGCGGACGCAGCACAGATTTATGCTCGCTGGGCGGGAGCTTTGCGGCTCTTGACCGGGCCACCGGCTCCCTTCTCCTTGACCGGAAAGGTGAGAAAAGCGTACTCTCCTTTTGTAGCTAGGAGAGAACGTGTCTGACTCCATCGATCTTCCACAGGGCGCGCTTGAGTTGCTGATCCTTAAGGCTATCTCGCTCGGGCCACTGCATGGATACGGGATACTGCTTCGCATTCAGCAAATGTCCACAGACCGTCTTGAGATTCTGCAAGGTTCTTTCTATCCGGCGGTCTACCGCCTGGAGGGCCGCGGCTGGATACGCGGAGAGTGGGGGGAATCAGAAAACAAACGGCGCGCCAAATTCTATCGATTGACAGCGGCTGGCAGACGTCAGCTCAAAGCGGAAAGCGAGCGCTGGCGCGATATGGCAAACCTTGTGGTTAATATTCTGGACGTCGCGCCGGGTGAAGTGTGAGTGTTTTCTCGCGAATCCGCATTTTGTGCAACGCCATTGTGCATCCTGAGGACGTGCGGCGCCAGGTGGAGTCGGAGCTTGCCTTTCATGTAGAAACCCAGACCAAAGACTTGATTAGTCGTGGCATGCCGGAGGACAAGGCGCGGCGCCGGACGCTTGCAGCGGCTGGCAGGGCCGACACGCAGAACGAGAAATACCGGGATGCCATTGGGCTTCGTCTTTATGACGAATTTGCGGGAGATCTCGGTTATGGCCTGCGTCAACTCCGCCGTAATCCGGCATTCACAGCCTTGGCAATTATCACTCTCGCCATTGGTATTGGCGCTACTTCCGCCATCTTCTGCGTCATAAATGGAGTCTTGCTGCAGCCCTTGCCCTATCCGCAGCCTAATCAACTGGTGTCGTTCTCGTTCGCCGCGCCCAGCATCAAGATGATGCACCTTGGGCTGTCACCCTCGATGTACTTCGTCTTCCGCGAAGAGAGTCGAACTTTCCACCATGTCAGCCTTTACGACTTGCATAGGGCGACCGTGACAGGAGTAGGAGAGCCGGAGGTCCTGGATACACTTGACGCGACTGAGGAGTTGCTTCCGACCCTCGGCGTTCGCCCTGTCCTGGGGCGTGAATTTACTCTCGCGGATGATCAGCCCGATAGTCCCCGCACCGTGATGCTCAGCTACTGGTATTGGAGACGCAAGTTCGGTAACAATCGCAGCGTGATCGGCGACACCATCGATGTAGACGGCAAGATGCGGCAAATCATCGGAGTACTACCGAAGAATTTCAGCTTTCTGGACCGGCCGGGTATTGCTCTGATCCTTCCCTTCAGATTGGATCGCGCAAAAACTGAGCTGGGCGATTTCGAATTTGGAGGGATTGCCAGGCTATCGCCTGGCGTTACGGTGCAAGAAGCTGACGGTGATGTCGCCCGAATGCTTCCCATTGTGGCCCGATCTTTCCCCCCACCCTCCAGGTTCAGCCTCAAAATGTATGAAAGTGTCCCTCTCCTGCCGCACATGGAGCCCCTGAAAAATGAGGTCATCGGGAACATCGCGGGAGTCTTGTGGCTCCTCATGGGCGGCATCAGTCTCGTATTGCTCATTGCTTGCGCAAACGTCGCGAATCTTCTGCTGGCCAGGATGGAAAGCCGTCGGCAGGAGTTCGCGATCCGGCGGGCGCTGGGTGCAAGTCCACGCCGCATTGCCCGCCAGCTGTTGCTGGAGAGTTTCGTTCTCTCGTTCGGTGGAGCAGCACTCGGTTTATCCTTCGCGTATGCAGCGCTGAAGGCTCTGATCGCGATAGCGCCGAGTACTCTGCCGCGTCTGAGCGAAATCAGAATTGACACCGTGGTGCTCCTGTTTACCGCTGCAATATCGCTGACCGCGAGCCTTCTATTCGGCTCGATGGCAGTCCTGAGGTTTGCGGGAAGGGGCGCGGCCAGCGGTCTAAAGAGTTCCGGGCGTTCCCAGAGTGCCGGCCGTGAGCACCGGCGCGCCCAGAATGTACTCGTAATTGTTCAAATGGGGCTGGCCTTAGTGTTGCTGATCAGTGCAGGCCTCATGGTTCGCACGTTTCGTGCCTTGATCCGCGTCCAGCCCGGATTCACAGCGCTTCCGGCCAACATAGAGTCGGTCCGCCTTTCAATTCCCGCGACGGATGCCCCTCAACCCGAGCAGGTGGCGCGGATGCAACGGGCGATCCTGCACCAGATCGAAACCGTCCCTGGCGTCTCTTCCGCAAGCATCTGCTCCTCGGTGCCCTTGCAGGGACCATTCTGGCGGCAGCCGATTTTTGTGCGCGATCATACTGACCTGGGACAGGAGCCGCCATCGTATACGGAGGAATTTGTCGGGCCCGGCTTCTTCCGCACGCTCGGGGTTCCCATCGTTGCCGGCCGCGATTTCACCTGGGATGACATTTATGGCAAGCGCCCGGTCGTTCTGGTTTCAAGGAACCTGGCACGCGAATATTGGGGCAACTCCCGGAATGCGATCGACAAACAGCTCCGCATAGGGGCTAACGACGAGTGGCATGAAATCGTAGGGGTGGTTGGCGACGTTCACGTGAACGGAATGAATGAGCATGCGCCCAGAGAGGTTTATTGGCCTATCATGGCCGCAAATATGGAGGGCAAGCGCGTCGTGGATGTGCCCAATGCCGCCCTTGTGATTAACAGCGCGCGCGCCGGATCTGAGAGCTTCGCGCGTGAGATTCGTCGAGCCGTTCACTCGGTGGATCCCAACCTTCCGCTCGAAGAGGTGGACACCATGGAATATTTCTACAGGCAATCGATGGCCTCGACCTCTTTTGGCCTGATCATGCTCGCCTTGGCCTCCGGGATGGCGTTGCTGCTGGGCGCAGTTGGTCTGTATGGCGTCATCAGCTACTCGGTTTCTCAGCGGACTCATGAGATGGGAATCCGCATGGCACTGGGTGCGCAGACACGGGATGTGCTGCGGCTCATAATGAGGCAGGGAATGACGCTGAGCCTCTTGGGAGTGGTCATCGGAGTTGTGGTCGCGCTGGGAGTAACCCGCTTCTTGTCTAACTTGCTCTACGGAGTCAAACCCACCGACCCGTTGACCTTCTTCGCAATCCCATTTCTTCTGATGGGGGTCGCACTTCTGGCATGTTATATTCCCGCGCGCCGAGCGACAAAAGTCGACCCCACGGTCTCGCTACGGTACGAATAGTTGCCATTGCGCGAAAAGCGACGCAACAGAGCTTGCAGGTAACAACTGGTTTCCGGCGTCACATGGCCGTACCGAGATGGGTCGCGACTCTGCGGGTCGCGAGCATCATTCTTATTTTTATGGATGGCTTTCCCAGGACTGCCCCCTTGGCGGACGGCTTCGGGGTTGTCCTAGGGCTATTGTCGGTCACCCCTCCGGGGCTTTTGCGGCGACGGCTACCGGTAAGTCGGCTTCTCGGTAGTTGCTCCGTGTGTTGCGGGCGGGTGGTCGGCTATGCTGACCTTTGGATTTTTTGGGCCTCAATTTCGCACTTTTGCACTGACCCTGGGCATTTCCTGATCCCTCCCACTCCTCAATCGTGGCGCAAGAGTAGATTTTGAAGAGCAGAATTTTCCTCATTGGTAAACGCCTCCCGCAATTGGTAAGCGTCTCCCGCACAACTCCCGGATATCACTCGCCTGGCGGATTTCCACTGTAGCCTGGGCCTGGCCAGCGGCACCACCGAGGAATGGCAGGTGGGGGCATAAGTCTGCATTCAGTGAGGGCATTAGATTGTAACCAGCATTCAGGGATCGGATCGATCCGCACCCGGCTCCTCTCAACCTGGCGGTTCCCGTTTCCCCCGTGCCTCCGCGCGCACCAGCGATTCTCGCTGTCAACCCCCTCGCCGCCGGAAATTCTGCAAGCCTCTGAAAAATCAAGGCAATTTCCCGCCCCTCCTTTGCCGATTAATTCTTGCCTTTCGCTACGCTTGCATCATGCACACAGAAGAAAAACGGCGCACCCTGGGACGTCTCTCCACCGTCTGCATACCTCCCATCCCCCAAAAAACGCCGCCAGAAAACAAGCTACTTATTTTCATACAGTTGCAGAATGTATCTCTCATAACTCATTTATTTTCATACACTTAAAAAATAACTCGTTTATTTCCATACACTTGCAAAATAGGCTCCTCTGCGAACCCTTTATTTTCATACACTTGTGTTTTCCTCCCCCCCAGGGGGAGCCGTCTGCTTCTCGCCCGCCTGCGAGGCGCAATTGCATCAGCTCCACCAGCAGCCAGCACGTCGTTCACGGCGTTGTCAGTCCGCTCCGATACACTGCTCATACCCGCAGTCCACGCCGTGCGAGGAACTTCAAGCCAATGGCCCATCTCTACGTCGCCGTTCTGGTCGCGATCGTGATCGCGCTTCTGGCGGTAGCCATCCATCGCACTTACCTGGTGAAAACCAAAGTCGACTACCTGGTCGCCGGCCGGTCGCTGCCCGCCCTGGTCCTGGTGCTCACGCTGCTCACCTCATGGATCGGCGCCGGCTCGCTCTTCGCCGGAGCCGAGAACGCTTACCTCAACGGCTTTGCCGCTCTCTGGCAGCCGGCGGGCGGATGGCTGGGGCTGCTGCTGATCTACTTCATCGCTCCACGCGCGCGCAAATTCGCCCAGTTCACCCTGCCTGATCTGCTCGAGGCGCGTTACAACCAGGCGGCCCGGGTGCTGGGAACCATCGCCATCCTCTTCGCCTTCACCGCCATCACCAGCTACCAGTTCCGTGGCGGCGGCGATGTCCTGCATCTGATCTTTCCCCAGACCGTCTCCTCCAACCTCGGCACTTACATCATTGCCGCCTTCGTCATCGTCACCACCGCCATGGCCGGCATGTCGTCCGTGGCTTACATGGATGTCGCCATCGGCACCCTGGTCACCGTCATCTGCATCATCGCCGTACCCATGCTCTACGCCAAAGCCGGCGGCTGGACGGGCCTGCACGCGGCCCTGCCTCCGCAGTACTTCGAGGTCTTCGGCAATTACCGGCTCGGCCCTCACCACGCCGTCGAGCCCGCTTCCATGGGCTTCGTCCGCGCCATGGAATTCTTCGTGCCCACGCTGCTGCTCATGCTCGGCAACCAGGTCATGTACCAGAAATTCTTCTCCGCGCGCAGCGAGAAAGACGCCCGCATTTCCGTGGTCGGCTGGACGCTGGGCACGCTGGTGCTGGAAACCCTGATCGTCGCCATCGCCGTCTTCGGCCGCGCGCTCTATCCCGCCGGTGAAGTCGCCCGCGCGCCCCGCGAGATCATCCCTTACACCGCGCGCCACGCGTTGCCGGCGCTGATGGGCGCGCTGCTGCTCGGCGCCGTCTTCGCCAAGGTCATTTCCACGGCCTCCAATTACCTGTTCTCTCCAGCCACCAACCTGGTCAACGACATCTTCGTGCGTTATCTCGCGCCCGAAGCCTCCAACCAGCGCGTCCTCATCGTTTCGCGTCTGGCTGTAGTGCTCCTGGGCTGCTGGGCGCTCTATCAGGCCATCTATGCGCAAAGCATCCTTGCCAAGATGCTCTACGCTTACACCATCTATTCGGCCGCGCTCACCCCGGTGGTCCTGGCGGCGTTCTATTCAAAGCGCGTAACCGCCTGGGGTGCGGTCGCCGCCATCTCCGCAGGCACGGTGGTCACCCTGGCCTGGGACTCGGCTCATATCAAGGCGATGATGCATCTTCCACCCTTTCTCGCCCAACGCGACGCCATCTTTCCCGCGCTCTTCGCGTCGCTGGGTGCCATGATCGTCGTCAGCGCTCTCACGCCTAAACCGGCGTCCGCGCAACTGGCGCAATTTGCAGATTGAACAGGATCGAAGAAAAACCCATCCGCAACCTGCAAATGGTCTTACACTGACGTGGAAATCAGAGAGTTGCTATGCCCGTTGCCCAACTCACGCTGGAACTGCGCATGGAGCACGCCCACTCGCTCAAGGATCGCCGCCAGGTGGTGCGCTCGCTGAAAGACCAGTTGCGGCAAGGCTTCAACGTCTCCGTGGCGGAGATGGACGAAGCCGTAACCTGGCAGTCGGCCACCCTCGGCGTCGTCGCCGTATCGCGCTCGCGCGATTATCTGCACGGCCTGGTTGAAGAAGTCGAGCGCGCAGCCCGGCGCATGGCCGCAGACGCCGGAGCAGATCTGGCTGACTCCTTCTGGGAGTATCTGGAAAGCTGAACGCGAGGCGTGGTGATGGGCTGGTCCGGATTCCGCCGGCTTGGGTTGGCGGGCAAATTACATTGGCGACTCGGAGAATGCCAAAGCTTGCCAGCCACGCGGTTATGGATTGCACGCGGTTATGGATTGGTTGATGACGTCAGTATTGCCGAATCCGCCCGCGACCGGGAACCAAACATGGCAAACTTCCCATTCGCCGACCACACGGTCGCGCCACCGCTGATTGGCATATAACCCCTTAGTTTTCCTTGCGTTGAGGATTCCCGAACACCCGCCGACGACACTCCCGCAATACACACCCAGATTTCAACGACGCTCAGGACTGCGGCAAGCACGATCCGGTTTGGCCCTTGCGCAAGGATATTGCGAGCAATATCATAAGGAGTGCGCCTTGTACTCGATACTTCGGTGATAGTGGCCGCAACACGAAGTGACGCTGGTGCGTCTCGCCACCTCCTAGTGGCGGCCTTGGAAAGGCGATTTGAACTGATTCTTTCCGTGCCCCTGGTGCTTGAATACGAGGCCGTGTTGAAGAGACCTGAGCAGATTGCCGTATCGCGTGCAACGGCTCAGGACATTGATAAATTGCTGGATGCGCTAATCGCGGTATCCAGCCCCGTGCATCGAGCGTTCTTCTGGCGCCCACTCCTGCGCGATGCGAATGACGAAATGGTTTTGGAAACTGCTCTGAGCGGAAACACAGACCTGCTGGTGACTTTCAACAAGAGAGATTTCCAGCCTGGCGCGTCCAATCTCGGGATCGCACTGGCAACGCCGCGAGAAGCTTTGAAGCGGATCAAGGAGGAGAGATGAGGAAGAGCAATTTTGCCCTTAGGCTGCAGCCCTCGCTGCTGGACGACGCCCGCAGAACTGCTGAAGAGGAGGGTGTCGCCCTCAATCAACTTATCAATGTGGCGGTGGCGGAAAAAGTCTCCGCGATTCGTGCTGAGACGTTTTTCCGCGAGCGTGCGCGTCGCGCCAACATGCCGGAAGCAATCGAAATTCTAAGTCGGATGGGAAGGGGAAATCCTCCGATGAAGGGCGATGAGCTCCCAGGTCCGGAGAAGCTTGATAAGTCCGCCTCTAACCGCAAGAAGCGATCGAGGTGAAGGGACCCTCGTGCCGCTGAGGTAATGATCGCCGACCAACCGTTCGGAACTGGGTTATCGCACTCCATGAAGTCCAATTACAACGATGCCATGTTGCATCTTCTGGGCGGGGACCCCAGCTTCACCGAGCCAAGTTCGATGCCGATTCCTGACGCGCTGAATCAGTTATTGGACGCAGGATTCGAGGAAAGAAACGGCGCGACTCTACTTCGCTTGCTCGCAGTATCAAGATCCTCTCTTCTCGCAGATTTGATGAGCCGATACGACGAAACCGGAATTGAAACCGCGATCAACGAATTGCATCTCGAAGATTGCCTTGACGTAGAAATCCCCTTCTTCGAATTGGCTCGTTTGGGATGCGACTTTGCGTTCCTGTTGGCTAAGCGACTGCATGATGGTGGCCCCCGAAACCGGTTCCGCGTGATTGTGTCGGCGATGGATGCAAATCAGCCTGATTCGTTGAGAGACACATGTGTAGTCAGGTTTCACCAACAACGCGATGGTCAGCAGTGGCTTGACGAAAACTTGGAGAATTAGCGCAACGATGCAATCGCGTTGTTCGATGTTTGACTTTTCTGGGAAAGCTTCCCGTTCTGAGCGGTTAACCGCCAACCCTTCCCGTCGACATCCAGTCGCCGGCCCTGCGATGCCGTTCCTGCCTGCGCTCTCCAAAACTGGGCCAAACGCCGGCGTCGGCCGTCCGTTCCCACTGTTATCCTGATTGGTTCACCTCAGCACGGGAGGGCGCCATGCCCGAGCATCGCGGAAGAAAACATCACGAGGAGCGTGTAGCCGAAACCCTGCGCGTGGAGATTGGGACCATGATCGAGGGCGAACTTTCTGACCCGCGCATCGGCCTCTGTCACGTGAGCGAAGTCGCGCTGAATCCGGGCGGAAAATCGGCGCGTGTTTACGTCGCGGCAGACAGCGCTTCGAAAAACATCGCGCAGACAGAGGCCGACACTGTCGCCGGACTCGAGGACTGCAAGACGATCCTGGCCGGTCTGCGTTCGTGATCCGGCGCATACCGAGACAGCCATCGGCAGAGGGGAGCCCGCTGGCATTGGAATCAGCTGCTGACCTCAGGGCCTGGCCTCATCGAGCGACAGACGCTCAAATCGGCGCTCGATTTGATACTCGGCGATAATACGCCAATAAACCGCACCAATCCCGAGAAGCTTGTCTTCGCCTTAGCGAGCATTCTTTGCGCGTGGTCGCCGTCTATTCGGACAGAATGAAGAACCGGCACGAACCCGGGGTAGCCGAATATCGCTGTCACCTTGAGACAGAACAAACCGGGCGCGCCGCATCTCACATGTGCAGATCGGGAGTTCCCCATGTTCCGGGTATCCTTTCTTTGCTCCTTCACATTAGCACTCCAAGTCCTGGTGATCGTCGGGTGCGGCGGTTCGACGACAACTACGGCTAGCGGTAGCCCGGTCTCTGGCGGGGGATCCGGAAGTGGCGGCGGATCGGGGAGCGGCAGCAGTTCGGCATGCGGCGGAACTGGATCTGGATATAACAACCAAAATGGCACGGTAACCGGCATTTGGCTGCAAAGTCCCTCACCGGGTGAGAATCCAAGCAATGTCCAGGTGAATGCAACCGCATATACCACCGCGACCATTAACCAGTGGACAGTTTGCCTCGACGGTCAAGCCGTGTATCAGACAGATACTGCTGCGAGTTCCATCTCCCAAGAGATTAGTATTCCCACTGGCCAGCATCTTCTTTGGGCAAGCGTGTCCGACGCCGCGGGCGATTCCAACAGATCTGAAATTAGGCTGATCCAAGTTGGCCCCCCGCCGCCGAGCAGTACCGTGCTGCCGACTCCACCGGCAAACGCACAGGTGCTAACCGAGATGCAGAACGACACCGACGACTGGAGCATCTGCAGCCTGTGCGCGGCTGGCACGAACACCACCGGCAACTACTGGATGGCGCCCTTCCAAAGCCAGCCCTCGCTGAGTGGCAGCAGCCTCGAGATGTATGCCGACGGGCCGTCCTGGACCAACGTGCTGTTTATGGATACGATGTTGGGCACCAGTTCCGATTCCCATTTTTTGTGGGACTTCTGGGTCTATCACGACCCCGCTGCCGAAGCCCACTTCTGGGCCTCGGAGTTCGATCTGTGGCAGGTTCTCGGGGGCAAGGAATTTATGCTCGGCAGCCAGTGCGACTTTGGAGACGGCTACTGGTCCACGTGGGATAGCCAGGGCGATCGTTGGATTCTCAATGGAATCTCTTGTCCGCACTGGACGCCGGGCTGGCACCACGTTCAGTGGTATTACGAGCGCATCAGTTCCACGCAGTATCGCTACGACACGCTGGTCTTCGATGGCAAAGCCTACGGATTTAATCAGGTTTGGAACTACAATGCCACCACTTGGCCGGATATGATCGGCATCCAATACCAGCTGGACCAGGATCCCACCGCTACTCCACTCCACGAGTGGGTCGATAACGTGACTCTGACGATGTGGTAGGGCGAGCGACGAGTGGTTGTGGATGACCAAAATGTCGTGGCGGCCTCGGAGCGGCTAGTGGCGACCAATTCTGACTCTCGGGTGTCGGTTGACGCCTTCAGGCCAAGGCACGTTTCCAGCTCGCGGCGGGCTGGAAACCCGAATTGGCGATGATGCCCTCTTCGAAGATCGGAGCCAACAGAAGGAGAAGATAGATTTAAGCGCTAGGCATTTTGCGAGGGCCGGACTCGTCGAGGTATGCAAGACCGCCTCTCTTGTCCAGCCGGTGAGATTGGAGAGAATGGATCTTAGAGGAGCAAAGCCATCTCATGAGCGACCTCATCGGGGATACGGCGGTAGTCCATCCATCTCCAGCCCTACGTCCTTTTATCACTCAATACGCGGGCTATCGGGTGTCCGGATTGCCTTCGGGCGTCCACTTCGGGCTGCCCTCAAGTGGCATCGATTTGATTATCAGCCTGGGCGGTCCGATCGAAGTAATGAAAATGCCAAACTTGACGCAACAGCCCTCGGTCTTAGCGGCATTGGTGAGCGGTCTGCAAGTTCGCCCTGCGATGGTGCGGCAGGAGGATAATGCATTTGGATTGCATGTTTTTATCAAACCGCTCGGAGTTCGAGCAATCCTGGGTGTGGCAAGCGCCGAAATAGCAGCCCTCGTTCTCAATCTCTCCGACGTCTGGGGGAACCGGGCCGAGGAACTCCTCGAGATGCTTCTTCGCGCGGACAGCTGGCATCAGCGCTTCGCTATCCTTGACCGGGCGTTTGCATCAAGGATCGATTCATCCAATGCGCAGCCAGAGATCTCGTGGGCGTGGGAACAGTTGGCGAAAAGCCATGGGTCTGTCCGGGTGCAGCAGCTGGCGGATGAAATCGGTTATAGCCGGCGGCATTTTAGTGAGCGATTTCGAGACGTGATCGGTGTCGCGCCAAAATTGGCTGCCCGAGTGTTCCGCTTCGAGCGCGCGTGCCGTCTGATCGCGGACCATCGGCTGAGTCTGGCTCACGTCGCCATGCGGTGCGGTTACTACGATCAGGCGCATTTGACGCGCGAATGGTTTGCCCTTGCCGGATGTTCCCCGAGAGCATGGGTGACTCGCGATCTCCCATTTTTACAAGACTACGAGCTTGGGGGTAGCGACAATGAGTGGTATGACTGTGAATCCGACAAACGATAGCCATGCGCAGGAAAGGATCACAACCTTTTGGAGCACCGTCGCACCTTTCTATAATGCCGATCCAAGCAACGTACCGAGCCTCGGCAGCGCTGAACACCATGCATGGATTCGAGCGATCGGAAGACTTCTGCCGCCACCACCAGCCGACGTGCTTGATATAGGAACAGGTACGGGCTTCGTCGCTCTCACGGCAAGCCAGATAGGCCACCGGGTCATCGGCATTGATCTGTCGTCAGGAATGCTCGACGAGGCGCGCAAAGAGGCGGATCGACGCGGTCTGAAGGCCAGTTTCCAATTAGCCGACGCTGTGGCGCCGCCATTCGCCGAAGCGAGTCAGGACGCGATTGTCTGCCGACACTTGCTGTGGACGCTGCGCCGGCCAGAGGTCGCCCTCGCTAACTGGCTTCGCCTGCTGCGGCCAAACGGTTGCGTTATAGCCATAGATGGATTCTGGTTCGTGCAGCCGATGCCGGAGGAGCGCGTCGATTTCTTCGAGAGTCACTACACCGAGCAGACCCGCGAGTTGCTTCCCGCCATGAAGTGGAATCGAGTAGAGCAGGCTGCAGAACTGATGCGCGCAGCCGGATTCACAGAAGTGAGGACGGCCGATTTGGCTGACGTCCATGCCGTGGCAGATCATCCGCCTTCGACCGAGCCTTGGTATGTGGTAACCGGCCAGCGCACCGGATAACAGGTCAAACGATAAATCTGCCGGATTGAAGCTCGTGGCCGGGCTCTGAGGGATGGCCGTCGGCTTGAAAGTCATGCCCACCTTCCGGGGGACAAATCTGCACCGAAAGCCGGCGGTTGTTGACCAAAGCCCCTATCGCTGAACGTCAAATGCCGGTTAACAGGGCAAATCACTCCGGGACCGCGCTGTACTGACTCGAAGCAGGATGGCTCGCCTGGACGGGCTTCTCGCCAGATGGCGGTCCAGCGCCCAGCCCGGCGTCCAGATTCTGGCAAGAGGCCGTACCGCACGCGTCCGCCGACAAGGCTAGCCACAGTCTGAGTCATGATCTTGAGCTTAGCCGGCGGCGCCTGGGCCTGCTGACCCGCAGCAATCATTAATAGGCAGCCAAACACTATCGTCAGATCAGCAACTCGCATGCGATTCTCTCCATCCAGAGCAGTTTTACTGGCAAGAATATCGCATCGCCAGACTGGTCCGAACTGGGCACAAAGCTTATTCAAGCATGGCTTGATGGCCCGAGACCCCGAGTTTTGAGCGGTTAACCGCCCATCGTCGCGTTAGAAAGTACGCAACATCCGCAGTAAAGATACCTGAGCGGTTGCCGGCATTGCGGGACGCTGGGTGCGCTTCCTCATCGAACGTCTCCTCGAAAACTCGCTGCCGGCTCTTTACAGACATTCCGAAGTTGGGCACGAGGACGTCAGGGTTTAGACGAGCCTATTCGTGTCGCAGCGCCTCCGTGGGCTGGACGCCGGCGGCCCTTTGAGCAGGAACCAAACTTGCTCCAAGCGCTACCAAAAGCAAAACCAGGGCGGCAGCAGAGAGAGTGACCGGGTCGGTCGCTGTGATGCCAAAGAGTATCGATCGGATGAAGCGTGCGAACAAGAGCGAGAACGTAACTCCGATCATGATTCCCGCGATCGACATCTGCGACGCATCTCTCAGGATCATTTCCAGGATCTGCCGCGGTACAGCGCCCAAAGCCAGGCGGACACCAATCTCGTTCGTCCGCTGCACGACGGTGTACGCCATAATCCCGTAAATTCCTATGCAGGCCAGTATCAGTGCCAACACGCCAAAGGCGCTGGTGAGCACTGCGAAGATGCGTTCCGGTTGCAGATTAGCTGCGATCTGCTCGTCTTGCGTGCGCACGTTCAACATGGGCAGATTCGGATCGATCTCACGGACCGCGTCCCGCAGTGACGGTAGCAGAGTCTGGCCTTCGAGTCGTGTCGCAATGGCGAATGTGGCGCCGCGAATGCCATCCGTTTGCCAGTACGGCGCATAGAAGGTGGGCTCTACCTTTCTTTCGACGCGGTAATATCGGGCGTCTCCGCAAACACCCACAATCTGCATCGTGACCGGATGGTTCAAACCCGCTTGGAATGTCCTGCCAATAGGGTCCACATTGGGATAGTAGTTCTTTGCCAGGGTTTCATTGACCACAGCAACTTTTTGCGAAGCTGGTGTATCCCGCGTGTCGAAGCCGCGGCCCGCGACGATGGGAATGCCGAAGGTTGAAAAGAAGTGTTCTCCAACGTCGTTCATCAGTACGCTCGGGTTTCCCTTGGGCTTCCGCTGCTGCCCTTCGGGAACAAACGTGGAGTTGCTGGCATTGCCCGAGATCAGCGGCACGCGGGTCAGCGTCAGACTCTTTGCCCCGGGGACGGCAGAAAGCCGTTCCTGAAGACGGTGCAGAATGACCGTACTGGCGGTCTTGGGATAAAGCTTCTCCGGGAGTTCAACCTCGAACAGTAGCAGGTTGTGTGAGCGGAAGCCCAGCGGCGTCCGCTCGAGGTGCACCAGTGACCGCACAAACAACCCGGCTCCGAATACCAACAACAACGAGAGCGCCACTTGAAGAATGACAATTGCTCTTCCTGCCAGCCCACGGCTGCGGTGCATAATTGTCTGTCCACTGTCCTTCAGACTCGATCCCACCTGGACGCGCGATGCCTGCCATGCCGGAGCAAGTCCGAAGATGATGCCTGTCAAGATGGAAATGGCTATCGCAAACACGAAGATCGGCCAGCTGAATCTTGCTGAAAAGGCCGGCGGCGCCCACGCCGTCGACATCAATCGCGGCACGGCATTTCGCATTCCCCATGCAAGCAAAAGACCTCCTGCCCCACCGGTCAGGGAAAGCATGAGGCTCTCAGTCAACATCTGGCCAAGGATGCGCACGCGGCTTGCCCCAAGCGCAAGCCGCGTGCTGGTCTCCCGCTTCCGCGCGCCTGCCCGCGCCAACAGCAGGTTGGCGAGATTGGTACACGCCAGCAGCAGCACCAGGCCGCTGAGTGTCATGAGCACCAGAATCGGTTTTTGGAATCCTTCGACGTAGGGATACTGTCCGCGGCTTCCGTCGCGCAACAGTAAATGGGGAACCTGGGCGCCTTTGCCGACGGGCATCGTCGCGCGCACCGCCGCGTTCAGAATCACGTTCAGCGATGCCTCGGCCGTGGAGGTTGGAACGTCGGGCTTGACGCGGCCCATGATCAGGACCCACCACAATTTCTGATTGGTCAACAGTGATGGCGTCCAGGGCCGGTTGGAGCCCTGGGGTGCGACGATGGGCTGCATGCTGAACGGCAAAAAAATGTCCGGTGAATTCTGTGCCGAGTATGCTCCCGTGAAACCGGGCGGGTTCACTCCAATGATGGTCATCGGAATGGAGTTCACCCGAATGACCTTCCCGATCACATTCGGAGATCGTCCGAAACGTTCTGTCCAGAGACGGTCGCTGATTGTCACTACCGGGCCGCTGCCTATCGGACCGTCATCCGATTCCTGAATGGCTCGCCCCAGTTTTGGGCTTACTCCCAATACGGAGTAAAAGTTGCCCGACACCATCTCGGCTTCCAATGCATGAGCATCTCCGCCGATAGTTACGGTCATCTCTCCATAGGGCTTGAACGCCATCACATCGGCGAGGGACGAGTTCTGACGACGCAACTGTTCATACACCGGATAAGAAAAGGACGAAGATAGCTGGCCGCCGCCGGGAAGATCATCCCAAAAGCCCCACATATCGTCGACAACGCCCTGCCGCGGTTCGCTCCAATAGAACATTCGCAACTGCTCGGGATCCGAAGCCTGAAGGCGATCGAGCAACATGTGTTGTGCAGCCGTGAAGATTGCCGTGTTAGCTCCGATTCCAAGCGCCAGAGAAATGACTGCAACCGCCGTGAACCCCGGAGTCTTGCGCAGGATTCTCAACGCGTAGCGCACGTCGGCCCAAAGCTGATCCCACCACCGCAGGCCGAGCGACGCACGCATCTCTTCCTTGTGCTTCAATAGCGGGCCCACGGCAATGCGGGCCCGCCTCGCAGCTTCTTCCGGGCCCAGACCCGAGCGAGCCAGATCGTCGGCTAGAATCTCGACATGGCAGGCCAGCTCGGATTCCATTCGCTCTTCTAACTCGCGGCGGTGAAATGCGGCGCGAAACCATGAACATATTTGCGAAACCAGGCGAGCGATCAATGACTTTAGACTCATGCTCCCTCCGGCACCGCTCGCAGAATGTCTCCAATAATGCCGGCCATCTTATTCCACTTCCTGGTTTCTTCGTTCAGCTTTTCTCTGCCTGCGCGCGTAAGTTTGTAGTACTTCGCCCTTCGGTTGTTTTCACTCTCACCCCATTCGCTGGCGATGGCGCCCTGGTGCTCCAGCCGGTAAAGCGCGGGATATAGCGATCCCTGCTGGATGACCAACTCATCTCCAGAAAGTTGCTGGATGCGCAATAGGACTCCATAGCCATGCAGTGGCCCCAGCGAGACCGCCTTCAAGATCAGCAGATCCAGCGTACCTTGCAACAAGTCGATCGGCTTTTCTGGTTTTCCCGGTGCCATTCTTCTTCTCCTCGGCAATCTAGGGAAGAGAGTATGCGCTACACTCCTAGTTTGTCAAGGAGAGGTGAACGCAAGGGCGTGTTATAAGCAGCTCAATCCGGAATTCAGGGACAATTAGCCTAGGCTGAAACCGTTAGGGAGAGATCCCAGGAAAGCTTCTGGTGAAGAGAAATCTAGCCAGTCGATGGCCCAACAGGCGAGCCCGAAGTTCTGAATTCGGGCAAGGTCCATGTTGACCGGTCAATGGAAACCTATGTGATCCAGCTCATGCCATTTCTTGCAGGTCGGCAGGCCAGCACGCCAGTCTCAAAAAGAGCGCGCTTCCCATTGCAGAGGACAGAAGTGCGCCAGCAACTCGTAATCGCGCGCGTTGATTGTCAGCACCCTGATCCCTCTGCGGGCGGCGCTGGTCGCTATCAAAGTGTCATTCGTGAGCCGCGCTCTGCCGATTTTTTCGTATCCATATTTCTGGGCGACGGCGGCGAGAGTCTTGCCGGCCGATGACCAATCGCCGAGGTTCGGGACCAGCAGTCGCCCGGCTTTCTCGAAATCGCGTTCCAGCTTTTCGAGGACGCGGCGGTCCCCGGGTTTGGACCCGGCGTAGAGCTCCTCGAGTACTACGGAACTCAACCACAGCGGAGACTCCATGGTCCAGCGCTGAGCAAGAAGATCAGGATCACCGCCGGGGCGCAATGCGGCAATATAAACGGAAGAATCGAATAGAACCGGGATCTCTATTGCGCTAAACTCCCAAACACATCCTGGATGACCACCCCGCTCTTTAAGAATCGCTGATTGGCTTGAATCGCCTGACGATTGCGTTCAGCCTCAGAAATGACATGATCAAGAGCGCGAACGATGGTCTCCGTTTCAGTGGAAGCACCGAGCGCCTTCTGTGCGCGGGCGATCTGCACCGGATCGAGACGGAAATTCTTGTGAACAGTTCGCTGCCTTGCTTCAGCCATAGTAAAGTTCTCCCACGCATTATTGTAGTGCCTGTACATACAAATATCAACTATGTATGTACAAATCGAATATCCCTGGACTTAAGCGGGCAGATGACCGCCAACCCTTCCCGTCGACATCCAGTCGCCGGCCCTGCGATGCCGTTCCTGCCTGCGCTCTCCAAAGCTGGGCCAACCGCCGGCGTCGGCCGTCCGTTCCCTCTGTTATCCTGATTGGTTTACCTCAGCACGGGAGGGCGCCATGCCCGAGCATCGCGGAAGAAAACATCACGAAGAGCGTGTCGCCGAAATCCTGCGCGTGGAGATTGGGACCATGATCGAGGGCGAACTTTCTGACCCGCGCATCGGCCTCTGTCACGTGAGCGAAGTCGCGCTGAATCCGGGCGGAAGATCGGCGCGCGTTTACGTGGCGGTAGACAGCGCTTCGAAAAACATCGCGCAGACAGAGGCCGACACTGTCGCCGGACTCGAGGCCGCTAAGGGCTACATCCGGCATGAGTTGAAGGAACGCATGGGCGTGCGCCAAGTCCCGGATCTCAGCTTTCTGGTCGACCGCTCGGGACGTTTTCAGGCCCGCATCGAGGAACTGATGGATCGATCGCGAAGGCGAAAGAAAGCAATTGTTGAAAGCCATCCCCCGGAAAAGGAGGCCCGGCCCGAATAGCGGCATGAACCTACCCATTTTGAATCCGGAATTCCGGTCGTCGGTCGCGGCGCCCGCTGGCGAAATCAACCAGGGCGCGGGAAGCTGCGCTGCCCATGCCGACAACCCCGTTGCCGCAATCCTCGAGAAGCTACGCAGCGGAGAGCGCTTCTTGGTCTGCTCGCATTCACGGCCCGACGGCGATGCCGTGGGCAGCATGTTGGCCATGGGCATGCTGCTGGAACAAATGGGGAAACGCGCTGATCTGGTTTCCGCCGATCGTATACCCACCATCTATCGCGGGCTGCCCGGCGCTGCCGCCATTCGCACCGCGATGCGCGTACATGGACCCTATGATGCCGTCATTCTGCTCGAATGCGATGGCCTCGAGCGCGCCAGGCTGCGCGGCCTGGAGGCTTTTTTCCTCATCAACATCGACCACCACGTAAGCGGCCGCATGTACGGCAGCCTCAACTGGATCGATTGCTCCGCCGCCAGTGTTGGCGAACTCGTCCATCGGCTCATCCTTGCCGCGGCAGCAACACTGACTCCGGCAATGGCAACTTGTCTTTACACCACCGTATTAACCGATACCGGCGGTTTCTGCTACGGAGCCACGAAAGCTTCCACATTCGAGTTGGCGCGCCGACTGGTTGAGGCCGGCGCCGATCCCATCGCCATCGCCCAGGAGGTCTGTTTTTCCACCGCCACCTCCAAGATCCTGCTGCTGGGCGCCGCACTTGCCAACATCAAACGCGAGGGCCGCCTTGCTTGGCTGTGGGTCACCCATCAGGATATGGTCCGCACCTGCGCAGTCGAAGAGGATTGCGAGGGAATTGTGAACTTCGCGCTCTGCATCTCCGGCGTAGAGGCTGCCGCCTTCCTGCGCGAGCTGCCCGACCGGCGCTTCCGCCTCAGTTTACGGAGCAAAGGTAAGGTGAATGTGGCCGCAATCGCTGAGCAACTCGGCGGCGGCGGCCATGAAACCGCCGCCGGTTGTACGCTGGAAGGCCCCTTATCGAGCGCACTCGAACAAATCCTGGCCCACCTGCGCGACGGCGTGGCTCACTTTGCGCCTGAAGTGGTCCGCTCGGCATGAGGCCCCGCTCAAATCTGTTAGCCTTGTCCGTGTCGTACTTGAAGCCGGGCCCAATTCACTCCTCTTGCGGAGTGCAGAGCGGGCGCACTTGCCGGGGGCATTTCCATCAAGAAAGCATCGCTCGCCAGAGTTCCGGTAAAGCCGCTCGGCGCAAGAAGTGCCGGCTTCGCGCCCGCTTGTGGCGAATAGATTCACGAGACCTGGACTGCGCCACCCGTGGTCTCTAACCTGCGATCGAGATTCCGTGCCAAATACCCAGCAGCCCGCATTTGGAGACATGCCGGAAGTGGAAATGACCCAGGGACCAACCCTTCCCGGTTCATCTTCAAGATGGCGTAAGTTACTGCCATACGGCGCCACCCTTGGCGAGGTCCTGGACTTTCTCCTGTTTTCGATCTTCTTTCTCGCCTACGGCCTTACCCCCTTGCTTGGCGGCGATGGCCTGGGGTTGGTCGGCGCCGACGAGCCGCGCTACGCCGAAATTGCTCGCGAAATGCTGGCGCGCTTCGATGCCGCCCATTCTTTCCTGGCCAAGCTGAGCGCCTGCGTCACACCCTATCTCTATGGTCATGCCTGGCTGGAAAAACCAGCTCTGTATTACTGGCGCGCCATGTTTCTCTTTCAGGATTTTGGCGTGCATGACTGGAGCGCCCGCCTACCCTCCACCACCTTCGCTTTCATCATGGTGGGGCTGATCTATTTGCATATGCGCCGCTTTCGGCCCGGTGGCCACCTCGACGCGGCGCTCATCACCGTAACCTGCGCCGCCATCATCGGCTTTTCCCGAGGCGCCTCTACCGATATGCAGATGGCGGCGCCCTTATCTATCGGCCTTCTGGGCTGGTACGCCTGGTACGAGACCGGCTCCAAATTCTGGCTTTACGACATCTACTTCTTCACCGCTCTCGCCACCCTCGCCAAAGGCCCGGTGGCGCCCCTCCTGGCGCTGGTGATTGTCTTTGCTTTCGCCTTTCTGCGCCGCGAGTGGTCCATCATTCCCAAATCTCTCTGGTGGCCCGGAGTTGCCCTCTACTTCGCCATCGTCCTTCCCTGGTTCATCGCCGTGCAGCACCAGAACCCCACTTTCTTTCGAGAATTCTTTCTACAACAAAACCTGCAGCGTTTTGCCACCAACCGTTACGAGCACGAACAGCCTTTCTGGTATTACCTGGTCGTGATTTTGCTTTCCACCATGCCCTGGACGGTAGTAGCCGTGCGTGCGCTGATTGATGGCGCCCGGACATCCATCGCGGAGTGGCGGCTTCGCCACTCCAAGCCCGAACAACCGGCTCCAAGCGCTGTAGGCGATGCCTTTCCCGAATTCCTGGTGCTGTGGGCGCTTATCCCCATCTTCTTCTTCTCGTTCTCGCAATCCAAACTTCCCGGATACATTCTGCCGTCGATTCCTCCCATCGCTATCCTCACTGGCGATTTTCTCTTCCGCCGACGACGGGTGGGATTGAGCCGATGGATCCTTGGAGGACACGCCGCAACCGCCGGCGGCATGACCTGCGTGGTTTTGCTCATTCCGTGGCTGATTGCTCATGGCGGTCAGATGCCGCCGCCAAATGTCTTGGCAGCCGCGCTGCTGGCAGCGGCCGGTGCGGGACTGCTTGTCATCATCGTCGTGACTGTCTTCGGGGTAAAGCACTTGCGCGTGGCTACTTGTTCTGTGCTGGCAGTGCTCATGCTGTTTATATACGGGGTGGGGCCGGTCTTCGGGATTCCCGGGGTGGCGCAGACCAAGCACGTCATCCAGCTCATCGACGATACCTACTCGGCGCGGCCAATTGCGGAGAAGCTGGACACAGTGGCCCCTCACAACGAGACTGTAGCGGTCTTCCGCGTGAAGCGCGAGACCGAATATGGCCTTTCGTTCTATCGCAAGCGTGAAGTGGTGGACTATGAAGAGAGCGGAGTTCCAGCCGAGCAGCATTTGCTGGTGGCGCGGGTAACCGGCCGCGGCGGCATTGACCTGCATACACAGGCCGCCCTCCAGGAATATCTTGCCGGACGCCACTACGAGCAGCTCTTCACGTGGCCGGAACAGGGGTTGGTCGTTTATCTGGTGGGAGCGCTTTGACCGGATCTGCCGCGCCGCAAATTGCGCTCGAGGGAATCTCGTGGCAAAGTGGGCGAGAAGGTATTCAACAAGAGCGATTGCGGCGCAGATGCCGCAACCGGGATGGGGCCTGTTAACACTGCCTGGACGGCGGCAACGGGAGCCGATTTCGCCGCACCCGAGGAGCGAGGAATGCGCTATACCGAGGCACTGAAATGGCAGGCGAGGAGGAAATCGGGGAAATCGGCCCTGCCCCTTCCGGTGGCGGCGAAAATCCGGCGGCTGACGGGATTTTCGTCCGCAACGCGGTTCGCCCGGGTAATGCTGACAGGCCCTAACTTACCGGATGTCCGTTCTGCAGGGGAGTAGCGTGGTCCAGACCGCTTCCATCGAGATTCTCGACCTCCGCCACTTCGGAGGGGCGCTCATACGTCCTCTGATCGAAGCCGAAGGGGAATTGTGGCGTCAGCGTCTGCACTGGGATTATCGTGCCTCAGCCAAGCTCCTCATGCAGTACCTTGACAGCCATTCGCTTCCCGGATATGCGGCCCTTGAAGCCGAAAAGGTGGCCGGGTACGCCTTCTGCGTTTACGAGGAAACCAAAGCCATCGTGGGCGATGTGTTTGCTTTAGGCGGCCAGAAATCGAAGTACGACGCCCGGGACACCGCAGCGGAAATCGAAAACACTCTATTGAAGCACCTGTTCGAAACGCTCCTCAATTCCCCCCAGGTCAACCGCGTCGAGTCACAACTGCTGCTTCATCCTTCCGGCGCGCATGCGGCAACCTTTCGAGCCAACAGCTTCCGCATTTTCCGACGCCTTTTCATGGTTCAGCCCGTCCGGCTTGAGTCTCCGCCGCATATCACCTTCCCCGACGAACTGGAAATGCGCGTCTGGCGTGAGGAGGATTTGAATTCCGCCGCGCGTCTCATCGCCGAGGCCTACCGCGAACATCCCGACAGCCTGATTAACGACCAGTACTGCTCGGTCCACGGCTCGCTTCGCTTTCTCCATAACATCGTCCGCTACTCCGGTTGTGGCCAGTTTTCTCCCCCGGCCTCGCACGTGGTCGTGCACCGGCCGAGCCGAGAACTGATCGCGCTCATTCTTGGCTCTCGCGTCAGCCCTGAAAGCGGCCATATCACCCAGGTGTGCGTGCACCCGAAATACCGGCGGATCGGACTGGCGCGGACCCTGCTCTCTGCCGCCGCTCACTGCTTCATGCGCCAAGGGGTCAAGGAGATCTCGCTTACCGTCACCGAAGCCAACACCCAGGCGATCAATTTATACAAGCAAGAGGGCTACGATTGCGCGCATGTCTTTGACGCGGCCGTCTGGGTGCGCAGCAAGGCGGGCGGAGAGAGTGCTTGAGACTCTCCGCAACTAGGGCGAGATGAAGTACATCACCCAGCTGAAGACGATGACCGAACCTACAAACAGCGCGAAGCAGTAAGCGCCGTAGCGGAGCATCCGTCGCGGGGTGTCGCGCATGGTGATGCCGAATACGGTCGAAGCAAACAATGCAAACAGCAGCACAGCAGTGAAATGGGAGGGATGAAACATCACGACTTCCTCCCGGTGCGGAGATTATGGGCATCCACGGCGGCGATGACGTTGAGCAGCCCGGCCACTACGATGAATTTGGTGCCGTAGTCGGCGGTGGTCACGCGCACATGCTGGGCGCCGATGCCCAGGAAGTGGCAGACAAAAAACATCAGGCCGTTGCCCAGATCGCCGACCATGCCCAGCATATCGAGAATGTCCTGCGCGCCGGTGTAAAGCTTGCCGCCCATCGTCATGCCCAAAGCAAACATGCATACGATGGAGGCAAACAGCAGCGCTCCACGCCACCACTTGCGCAGCAGAAAATGACCTGCTCCCGGCACCAGCCAGCCGGCGATCAGGGGGAGATAGACCGAGCCTTGTTGCGTTTGTTTGCCCACGGAGCCGGGCTTGTTCGGCGAAGTTACCATTCCTTCTTGACTATATCGCACAGGGTTGGCGCAAGCCGGACGCCGGACGCCAGCCTGCAGCTAATCCGGCGCGATCACGCCGGGATGAGGGTCTTTGTTTTCATCAGACTTGCCGCGGAAACGGCTGTAAACAAAAACGATGTAACCGACCGCCAGGGCCATGCCCACACTCCACCACGCCAGGCCGACCTCCATGGTGTACGGCCCTGAGAGTGCGCGGTCAATGGTGATGCTGTTGGCTGCGCCGTTGGTGGCGGGCAGCAAGTCGGGATAAAGTCCCCAGACGCCGCCGGCCAGCATCAGGAAAAGATATGCCGCAGAAGCGAGGAACGCCTTCCCCGGCTGCCCGCCGCGGTTCCAGAACCAGATGCCGGCCAGGGCTGCCGCCACGCCCACCGGGACAATGAATGTGGCTGGATACCGAAAATAGTTGTCCAGGCTGGCCGGCCGCACCGCGATGGTGGCGAAAAGGCTGACGGCGGTGAGCGCCACGAGCAATCCCAGCAGCGGTGTCACCGCCTTGCGGGCGCGCTGCTCCAGTTCACCCGACGTCTTCACGGTGAGCCAGAGAGCGCCATGTAAAGTGAGCGCCACCAGGGCTACCAGCCCCCCGATGATCGTGTACCAGTCCAGGATGCCGGGATTGGCGCCCGGCTGCCAGTTGGTCCAAAGGGGAAGAAAAAAATAGCCATCCGCATTCATAGGCACGCCGCGCAGTACATTCCCCAGCGCGGCACCATAAAAGACCGCCAGCAGGGCGCTCGCCAGTCCGAATGCCCCATCCAGCAGCGTCCGCCACACGCCCAGATCCAGATGATTGCGCAGTTCCAGACTGACGCCGCGCAGCACCAGCAGCCACAGAACCATCATGAGCGGCAGATAGAATCCTGAGAAAGCCGAGGCATAGAGCAGCGGAAAAGCGAAATAAAGCGTGCCGCCGCCGGCCAGGAGCCACACTTCGTTGCCGTCCCATACCGGGCCGATGCTGCCCAGCATGCTTTGCCGCTCGGCTTCATTGTGGGGCAGAAACAGATGCAGTACGCCCACGCCCAGATCGAAGCCGTCGAGCACCACATAGGCCACGATCATCACCGCAACCAGCCAAAACCAGATAAACCCCAACACCGGGCAACTCCTTTCTCGCGGCGCAATGCCGATTAAACCGCGTGCGCCGCGGCGCCATGACCGGCCGCCTCAGGTCCGTGATTGATCTCGCGGTACATCAGTACCGTGAAGAGGATGCTGAGCAGCGCGTAAAGTCCCATGAAGCCCAACAACGTAAACAGTCCATTGCCGGCCGAGACAAGGTTCGAGTATCCCGCGCTGGTGCGCATCAGGCCATAGATGAGCCAAGGTTGCCGTCCCAGCTCAGCGGTGAGCCACCCGGCGGTGTTGGCGATATAGGGAAGCGGAAAGCTTAGCAGCAGTGCCCAAAGAACCCAGTTCGTCTGAAAGAGCTGCCTGCGCCATAGCAGAAATGCCCCGATTGCCATGATCAGCACGAACCACGTCCCCAGCCCCGCCATGATGTGGTAGGAGTAAAAAAGCAGCGCCAGCGCCTGCGGCCACTGATCGCGCGGAAACTGGTCGAGGCCTTTCACCTCGGCTTTGGTGGTTCCATAAATGAGGTAGCTGAGGACGTCGTTCACCGCCAGTGGATTGTCAATCTGGCCTGTCTCTTCATTGGGCTGGCCCAGAATCACAATGGGCGCACCCGCCGCCGACTTGTACAGGCCCTCCATCGCCGCGATCGCCACCGGCTGATTGCGAGCCACGTATTTGCCCGCCGCGTCACCGGTAGGAAAGATGATGGCTATGGTGGAAATCAAACCGGCGATCACGCCCACCTTCAGGAAGATGCACCCGTACTCGCGCTGGCGGCCCTCGAGCAGATAATATGCCCCTACCGCTGACATCACGAAAGCGCCCGTAATCACGGCCCCAGTCATGTTGTGCGCATATTGCAGCAGTCCCCACGGATTCGTCAGCAGTCCCCAGAAGCTGGTCACCTGGTACTGCCCTCGCGGTCCAATGGAATAGGCTACCGGATGCTGCATCCAGGCGTCGGTCATGATGATGAAGAACCCGGAAATCCACGATCCCAGGAAGACCATCACCGACGAGAACCAATGCCCCAGCCGGGAAAGGCGCTTTTCGCCGTATAAAAAGAGCCCGAGAAATGCCGATTCCAGAAAGAAGCTGAATACCCCTTCCATGGCCAGAGGCTGCCCGATGACCCCGCCTGAAACCTGCGAGAATCGCGCCCAGTTGGTCCCGAATTCAAACTCCATGGGGATGCCTGTAACTACGCCGAAGACAAAATTGATGGCGAAGATGCGCCCCCAGAAGCGAGCCGCCCGGTCCCAGGATTGGTGGTTGGTTTTCAGCGCCACCGTCTTGAGCACCACAATCAGCAGCGCCAGCCCCATGGTGAGCTGGGGAAAGAGATAATGGTAGGTGACGGTGAAGGCAAATTGCAGGCGGTGAATAAGTTCACTGCTCATCGAACTCTCCCGTGACTGCCTGGGCGCCGGAACGCACATAGGCGCGCCAGAAGATCAATGCCAATAAAGGAGTCCTTGCACTCTGGCGGAAACGACAGGTGCCCTGCTATGGCCTGCCGGTGATGATGCGAAGCCGTCCTGTGACCCCGGATGTGCGCCCCAGAAGCCACCGGCCTCAACTCTATCGGCACCGATCTACAACTTTTGGTGACCTGGATCACATGCAACAGAACACCATTGCTTCGATTCTAATTCTCAAGAGCGTTCCCCCAGACTGTTCCATGGCTGCGTGAATTCCCAGACGTCCAACGTACTCAGAGAGTGAATTCTCATAGGATAGGATGATCGGAAGAAATGCGTATTGCAATCATCGGAGGCGGCATCGCGGGCCTGGCAGCCGCCTTTGAACTGGAAAAAGCCCGCGCCGGCGGAGCCGATCTCGAATACGCACTCTTCGAAGCGCGCGATCGTCTGGGTGGGTCTTTGGCTTCACAGATCGTTGATGGAGCTGTGCTCGAGTTCGGCCCCGATTCCTTTCTGACAGAAAAGCCGGCTGCCGCGGAGCTTTGTCGTGAGCTTGGCCTGGGCAGCGAACTGCTTCCTTCCAATGACGCCCAGCGCAAGACGTATATCGTCGTCCACAACCGTTTGGTCTCGCTTCCCGACGGCCTCATGTTCCTTGTCCCAACCAAACTAGTGCCGACGGCACTCAGTCCGCTTTTCAGCCTCTCGACCAAGGTGCGTATGGGGTTGGAGTTGCTTCACCCGCCGCGCCGGGCCGGACAGGGTTCCAATGAAGATGAGTCGGTGGCTGCGCTGGTCGAGCGACATTACGGCGCCGAAGCGGTCGATCACCTCGCCGATCCCCTGCTGTCCGGCATTTATGGCGGCGATGCCTCACAACTGAGCGCCCGCAGCGTGCTTCCGCGTCTTGTGGAGATGGAAAGCCGTTATGGATCACTGACCCGCGGCATGCTGGCAGCGCACCGGCAGATGCGTGCACGGTCGCCTGAGTCGACGGGCCCCGCCGACCGCTCGCGCCGCGATGCGACACAAGCGCCGCGGGCGCTGTTTACGGCGCTCCGCGGAGGCATGCAGCAATTGGTCGACGCTCTCAGCGCGCGCCTCGACGCCGGCTCCATCCATCTCTCGGCGCCCGTCACCGCCATCGAAAAGGACCCCGGCGGCTGGCGCGTGGATGCTGGCGGCTTCGTCCGCATTTACGATGCGCTGGTAGTAGCTTCGCCGGCCTGGGTCGCCGCGGCGCTGCTGAATTCGGTCGACTCGGAACTCGGCGCCGAACTGGCTGCCATTCCCTATTCCTCATCCATCACGGTAAATCTTATCTACGACGAGGCCCGTTTAGGCCCGCTGCCTGACGGCTTTGGATTCCTCGTTCCCCCCAGCGAAGGCCGCAGTATGCTGGCCTGCACATTCGTTCATCGTAAGTTTCTGGGCCGTACTCCACCCGGTAAGGCCGTCTTTCGCGCTTTCCTGGGCGGCATGAAGAATGAAGCCTTGTTAGGAGAACCTGATTCAGCGCTCATTGCCATAGTTCGGCGTGAGTTACGGGAAATTCTCGGCGACAGAATCTTTGGCCAGGCGGGCGAGCCGGATTGCACCCAGGTCTCGCGATGGCCCCGCGCTATGGCGCAATACTCGGTTGGCCATAAGCGGCGCATGGAACATATCGCAGCGCGGGTTTCGACCTTGCCCGGCCTGCACCTTGTGGGCAATGCCTACGACGGAATCGGCATTCCTGACTGTATCCGCCTGGGCCGTCAGGCAGCCCGGTCGCTGGCTTTGGCCGCAGCAGGAGCAGAACCGGAGTTACTCCGTCCTGTCTAGAGCCGGCCAAGTCGCCGCTTGCTGACGGTCGCGTCGACGTGAGGGTAGTGACTGCGGGATACATTGACTCGTTTTGCCGTAAGACCGCGCCTGTAACCAAAGCGACCGCAGCCCCTTCGCTGCATTGCTCAGCGGCGGGTTCTTAGCTCGCCGCAGAGGCTCGAAGCCAAAAGCAACGCGTCCGCCAAACTTATTGCACTACCCGCCGTCGCGACGGGCGTGCCGCGATGCAAATCGGCCTGTGTCTTTGGGCTGAAACCAGCCGCGCGGCTATGGAAGCGGCAATGCGCGCCGTGATCCACATTCGTGTCTTCCGCTTCCCCAGGCGGCGACGGGAGATCTGTCGTGCATAATCAAGACAGGATGGCTCCCCTTTGGAATCCTGAAACCTGGACGCAACGGCTGGCAGAACTCGAGGCGCAATCCGGCGAGTTGAAGGAAGCGCCGCTGCGGCGCGATGTGCGCTCCCTGGGCATGCTGCTGGGCGAAGTGCTGCGCGAGCAGGCGGGCGAGGAACTCTTCGAGCAGGTGGAGGCCCTGCGCCAGGGCACGATCCGGCGGCGTGATGCAGAAGCGCGCGGAAAAGACGAGGTGGCTGCCGGTTTTGGCGAGGTAGCCTTGGAACTGGTGCGGGGGCTCGCTCCCGACCGCGCTACGCTGCTGACGCGAGCCTTTGCGTTCTATTTTGAACTGATCAATCTGGCGGAAACCAATCACCGCAAGCGGCGGCGCATGGCGTTGCGCTTGAGCGGTGGCGCGGGCCGTCAGCGCGGCTCGCTTCAAGGCACCCTGGCCGAGATGCGCCGGGTGGGCATCGCTGCGGAAGAGGCGCTCGATTATCTGCGCCGGGTGCTCATTGTGCCCGTGTTTACCGCGCATCCGACAGAAGCCGCGCGGCGCAGCGTGATGTTCAAGCGGCGGCGCATCGGCGAGTTCCTGGCCATGCTGGACCTGATTCCGGTTCCGGAGCAGGAGATTGCGCGGCTCGAAGAACTGGTGCTCGCCGAGATCACCAGCCTGTGGCAGACCGACGAGGTGCGTTCGCGCCGGCCCACGGTCTATGACGAAATCAAGATGGGGCTCGACTACTATGACGTTTCGATTTTCGAGACGCTGCCGGTTCTTTACCGCGAAATCTCCCAGGCGCTTGGTGCCACCTACGGCCTGGAAATCGAGCCCCACGAGTTGCCGCTGGTGCTGCGCTTCGGCTCGTGGATCGGCGGCGATCGCGACGGCAATCCCTTCGTAACCCCGCAGGTGACCCACGACGCAATCGAATTGGCGCGCGGCCATCTGCTGATCTACTACCTCGGGCGACTTCAGGAAGTCATCGATCTGCTGACTACGAGCGCGCAACAGCGGCCGGTCAGCGAGGAGTTGCTGAAACGACTGAAGGCATATGTGGCCCAGGTGCACACTCCGGAAGCGCAGGTTTTCGGCGAGCAATATGAGTTCGAGTATTACCGGCGGTTCGTGATCTGTTTGAAGGCGCGTATCCAGCGGACCATGCGCCACCCGGGACGCCACGGATCCGAGCTGCCCGTGATGCCCTATACGCTGGCGCAGGGGCAGGAGGAGCTGGCGCAGGTCCTGCCCGCTTACTGCTCGGCGGATGAGTTTCTCGATGACCTGGAAACGCTGCGGACGTCGCTTGCCTGCAACCGCGGTCTGCGCATTGCCCGAACGCTGGTGGATCCGCTGATTCTGCAGGTGCGAACTTTCCGGCTGAATCTGCATACGCTGGACATAAGACAACACGGGCGGGTGTTGGCCAGCGCACTGAAGGAAGCGATCAGCGACACCATTGCGCCGGAGCTGCCGCGGGAATTGTCGGCACAGACCGCGTCCGTGCTGGAAACGCTCCGGGTGGTGGCGGAAGTGAAGGGCGGCTGCTCGCCTGAGGCGATTCGTCAGTACGTAATCAGCGGGGCGTCTTCGATAGACGACGTGCTATCCGTCGTACGCCTGGCCCGCCTGAGCGGTGTGCGCGTGGAGGGGTCGCGAGCGGCAGCGGGAGGACGGGCCGGTGGTCAACATCGTGATCCGGGACTAATGCCGGTGCCACTCTTCGAGTTGATCGAGGATTTGCGCAACGCGCCCGGAGTTTGCCGTGAACTATGGGGCCGCGCCGATTATCGCAAACTGCTGGCAAGCTGGGATAACTGGCAGGAAGTCATGCTCGGTTATTCCGATTCCAATAAAGACGGCGGCATGTTGACCTCGACGTGGGAGATCTTCCGCGCCCATCGGGCGCTGCACGAGGTGGCGCGCGAAATGGGAGTGAAGCTGAGGCTGTTCCACGGGCGCGGCGGCACGGTCGGCCGCGGCGGAGGCCCCACGCATCGCGCCATATACGCACAGCCGGTGGACTCCTTCGAGGGCCATTTGCGCATCACCGAGCAGGGTGAGGTGCTGAATTTCAAATATGCCGACGAAGTGCTGGCGGAGCGCAACCTGGAGTTGATGATAGCGGCCTCGCTCGACGCGCTGGCGCGGCCCAATGCGCGCGATCCGGAGGGCCATTTTACCGGCGTGCTGAAGCCGAAGTGGGAAACGGCGCTCGATGAGCTTTCCCAAATCGCGTTCGGCTATTACCGCAAGCATATTCTCGACGACCCCGGCGTAGTGACGTATTTCGAACAATCCACGCCGGTGGGCGAACTGGAGAACGCCAAGATTGGTTCGCGGCCGGCGCGGCGAAATGCATCTCCGAAGCTGAGCGATCTGCGGGCGATTCCATGGGTCTTCGGCTGGACGCAGTCGCGGCTGCTGGTGCCGGCGTGGTTTGGCGTGGGCTACGCCATCGACCAATTTTTGTCCAAACCGCACGCGTTGGAATTGCTGCAGTCCATGGCCCAGGAGTTTCCGCTGTTCATCGATTTGCTGCGCAACGTGGAGATGGCGCTGGGCAAGGCGGACCTGGCCACGGCGCGCCTCTACTCGACACTGGTGGAAGACGAGAAGCTGCGTGAACGGGTTTACGACATGTTTGAAGGGGAATTTCACCGCAGCGTGAGGGCGGTGCTGGAGATTACGCGGCAAAAGGAGCTGCTGGAGAACAACCAGGTGCTGGCGCACTCGATCCGGCTCAGGAATCCGTATGTGGACCCGATGCATTTGATCCAGGTGGATATGCTGCGGCGCAAGCGCGCGGGCGAGAACACGCCCGAAGTGAACCGGGCAATTGCGGCCACGATCAGCGGCATTGCGGCGGGGTTGAGGAACACGGGGTAAACGCCGGCCGAGTCTTTGCTGCGCTGCAGCATTCAGGCGACAAATTTGCGCGAACATTGAAGGCGCGAGTGACATGCCCCCTCCTCCAGGGAAAATCACAAGTGTATGAAAAAAGGCAACTTGCAAAGACGTCATTTTGCAAGTGCATGAAACTAAGTGCCTTATAGCGCATAGTTCTACAAGTGTTTGAAAACATGATATTTATACTCCGCACTTCGGGACTTGGAAGATACCGTGGGAGGCGTTTCGAGGAGCACGGTTTAAGGATAGTGAAACCCACGAATGAATCGGCAAAAGTGCCGATGGGATTTTGGTCTTGTTTTCAGGCGCTTACAAATTTTTTGGCCCGGAAGGGGTTGACAGCGCGTTTGCCGGCGCCAGTCAGAAGTAACCGAGACAGGCATAATTCAAGGGTGGGCCACCCGGCGATCAGGCATCAAGCGAGAATCATTTCTGGATCGATTTGCGTTGGGAAGGACGGATCCCGATTGCAGCGATGTGTTCTCCCACCCTTCCGCGATGCGACTGCGGAAGGATGGTGCAACCAGTCGATTGCTTTGGAAAGGGTGGGCCACCCGTCCAGCTAATTGACGGAAATGTATGACTTCAGGGATAAAGAACGCTAAGAAACCGCCCCTGTGTCTCATAGGGAGGAGTCGGCGCTGAGGTGGCCGTTGCTTTGGTTACTTTTGCAGAGAAAGTTACTGTTGGACGCGGATCGAACGTTGGGGTTCCCTCGCTCATGCCCATTTGCTCGATGGATTCCTGTGGGCGGAGCGGTGTCTCCACCTTCGGAGCCCCCGGGAGGATTTGGACTTCCAGAGTCACGATCACATCACGTTGCGCACCTCCTGCCAGGCCCTCAACATACGCCCTGGCGGCATCCTCATCCATGCGGAGCTGGTTAAAGACGACCGGAGGAAACACGATTTTATAATGAACGTTGAACAGATTTCCGCAGTTTCCGAACGGATTGAGGAACGCATAGGATAGGCTGACAGACGGTACCGTCGTGCCGTTACCGTCCACGAAGGGAAAGGCCTTTGCCGTCATATCGTACCGCCCCAGGAGGAAGTTGTTTCCTCTTCCACCTCCCGTGGGGTACCCTCTCATCCTGACAATAAGCTTGTCAGAAACAAGATTAAGAACCACCGGCGCCTTCGATTTGTAGAGATCGAGGATTGAAGCGGATTGAAACTCGTCACTTAGCGCCCGCCGCACAGCTGTTCTCAGGTCTGGCTCGTTAGGCGCATACCCGCAGTTATTGATTTCAATGAATTTTTGCAAAGCCGTCTTATCTTTCTCGAAGAGAGAGGGATCCTGACGCATCCACAGGAGTTCGAGATGGGCCCCGACACTACTGCTCTCGAGCAGATCCATGGCGGGGCGATCAAGCAACCTGAATTCGCCTTGCGGCGCATCCCCGCCATTGTTTGCAACGGATGCTGAGCCCTCTGCTTTGACTGGCGTCTCGCGGGGTTGAAGGACCTCAACTATCGTGGACAAGAGTTGGCTGGGAGTAGGTTTGCTCTCTTTCGCAAATGGGAACTTAAGCTTTCCAACATAGCGTACGCCGTGGTACGGCTCGCTGAGGAATTGAAGCGTCACCCCTTTGCCGTTACGGTCGAAGGTGATGTCGGTCAGCCAAAGCGTTTCCCCCGCCCTGAAACTTCGCGCCTGTCCCATTTGCTCCCAGCGGGTCAGCACTTCCGGAGACTGTCCCGGATTAATGGCGCCGCGGGAGTATGTGTTGGTTTGAATAAACCAGCGCTTTCGGACTTGCGCCCAAAGCACAAAACCGTCCTGTTCCAGGATGACCGACGTACCAGGGGTGGCAACTGAGAGACCATCGGGGGTCAGTTGTGTCAACGTGAACTCCGACTTGAGCGCAGCCTCATACGGTGCGCTCCAGTCCTGGTCGGCTGGCTGTTGCGCGATCGCCAAGGCAGACCAGGCGATGACGATCAAGAGTAGGACACGACTTCTGAACATTTCCTAACCTCCGGGGCAATGGCGGGAATTATACATCGACATAAAGTACAGCTTGGGCAAGAACGAAGGATGCTTTGTGAAGAAAAACGTTGGAACCTCCGCATGCTGAATGGGTGAGCACAGGCAAAAGATGAGGCACAGGCGAACAATTCCTCCGTATGACTATGCGCATGACTCACCGCAGCATCTTTGGTTGTTGTCGGCCGACGGGATAGCCCTGATTCGTAGTTCCTGGTGAGCGAAGCGGATAGCTACCTTCGCCTCTTTGTGAATCGGCGAAATCCGCGCGAAGTGCCCACTATCACTTAATACGAAAAAGGAGGGCAAAGTTAGACAACTGAACCAGCGAGAGCTGATCTTCAGCCCCATCCTCCTCACCGGCACATGACGGCGCTGCCGAAGGGAAGGAGACGGATCGAAGACTAAAGAGTTCTGGTGAGTTGGTTGGAGACCGGAGATTTTGCGGGGTTTGAATTGTCAACACATGTAAATCCGGAACTGTTTCTTCGGCAAAAGCGGGACATGATCACGACAAACGGAGGCCCTCCCGAGCCGGAAAACTGAAGCACGGCCGGCTTCAGCGGGGAAACTGGTCCCGGTGGGTGCCTGGCGATGACGCTTCGAGCCAGAACCAATTCTGGCTTGACGCGCGTTTGCGAGGACGGATTGCGGATGCTGGCGATGTGCTCTCCCACCCTCCTGCGATGAGACCCCGGAAGGATGGAGCACGCAATCGATTGATTTGGAGAGGATGGGCCAGCGCAGATCTTTCGCTCCGCGAAAGACGACAGGGCTCGGGGGTGGGATTATCCCAGGTCCCAGAAGCGGAGCCGGCGGCGCCCCGGCTGTGTACTTCGCTATTAGAGACCCGCTCTGCGACTGCGAGAGACCGGGGCCATCCGGCAGTTGCGATTTATTCTGAGGCATCCCGGGCCTCAAAAGCGAGACACGGGGCACCCATATTCTTTCGCAGACTCTGCATCGCGAGATGCGGGGCGCCTGCCCGTGTTTGAGGCGGGTTGGGCGCTGGTTTGAGGCGCGGTCGCGGCCGATACATCCAGCTTTTATTGTGCTCGCCGCAGTGAATTTTCTTTGGCTTGCGCTTGCCAGTTGCGGCGGCATGGGTCTAGGCTGTTGTCATGCGTCGATGTCGCTAGTGCCGTCGCGGTGCAGGCTCCGACGCTGACGTGCGCTTGTTTTGCCGCACGGGATTTTCCGCTTGGCACCGCAAATTTCCCCCCAAAACCGAGAGCGGGGCTGACCACCCCCAAAAAAGGAGATCAATATGGCGCGCATTGCCGCGAACGTGACAGAGATCATTGGACGGACCCCGCTGGTGCGGCTGAACCGCCTGGCGGCCGGCCTGCCCGCCACCGTCGTCGTCAAGCTGGAGGGGCAGAACCCGGCCTCCAGCGTGAAAGATCGCATCGGCTTCGCCATGATCGATGCGGCTGAAAAGGCTGGCAAGATCACGCCGGGCAAAACCGTCCTCATCGAGCCCACCAGCGGCAACACCGGCATCGGGCTGGCTTTCGTAGCCGCGGTGAAAGGTTACCGGATCATACTCACCATGCCCGAAACCATGAGCACGGAGCGGCGGGTGAATCTGCTGGCGTTCGGCGCGGAGATCGTGCTCACGCCGGGAGCGAATGGCATGAAGGGCGCCATCGCCAAGGCGGAAGAGATTCGGTCGAAGACGCCGAACGGCCACATCCTGCAGCAGTTCGATAACCCGGCGAATCCGGAGATCCACTTCAAGACCACGGGGCCCGAAATCTGGGAGGACACCGACGGCAAGGTGGACATTCTTATTTCCGGCGTGGGGACGGGCGGCACCATCACCGGCGTGTCCCGATACATCAAGCCAAAGAAGGCGGAGTTCAAAGCGATTGCGGTTGAGCCGACGGACAGCGCGGTGCTTTCCGGCGGCAAGCCGGGACCGCATAAGATCCAGGGCATCGGTGCGGGATTTATCCCCAGTGTGCTCGACACCAAGATCGTGGACGAAGTGGTGCAGGTGACCAACGACGAATCGATTGAAATGGCGCGGCGGCTGGCGCGAGAAGAGGGGCTGTTTGTGGGCATAAGCTCGGGTGCGGCGGCGGCGGCGGCGCTCAAAGTGGCGGCGCGGGCTGAGAATGCCGGCAAGCTGATCGTGGCCGTGCTTCCTGACTTCGGCGAGCGCTACCTGTCGAGCGTGCTGTTCGAATCGTTGCGGCAACAGGCGCTGGCCTTGCAGCCGGAACCGATCGCGGTGACGGCGTAAAGACAGAGGTCGGGGATCAGGGATCAGGGATCAGGGGTCCGAGATCAGGGGTCAGGGGCAAGCGGAACAGTGCTTTCAGACTTCTGGGTGATCGGTCTCCGGCCCCTGTTCTTGATTCCCTATGCCCTGTTCCCTGTCCCGCTATTCTTTTTTCTTTTATGTCGCTCTTGGCTCGAATTCGGGAAGACATCGCTTCGGTGAAGGAGCGTGATCCGGCGGCGCGTTCATGGCTGGAGATCCTGCTCTGCTATCCGGGGCTTTGGGCCGTTTGGATACACCGCATAAGCCACGGTCTGTGGGGCGCGCGGTTGCGGCTGCCGGCGCGCATGCTGTCGCAGATGGGCCGCTTCCTGACAGGGGTGGATATTCATCCCGGAGCAAAGTTGGGGCGGCGGCTGTTTATCGATCACGCTACTGGGGTGGTCATCGGTGAGACGGCCATCGTCGGCAACGACGTGACCATGTACCAGGGCGTGACGCTGGGGGGAACGGGCAAGCAGCACGGCAAGCGGCATCCGACCATCTGCAACAACGTGTTCATCGGCAACAATGCCAACGTGCTGGGCAATGTATGTGTGGGTGAAAACTCGCGCGTGGGCGCTGGGTCGGTGGTACTGTCGGATGTGCCCCCGAACTCGACCGTGGTGGGCGTGCCCGCGCACATTGTCTATCGCAACGGGCAGCGGGTGCTGATCACCGATCCCCACGAAATCAAAGACCCGCTTTCCGACGCCCTGATTGCGCTTTCGGGTCGCGTCGATGAGCTGGAAGCGCGGCTGGGCGCGCATGAACACTGGGTAGCTCCCTTCGCCGAAGAAGAAGCCGAGCGCACCGCCTACCGCGCGGAGCTGGACCAGATGCGGCAGTTTGTCTCAATGGGCGAAGGAATATAGGCGCGCGATCGGCCCTCCTCTCCGCTTGGCCAGCGAAGTGGCCCTGAGAGGCCGTCGCAGTGAGGCCTCGGCGCCCAATCAGGAGTTTTGTGCGTGTTTACGGTCTTGCGGGCGCACCAAAGACGCGCAATGGTCACGAGGTCCGGGATCGAAGATCAAAGGTCAGGGATCAGAGACTGGGGACTGAGGGATTGAGGGCGCAGGCGCGAACCGGACCGGTGTTTGACCTTGCTTCCGGTTCTTCGAAGATGGCGGTGAGCAGCTTTGCATAGACGCCGTTGCGGCGCGCCAGCTTCTTGTTGCGGGACTGGAGAAACTGAAAACGGAAGGGCGAACTGGATTCCACCTCCTCGAGAAATGCCGTGGAGAAGAACTCAGTGGCGTTGGCGATGGCGGCCAGGATGATGGAGCGCCAGCTTTTTCTGAGCAAATCTTTGAGCGTTGCCGTGCCGTGGGGAAAGCCGTTCATCCTGGTCGCAGTCTGCTCGCTGAAATTCAGCAATCGCGCAGCAAGACAATCGAGGGGCTGGTGCCGGTGAATGGCCCGGGTAAAGAGCGTTTGTGCGCCGCGGCGCAGGTCTTCCCGGACGTCCTGGAGGTCGTCGCCGAGCTGCAGGGCCGCGCCCCAGTCAAAAGCGAGTCCGGCATGGCATTCACACAGACGGCCTGTGACCAGGCAGGCGTCGGCCAGCACCGAAGCGCCACCTTTGGCGAAGCTGATTGCGAGCAGTTCTTCCTCGACGGCGCGGCTGGATTTCCGCAGTTGGCTGAGGCTCTGCTCCTGGGCGCGGTGGATGGCCAGGAGGCAGTTGTAGACCTGGGGATAGCCGGCGCGGGGATATTGAGACTCGATCAACCCGACGGAGTCCCAAATGGCAGCCTCGCGGGTGTCCCGGGGGGCGAGCGTTTCTCCGCGCAAGCGGCGGCGAAAGCGCGCACTGAAGGTGTTTTTTTCGTCGGCGGAGATGGTTTTGCTGTCGAGGTAGTTGTCGGAATAGGGATAAAGGAGGCTGTAACCGAGGATGGACGGCGTGATGGCGGGCTGCCGGCCGAGCAGCGATTGCAGACCGCCGGCGGTCCAGGCATTGCGGCAGGCCTGAAAGATGTCTTCCATGCTGAGGCGACTGTCGAAGCGGCGGGCCCGGCGGGCGAACTCGGCGCCGAGGGCCACAAAGTCGCTGGTGATCAGCTCGATGGCATCATCGGGCAAGTCCAGGGCGGTCGCGGCGAATTCGCCAAAGACCTTGATGAGCCGGTTTTGCAAGCCGGCACGATCGACGGCGCCGAGCTTTTTCGTCGTCTCCCTCTCCACGGCGAGGACCGCGCGATCGTATATGGATTCGCGACGTCTCTGTTCATGGAGGCTGATCTGTGGCGCGCAAGGCAGCGGCAAGCCGGAGCACTCCCGCCAGGCTTCAGAGATGCGGGACACCTGGGTTCCCACCCACGGCCAATCATAGGTCGGCGCCATACTCCCCGAAAGTACGCACTTCAGCCTCGATCGGTTCCTTATGACCCGGGACGCGTGCAGAGGGCGCCTGCAAGCGCCAGCCAGCCCTTGCGCCGTTTTTGTGCAATGTCTAATCGCCGAAATCGTGGGTATGGGTTCCCCGGAATCGAAATTTCCGGTTTGCCGGTAACACAACTGGAGCGTACGAAATGCTTCGTGTTGATGCCTTGAGAGGCTGGCGATCTATTGCCATCCTCCACCCAATGCCTGATAGAGCTGCACCAGCGAAAGCGCCTCTTCTTCCCGCGCATCGACCAGGTTTAGCTGTGCCGAGAAGAGATTCGAATCCGTGGTCAGCACCTCCAGGTAGCTGGTTGCGCCAGCGCGGAATCTCATGCGTGCAAGGCGAGCGGCGTCTGTTGCGGCGGCAACGAGCTTTTGCTGCTGCTCCCGTGCCGCCCGCTGCTTGTTCACGGCGATCAGTGCATTCGAAACCTGCTGAAATGCGGTGACGATCGTCTTCCGATAGTTCAACACCATCTCCTCTTCGGTTGCCTTTGACAGCCGAAGCTGTCCGCGCAGCTTGCCGCCCTCGAAGATCGCCTGAGTGAGCGTGCCGATACCGTAAGTGAGCTGACTATCGGGGTTGAAGATTTGCGAGAAGTCGCTGCCGCCCACGCCCCCCGATCCGCTGATGGAAAGCTGCGGGAAGAACTGCGCGCGAGCCACGCCGATGTTGGCGTTGGCTTCCCGCAGTTGCGCTTCCGCTTCCAGAATGTCGGGCCGCCGCTCCAGCAAGCGCGAAGGCAGGCCTACCGGCAGGTTTTGGGGAACGGGAGCAAGCGCATTGGCGTCGTTGGCAGCGACGGAACCGGGATTCTCTCCGAGCAGAAGCCGCAGCGCGTTTTCCTGCTGCTGAATCTCTTCCTGGAGCTGAGGAATCTGTGCCGACGCCGTGTACTCATTTTCCTGAGCCTGACGCAGATCGGAGAGAGGATTAGAGCCTCCGTACACGAGCTTATGGGTAAGTGCCACGGATTCCTCACGCTCGTTCAGCGTCTCCCTGGCGATTTGCAGTTGTTCCTTATAGGCGCGCAACTGAAAGTAGCCGGTGGCCACCTGCTGGACCAGAGTCATGCGGACGGCGCGCTGTGCCCACACCTGGGAAAGCAACTGGGCTCGCTCTGCCTCTGTCTGGCGGCGGTAAAGCCCCCAGAAGTCGGGATTCCAGACAGCCGAGAGATTGAAGCTTCCGGCAGCGAAGGCGCCGCTGGGGAAACCACTGCCTACAGAACCCAGCGCAGAACTGCCCAGATCCGCTCCGATGCCGGTGCCGCCGACAGACAGTGTGGGAAACTCCTGCGCACGCGTGATTCTGAACTGCGCCTGCGCCTCGATGACGTGTTGGGCAGCAATCCGCACGTCGTAATTGTTGACGAGAGCCGTGCGAATCAGGTTCTGCAGTTCCGGTTCGTTAAAGACCTTCGCCCAGCCCTCGTCGCCGAGCGAACCCTGGTTGGGGCTGGAGACGGCAGCATTGTCGGCGCCGCGGAAAGCCGGGGGCGCCGGCACCTGCGGGCGATCGCACCTCGGCCCCACGGTGCAACCCGTGGTGAGCAGAAGCAAGCACTCGAGGAGCAGGATTCCGGAGCCAACAAAGGTAGCCCTTGGTAGGAACCGCAAAGACGTTGAGTGATTCATGCCTGCACCTCCTGCGCGTTTTCCGGCGCGACGGCGGGAGAGCCGTGGGACGGTCCCTCCGGCGGGTGTGGCGAATCCATCGTCAGGTCTGTGGCTCCATGACGAAAGCGATGGGACAGGTATTCGACCACGGCAAATGTAACGGGCACAATAAGGATTCCGGCCACGGAAGCCAGGGTCATTCCGCCGATCACCACCGTGCCGAGAATACGCCGCGACGCCGCGCCGGCCCCGCTTGCCGTCCACAACGGCAGGCAGCCGAAAATGAACGCAAACGCTGTCATGATGATGGGGCGGAAGCGCAGGCGCGCCGCGCGCAGGGCCGATTCCGAGATGCTCATGCCCTGCTTGTAGTTCGAAACGGCGAATTCAACGATCAGGATTGCATTCTTTGCCGAGAGGCCGATGAGCATGATCAGGCCGACTGTGGTAAACACGTCGTTCTCATAGGAACGCATGGTGAGTGCGAGATAGGCGCCAAGAATCGCCACCGGCGTGCTGAGCAATACGCTGAAAGGCAGTGTCCAGCTCTCGTAGAGCGCAGCCAGAATCAGAAAGACGACGATCAGCGAAAGACCGAATACCATCCAGGCGGGGACGCCTTCCGCTGCCTGCTGTTCCTGAAAGCTCATGCCCGAGTACGCATAGCCCATTCCCGGCGGCATGGTTTCACGGAAGACCTCTTCGAGGGCGGCGCGAACCTGCCCGGAGCTGTATCCGGGAGTTCCAACGATGTTGATCTGCGCGCTGGGGTATTCGTCGAAGTGCGTGATGAATTCCGGTCCGGTGACTTGCTTTACATGCACCAGCGATCCGAGCGGCACCTGGCTGCCATTCGCGCTGCGGACATAGAACTGATTGATGTCCTGAATATGGGTGCGGGAATCTCCTTCCGCTTCCACATAGGTCTGCCATTGCCGGCCGAAGCGGTTGAAGTAATTCACCAGGTAGCCACCCATGAAGGTTTGCATGGTGGTGTAGATCGAACTAAGGTCCACCTGCTGTTGTGCCGCCTTGTCTCGATCCACGCCTGCATAAAGCTGCGGAACGGCGGGCAGGTACGAAGGAATGGCCGCAGCGACCTCGTGGCGCCTGGCGATGGCGCCAAGGAAGGCGTAAACATTGCGGGTGAGGAAGGCAGGATCCGCGTTACCCGAGCGGTCCTCGAGGATCATGGTGACGCCGCCGGAGGTCCCGATGCCGGGAATGGCGGGCGGTGGGAACGAGAAGGCTATGCCCTCACTTACTGCCGCGAGTTTTCTTTGCACGATCGCCTGAATGGCCTGAATCTGTTCGGCGCGCGACCGGCGCGCAGCCCACGGCTTGAGCGTGACAAAGAAGAAGCCGGTATTTGTGCTTTGCGTCTGACTCAGCAGGTTGAAGCCGTCGACGCCAATCACGCTCTGGATGCCGGGAGTTTGCAGCAAAGCATCGGTGACGTGTTGCGCGGCGGCGTCGGTGCGCTGCAGGGAGGCCGCATCCGGCAATTGCAGGGCGACAAACATATAGCCCTGGTCTTCCTGCGGAAGGAAGCCGGTCGGCAGGCGTCCGCCGACTAGAAATGCCAGCACGGCAATCACGACAAGCCCGGCCATGGCAAATCCGGACTTGTGAATGAGAACGCCGGAGGTTGAAACGTACTTATCGGTAGTACGGCCAAATAGCCGATTAAACCACGCGAAGAATCTCCGCAGCGGACTGCGGCGATAGTCTAAGCTTTTCGGCTTCAGCAAAAGCGCCGCGAGCGCAGGGCTGAGCGTCAAGGCATTGAATGCCGAAATCAATACGGAAATAGCGATGGTGACAGCGAATTGCTGATACAGCCGCCCCGTGATTCCCGGAATAGCGGCGGTGGGGATGAAGACCGCGGCAAGAATCAGGGCGATGGCGACCACCGGTCCGCCAACCTCTTCCATGGCCTTGAACGCCGCATCGCGAGGAGTGAGCCCTTCATCGATGTGGTGCTCAACGGCCTCCACTACGATGATGGCGTCATCCACTACGAGCCCGATGGCCAGCACCAGCCCGAAGAGTGACAGCGTGTTGATGGAGAAGCCCAGCAGAGGAAATACGATGAAGGTTCCAATCAGCGAAACCGGAACCGCCATCAGCGGGATCAGCGTGGCTCGCCAGCCCTGGAGAAACAGGTACACCACCAGAATGACGAGCAGCAGCGCGAGGCCAAGCGTGAAGACGATTTCGTGGATACCCGCGGTTACCGCCTTGGTGGTGTCCAGAGGAATTTCGTAACTCATGCCCGGCGGAAAGGTCGCCGAAAGCTGCTGCATGCGCCGGGTGACGGCAGCGGCGGTCTCCACCGCGTTGGAGCCCGGCAACTGATAGACCGCCATCACGCCGGCGGGAGCATTGTTGAAACGGGCGGCCAGATCATAAACCTGCGAGCCGAGTTCGATGCGCGCGACATCGCGGAGATGAAGGACCGAACCATCGGGGTTGGCGCGAATGACGATATTGCCGAATTGCTGGGGTGTAACGAGGCGGCCCTGCGTGCGCACCGTGTAAGTGAACTGCTGGCCGTTGGGAACCGGCTCTCCGCCGATCTTGCCGGCGGGATTGACGTTGTTCTGCACCTCAATGGCATTGATAACATCGGTTGCGGTGACGCCGAGTTGCGCCAGTTTCTCCGGATTGACCCAGACACGCAGCGCATACTGTCCACCGAAAACTTGAATTCGCGCCACGCCGGAGACGCGGGTCAGCTCATCCTGGAGATGGATGATGGCATAATTGGTTAGAAACTGCGCGTCATATCTTCCGCCTGGAGACGAGAGTCCGATCAGCATCAGCGGCGAGGTCAGAGACTTCTGCACTACGATCCCCGCGGTATTCACCTCCGCGGGCAACTGCGGCTGTGCCTGCGAGACGCGAAGCTGCGAGAGCACCTGATCGGTATCGGGATTGGTCTTGACGTCGAAGTCTACATAGACCGTCGCCTGCCCGTTGTTGGCGCTCACCGAGTTCATGTAAATCATGTGGTCGACACCATTCATCTGTTCTTCGAGCGGCGTCGCCACGGACTGCGCCAGGGTCTCTGCATCGGCGCCTGGAAACGTGGCCTGCACCATGATTTCCGGTGGCACGATATCGGGATAGAGCGAGGTGGGTAAGGTCAGCATCGACACGGTTCCGATGATGACGGTGAGAATGGCGATGACAATCGCTACAATGGGCCGGCGAATGAAAAATTTCGACATCGTTACCTCTCGCCCATAGGGCTGGACGTTTGAATGGCCGCCTGCTCGGAGACTTCGTGGGGAAGGACCGGCGCGCCTTCGCGAAGCTTCTGCAGATTACTGGTGATGACCAGCTGGCCAGGTTTCAGGCCGGCGGTTACGATCCAGTCGTCGCCAACCTGAGGACCAAGCGTCACGTTGACCACGTGCACGCAGTGGTCCGGTCCGGCAATATCGACCTGCTGAATGCCCTGCAGCTCCTGAACCGACAATTGCGGGACAAGAAGCGCGTTCTGGCGAATCTGCGTTTCGGCGCTTACCCGGCCAAACTGACCCGGCCGCAGCACATAGTCAGGATTCGGAAACGACGCCGCAATGCGAATGGCGCCGGTTTGCTGATTCATCTCGCGATCGACCCACACGATGTGTCCCTTATAAGGCCAGGTTGTGCCGTCAGCGAGGGTCAGGTTCAGGGGAAGGTCGGAATGTCCGCTGAGCAGATCGCCGCCGGCCTGCTTCGAAGTGTCGACAAGAGCAAGATATTGGGCGTCGCTGATGGAAAAGTAGACCTTGATGGGGTTCAGTTGCGAAACCGACGTGAGCACCGACTGGGGAGTGACCAGGTTGCCCACCTGCGTCGTTGCCTGACCGGCTACGCCGCCGACCAGCGACCGGACCTGCGTAAATCCAAGATTCAGCTTAGCCGTGGTCAGTGCGGCTTGTGCAGCGCTGATCGCGCCTTCAGCCGTGGCCACGGCCGCATCCGCCTGCGCGGCCTGCTGCGTGTCGTTATCGAGCTGGCTTTGCGCAACCGCCCGTGCCGCGGCCAGGGGTGTATCGCGCTTCAGATTGATCCGCGCCAGGGCCTGCTGGGCCTCCGCCTGGGCGAGCTGTCCCTTTGCTTGCATCACCCCGGCTTCTGCCTGGTCGACTGCCGCTTGAAAGGGGCGCGGATCGATTTGAAAGAGGACCTGATCCTTAGCCACCGGAGAACCCTCCCGGTAGCTCTGGCGGATGAGGTAGCCACTCACCTGGGGCTGAATCTGAGCGTCGACAAAACCGTCGAGCGTACCGACCCAGGTCCCGGTGAGGGGCACGTCGGCCTGGCGAACCGCAACCACAGAGACAGGAATCGGGCCCATCGCCCGTGGCGCGGTGGATGCCCTGCCGACTTGGCATCCGGTGAAGACTGCGCTGCACAAGGTGCAGAGGATGATGGCTGCGATGGCGCGCAAGTGGCGTTCATTCGTCGGGCTCAATCCCGGGGTCTGCTTCGCCGTCATTGGAATCTCCTGAATGGGTTGTAAAAAAACATACACGAATGTATATTGGCTTCAGATTCGCGGGGGACTCCTGGCGATGCAAAATCTGAGCAGGAATTTGAATTGGCAATGATCACGAAAAGGGATACGCGCCGGCGCGACCGCTCGAAGGCCGCAGAGAGCAGACAGCAGGAAAGAGCGGCTTCAACACGCCGCGATCTGATGGACGCAGCGGGTCGTATCTTTGCCCGCGACGGCTTCGAGATGGCCCGGCTGGAGGACATCGCCGCCACCGCCGGCAAGACGCGCGGCGCTTTCTACGCCAACTTTCGCGACAAGGAAGATGTGTTCTTCGCATTTTTCGAGGACAAGCTCCGCCGCGAGAAGGAGCAAATGGGCGAGCAGCTTCGAGTAGCCCGCTCGCAGCAAGAGCGGATTGAGGTTCTGGCCAAGCACCTCCGATCTGTTCTCGCCGACCGGGACCGCATGCTGCTGGCGCTGGAGTTCAAGCTCTACGCCATCCGTCACCCGAAGCGAACGCGCAGGCTCGCCAAGCTGCATTCGGAGCTATGCCAGCGCTGCGTCGAGGGAAATATAGATAAGTGGATTCCGGGATACGCCCAACTGACCGCAAAGCAGAAG
>JASHOY010000376.1 GCA_030038435.1 Acidobacteriaceae bacterium | reverse complement strand
TAGGGCCTGTTAACACTATTGGGGTGGATGGCGTTGCGAGTGTAAATTCGGCCAGACGAGAGGACGGCCGAAGGCTGTGGCAGGCCCCACCGTCGAGGCCGGCAACGAAGTATGGCCGAATTTACGCCGCAACCCGAAGGGACGGGGCCAGATTTCCCGATTTCGTTGTCGCTCGTCGCTCCAGGGATTGACCACAGCACGCTCCTTGCTTCTAGAACTCGGCAAATCTGGCTCCCGTCGCCGCCATCCCAATAGTGTTAACAGGCCCTAGTCAGCGGAGTATCCAAAGGATCGTGCACATGCCTGGAAAAGATAAAGTTACGCTCAGATCATCGGCGGTGCGGGTGTTTCGTCGGCAAAATGGAAAGTCTGCCTGTCTTTGGAGTCCCGAAAAGCAGGCGCGAATCCTTCCCCTTCAAAGCGTTCAGGGTCAGGATGACAGCGCGATGGGGGACGCGAATCGTGGTGAATTCGAGATTTCGGCCGGTTGGCCGGCCCTAAGGAAATTCCCGGCCGATGCAGGAGGGATGTTGGTGACGGAACCAATTCCCAAAATCATCCGTATAGGCCTGCATGCAATGCGCGGGCACATTAAGCTGGAGCGTTTTCGGAGCCGGCGCAGGAGTGCGGTCGGCTCGGCAGAGGTATGATGCTCCAGAAGCCAAAACGCCTGAAAAGCGTGGCGGCAGCCGGTTCCAGCCGGTAAGCAGGGGAGGCGGGTTCAGCGCGACGGAGCCCCGAACGGCGCGCGTGGAGGGTCCGCTGGAGATCGACTGGTCCCAAATCGTACGCCGCTGCATGGACGGAGACTCAGCCGCATGGGCGGAGATGGTTCGCGCGCACCATCGGCGAGTTTACAGCCTCTGCTACCGCTTTACCGGGAATGCCGCCGACGCGGAAGACCTGACGCAGGACGTTTTTCTGAAGATTTATTCCAATCTTTCCAGTTTCGACGGCGCCCGCGGCAGCCTGATTGTCTGGATTACGACCATGACCCGGAACCACCTGGTGGACCACTTCCGCCGCAGCCGCAACCTGCGCGCCACGTCGTCATTGGACGAGGGGTGGGACGGGACCGACGAGCTGAAACCCGTTGACAGGCTGGTGTCCGTCGCCGCTTCTCCGCACGAAGCTGCAGCCCAGAAAGAGCTGGCGAAAATGGTGCAGCAGGCACTGGCGCGGGTGAGCGTGGACTTGCGCGAGGCGGTGATTCTGCGCGATTTGCAGGACCTGGACTACAAGGAGATCGCGCAGGTGCTGGGCATTCCTGAGGGGACGGTCAAGTCCCGCATCAGCAGGGGCCGCGCGGAACTGGCGCGCCTGCTGGAACGTAATAAGCGGGAGGTGATGTAGCCATGGCGGATCGCGGATACATTCCGAGCTCTCCCGAATGCGGACGGTGGGAAACGCTGCTGGCGGATGCCCTGGACGGACGGCTCCGGCCGGAGGATGAGGCGGCGTTCACCAGCCACATGGCAGTTTGCCCCGGTTGCGCGGCGCTGTTTGAGGAGGCGCGGCGCGGGCGGGAGTGGCTGGAATTTCTTTCGCCTGAGCCGGAGGTTCCGGCGGGTTTGCTGGAGCGGATTCTGGCGCAGACGGGTCCCGGACAGGTGGCGGGTTACGGGCTGGTGGCAGAAGGCGCGGCGGTGGCGGCGATGTCGCACCCGTGGCAGCGGCCGGGGTTTGCCGGGCGCATTCGCCGTTACGCGGAGCCGCGGCTTCTGATGACGGCGGCGATGGCCTTCTTCTCAATTGCGCTGACCCTGAATCTGGTGGGCTTCAAGTTCAGTGAGGTGCGGCTTTCCGACTTGCGGCCGGGCGCGGTGCGGTCGTTTGTGACCCGGCAGATTGTTACCGCTTCGATCCCTGTGATTCGCTATTACGACCATCTCCGTTTCCTATATGAAGTGGAATCGTCGATGCGGCAACTGCATACCGGCCCCAGCGAGGAACAGAATCCCACACCGGCCCGACCGGCTGGTCCGGGCGAGTCGAAGAGGAGTACGGGCGGGAAAAACGGGGGGTCGCGCGTCGAGCCTCCGGCACCGTCCGGCGGACATTCCATTCAACCCGCAGGCGGTGAAGCCGGCGGATACTTAGATACTTCCCTCAAGGTGAACGACGGAACTATTGCTCCTGCAGTTTTAAGCCGGGCATGGTCCTGGCAGACGCAATCCGGCGGTTTGACGCCCCAAGGGCAGAAAGCAGTTATTGGGGACTCCGGCTCCAAGACGAGGGCAAGGGAAAGGAGCAGGTTATGGACTGCGTAAATCATTCAGGAGTCAATGCCAGCGCGTATTGCCAGAACTGTGGCAAGGCGCTGTGCGCAAACTGCGTGCGCACCGCCTCGGGAGGGCAGGTGTTCTGCGAGCCCTGCATGACGGCGTGGCAAAGCTATCAGCAACCGTTCGCCGCGGCGCCTCCGGGAACTCCCAACCCCGCTGTAGCAGCGGTGCTGGGGATTATCCCCGGGGTGGGGGCAATGTACAACGGGCAGTTCATCAAGGGGCTGCTTCACGTAGTGATTTTTGCGGCCCTGGTGAGCGCCGCGCATGTCTGGGGTTTATTCGGGATCCTGATTGCGGGCTGGATTTTCTACCAGGTCTTCGATGCCTATCACACGGCTAAAGCACGGCGCGACGGCGAGCCATTACCCGATCCGCTGGGGTTGAACGAAGCCGGCAACTGGTTCGCCACGGGAGGACGAATCCGCCCGCCCGGCCAGCCGGCGACAGGACCGGTACCAAACAACCCCGGCGGCCCGACGCAGCAGCAGCCGGTGCAACCCGGCTGGCAGCAGGGACCGCCTTATCAGCAGTCTTACTATGGCGGTTATGCGCCGCCAGCCTCGGGATTCGTCGAGGCCTCCGCGCCGCCGGTTCCTCCTGTGCCGCCCGTGCCTCCTGTCAATTGGCGGCGCAGGGAGCCGGTGGGGGCGGTGATTCTGATCGCGCTGGGGGTGCTGTTTTTGCTGGCTGAATTCAATGTTTTCTCCGATCGTGTTTTTGAGTACATGTGGCCGCTGCTGCTGATCGGGCTGGGCGTGTGGCTGATGGTGCGCCGCCTGGGAGATACACAGGGAGGGTCAAAATGAACCGCTACATCCTGATTCGGCGACTGATGGGGCCGTGCATTCTTCTGCTGCTGGGCGCGGTAGCCCTGTTATCGGAAGCGCACGTCATTCACTTTTACGTGTTTTTTCCGCTGCTGCTGATTCTGATTGGGGTGCTCAAGCTGGCCGAGCGCGCGGCGCTGGCCGGGTACGAAGGATTTCCGCCTCCGCAGCAGGCCTGGGGGCCCTACGCAGGCGCGCCGCAGCCGCCGGGTTCCATGCCCCCGTCGAATCCCCCGGCGGGGGGCAGCACCTCGATTGTCCAAGCACCCGTACACGACTTCAACGACTTTCCGGGAGGAGGCCAGTCATGAGCAGCATGCCTCCCAATCCGCCCGGCGGGCCGACGTACGATCCCAAGACGCAGTGGCGCATCTACCGCGAACAGCAGCGGGCAGCGTGGAGAGCACAACGGGAGGCGTGGCGTGCGCAGCGGCATGCATGGAAGTACAGCTACCGCGGCGTCTACGGACCGCGGGTGCCGTCGCTGGTTGGCCCCGTCATTCTCATCTCGATCGGAACGGTGGGACTGCTGCTGGCCTTAGGCTACATCTCAGGATTCAGCTTCTGGAGCTGGTACGGACACTGGTGGCCAATGTTGCTGATCGTCGCGGGCCTGGCCATGCTTGCGGAGTGGTTTATCGACTCCCGCCGGCAGACGCCGGTGCGGCGCGGCGGCGGATTTGTGGGCATTCTGATCTTTCTGGCCATCGTGGGCGTTTGCGCAGCGGGCGCGACCGGCACCTGGACCTGGATGCGATTGAATTTCGGCAACAATGATTTCTTCAACCACTGGGGACTGCCCGAACACGATTTTGATCAGCAGGTTCTGAATACAGCCGTTCCCGCTAACGCGATGGTGAATATCGACGACCCTCACGGGGACGTGAGCATCGCCGCCGGCGACGGGCCCAACCTGCAGGTGGAAGCGCATGAAGTCGCCTATGCTAATTCGGACGCCGATGCCAGGAAGATTTTTGCAGCCGTCGCGCCGCATTCGAAGGTGAGCGGAAGCACAGTTTCCATCCAGTCTCAGAGCGACGACAACGGGCGGCTCAATCTCACGGTGACGGTACCAAAAGGGGCGCACATATCGGTGAATGCCGGTCAGGGCGATGTAAGCGCCACAGGTTTGGGTGCGGGCATCAGCGTCACCGCCCCTCGGGGCGATACCCGGCTGAGCGCCATTACCGGCGCAGTCGATGTGCACTTCTCCGGCGGCAAGAATGATTTTTCCGCCCACCAGGTCCAGGGCGACATTTCCTTAGACGGCAACTGCAATGACCTGACCTTCAGCGACATTCAAGGGCGCATTACCACCACGGGCGAAATCCTGGGTGAAGTGCACATCACCAATGTTTCAGCGCCGGTCAGCATCCACACCTCGGTGACTGACCTGCAATTGGCGAGCCTGCCCGGCGAACTTACCCTCGATAACGACGATCTGCGCGTCATGGAGGTCAAAGGGGCAGTACACGTGGTGACGCACGACAAGGACGTGGACCTGAGCCAGATTTACGGCAACACTTTTGTGCAGGACAGCACCGGCGACATCTCCCTGGCGCCGGCCGGAAGTTACAGCGTGGAAGCGAGCAACGGCAAGGGCGGGGTGGACTTGACCTTGCCTCCCAACGCCGCGGGCACAGTGGATGGCCACACGCATAACGGAGACATCCAATCGGATTTTCCGCTGACGATAAGCGGTGATGAGAACAAGACGGTGACTGGCACCATCGGCGCCGGCGGACCGAAGATTGTGCTGAGCGCAGTCGACGGCGATCTGCGCATCCAGAAGGGATCTGCGGTTCCTTCGCAGCCTTTGGCGCCCGGCGCGCAGCCCGTCGACCATGTTCGCCACTTGAAAGCGCCAAAAACGGGTCCCGTCGAACCGGTGTCGCAGTAGGCCGGCATCCGGAACTACCGTCCAAAAACCGGCGCGGGCGCAGATGAGTTTTGCGCCTATTCGATTCGCAGCGCCTGCATGGGATCGAGCCGCGAGGCGCGCCAGGCGGGGACCATGCAGGCCAGCGACGCCACAGCCAGCAATGCAAAGGCAACCACAGAAAATACCACCGGGTCAAGCGGCTGAGTTTCGTAAAGCATCGCTTTAATGAGCCGTGTCGCCGCGGCGCTTGCCGCAAGTCCGAATACCAGTCCCACAAGCGCCGGCCGCATCCCGTCCCCCAGCATGAGGCTCAACACCTGCTGGCGCCGGGCGCCCAGAGCGATGCGGATGCCGATTTCGCTCGCGCGCTGCGCAACAACGTAGGAGAGAACGCCGAAGAGTCCGGCGGCGGCGAGCAGCAGGGAGAGCACGGCGAAGGCGGTGATGAGGGTGGCGTCGAAGCTCTGGTCCATTGTGGATTTGCCGATGAGCTGATTCATGGTAAGCACGTCGGCGACGGGCACGTCGCGGTCCATGCTCTGGAGGACGCGCTGCACGGGGAGAGCCAGCTGTTCGACATTGCGGCTGGAGCGGATGACAAGGGTGCTGTAATTCTGGTCTCCCGCAAAGCCAGGCGCGGCGAGCGGGTAGTACTGCATAGGCTGTGGTGGTTCGCCAATGGAGAAGCGGATGTCGCCGACTACACCGACGATGGCGTACAGCTTTTTCCCGCCCATAACGCGCAGGTGCTTGCCAATCGGATCTTCGCCGGGAAAGTACTTCTGGGCGAAGGATTGGCTGATGATGGTTTCATCGACATGATCGAAGGTCTGTCCGTCGTCGAAGGTATGTCCGCGCAAAAAGGGAATACCCAGGGCCGCGAAGTAGCCGGGATCGACGGAGCAGTTGAGGGCGGTTGTTCCCTTGCCGAGGGGCATCGGCGGATGCTCCGCAATATTGAACGCAAAATCGCCCGGGTATCCCTCTCCAGGAACGGCGGTCGCGAGAGCGGCAGCTTCAACTCCAGGCAATGCGCGCACGCGCTGCAGCAATCGCTGAAAAAATGCAGGCGGCATGGGGCCCGGGGTTTTATAGCGCGCGCCGGGCAGATTGATGCGCATGGTGAGAACGTTTTTGGTGATGCAGCCGAGATCTGTCGCGCGGAGGCGCGCGTAGCTCTTGATCAGCAGGCTGGCCGCGACCAGCAGCACCACGGTAAGCCCGACCTCGGCAACAAGCAGGCTCTTGCGCAGGCGGGTTCGCGCGGTTCCCGCGCTGTTTGCGCGCGAGGATTCATGCAGCGCAACCAGGATTTGTCCGCCGCTGGCATTGAAGGCGGAAACGAGTCCTGAGAAAAGCGCACAGAGCACAATCACGCCGATAGTGAATGCCGCGACCGCCGCATCGATGTGGATCGCGTCAACGCGCACCATATCCCGGCGCATGTGCACCAGCCAGGCAACGGCGCCATAGGCAAGAGCCAGGCCCGCCGCGCCGCCCAGTGCCGAGAGGAGAAAGCTTTCCATCAGGTGCTCGCGGAGCAGGCGTATGCGGCCGCCGCCCATGGCGGTGCGGATGGCGAGTTCTTTGCGGCGCGCGGCGGCGCGGGCCACGAGAAGATTGGCGACGTTAAGGCAGGCGATGAGCAGCAGGCAGATGGTGGCGGCAAGCATGACGTAGAGTGGCCGGCGAATGTCGCCGACCATGTGCTCGAGCAGCGGACGGCCGTTAGCACTGGCATTGATGAACGGGTCATCCGGATTTGCGTTGTGCAGCCGGCGGGAGATCAGGCTCAGATCGGCGATGGCCTGTGCAGGCTGTACTCCTGCCTTGAGACGGCCGACGACACGAAACATGTGGAAATCAAGGCGCGCCATCATTGCTTCCGGCATGTAATTGAAGACCGGAATCCAGAGCTGAGTGGTGGGATGAGGGAACGCGAACCACGCCGGCATGATGCCGATGACGGTGTAAGGTTTGGCGTCGAGGTAAATGGTGTGGTTAAGCATGCCCGGGTTGCCAGCGAAGCGGCGCTGCCACAAACTCCAGCTCAGGACTACGGTAGCCGGGGAGGAGGGGCTGTCGTCCGCGGCGGTGAAGCCGCGTCCCAGGGCGGGCTGGACGCCGAGTGTAGGAAAAAGATTCCAGGTGACGTCCGCAGTTTTCAGGGTCTCGGCACGGTCGCCGTCCGAGACAGAGAGATCCGCTCTTCCGTCCTGCGTGATCGCCAGA
>JASHOY010000003.1 GCA_030038435.1 Acidobacteriaceae bacterium | reverse complement strand
ATGTTGCGCAGGGAAAAAACTCGAACCATGACTGCGCTTGTCTCGCTCACGCGGCCAGCGCCACCGTCTGCCTGCACCACCTTCGGCTTCTCCCTGGCTCCGGCCTAACCCGGCCAAAATGGCTCCGTTTTAAACCGGCGCTGACACCCAGAAATGCGGTGGCTCGATTCCGAGGGCGCGCAGATAAACGTACCCCTGGCCGCGATGATGGATTTCGTTGTCGATGGCATACTGAATGGTTACGACCCCGGGATTCTCCCATTGGCCGAACGCTTTATCTACTTCACTGAACCGATGCGGCGGGATCCTGGGGAACTCTTCATTCAGCCTTGCCGTCTGCTCATCCCAGAGGCGAAGGAGTTCGCTCTTGCTGCTGGGCTTCGACCCTTTGTACTCCTCCCATTTTCCCGTGGATACGCCTTCCACGATGGGCACAGCCATGCGTATAAACTCCCAGGTCAGTTCCGAAAAGGGCCTCATGCCGCCCACTGAAAACTGAAAGAGCTTGTCCTCAGGAAATGCCTCAATGGTTTTGCGGGTTAGTCTTCTGTGGCCTTGCCAGTTCTTGAGCAGATCATCTGCCGTAAGCACATTGATTGCTGCCGTTGCACTCGTCATCTCTACAACCTCCTTGTGCCCCGTTGGGGAACAGTTTGAGAGTACGAGGCATTCCCGACAGATAGTGTCGTAAATTTGAAAGAGAATGGATTTTGTATGTATGACCCGATCATGCGCGTTCTCACGGTACTGGAGATTCTGCAGGCGCGCGATTTTGTAACCGGGGCGGAATTGGCGGATCGGCTCGAAGTGGATCTGCGCACCGTGCAGCGCTACATCGTTCGTCTTAAGGATCTGAGCATTCCCATTGAATCGTCGCGAGGAGTGGGCGGAGCGTATCGTTTGCGACCCGGATTTCGGCTGCCGCCGCTTCTGTTGACGAATGAGGAAGCGTTCGCCCTGTCTCTCGGACTAAGAGCTCTGCGTCAGATTGGCTTGTCGGCATTTGCGCCCGCCACGGAAGGAGCGCTTGCCAAATTGGGACGCGTGCTGCCGGCCACGCTTTGCGAGAGCGTCAGGACGGTTGAGGATGTGGTGGCGATTGAGCCCGGCCCATGGGTGGTATCGACGTCGGTAGACTGTCTGATCCGCGCTGCATCAGCCATTCGCACCGGTCACAGGGTTCGATTTGCCTATCAGTCGCATAGCGGTGCAGCATCACGCCGGGAGATTGAACCCTATGCGGTGGTCCACACCGATGGGCGTTGGTACTTGGTTGGCTACTGCGTGTCGCGGCGCGCACTGCGAACCTTTCGCCTGGATCGAGTGACGGAGATCGAGACTTGCAGAGCGAGCTTCCGCCGCCCCCAGGATTTTGATGCGCGCAGTTACCTCAAGGAGCGCATGCCGTTCATCCAGTCGAACTACCAGATCGACGTGTGGATCGATATGTCGGTTGAAGAGGCCGAGCAGATCTTTGCTCCGTGGAGAATTGTCACAGAGGAACAGGACGGCGGCACGCGATTGCGTTGCGGGCGGGATCGACTGGACATGTTTGCGGCGATGCTGTTGAGTACTGGACACCAGATCGTAGTCCATAGCCCAGTGGAGCTGAAGGAGACCTTCAAGGAACTTGCTCAGCGCGCGCTGCTGGCGGCAAAACATTCGAAACGAAGCATAAGACAAAAAATGCATTCAACACAAAAGTGTTCCTCAAGTAGTTCGGTACGGCAGCGGAACCCAAACTGAAGATCGCTACGCCACCCGGTCATCGAACTGGCGGCTCTGCGCGTCAATGAATGGGCGGCTCCGCGCCCGATTTGCGAGTCTATCGCCGGCAAGTAGGACCCTTGTTCGTTGTTTGCTACGTCGATAACAATACCGTCGAGTTCCGGACTTGCGGGGCTTGTCTCCACGGTCAACACAGCCATGGTTGGCAAGCTGCGCTGGATGCGACGATAGGATGATGTGAAGCTTTAGCCGTTCTGTACGCAAAGTCGAACATTCGCACAGTCATGTAGTGATCGAGAAGGATGCTACCACCGGCGGCATCTTGCTCTTTGGCGCTGTAAGTACTCCTGCTGCTACTAAGAAGCCCGGGGTCGGCTGGATGGAGGCTTTCTAACGAAGTCGTAGGCGCACTCGCCTTAATGTTCGTCGATACGCTCGTGACTCTGGAATTGCAATCGGATCCGCGCTATCGTCCCCAGTTCGGGACCAAAGACTATGAGAGGGAATTCAGGGCGTACAGCCCCAACCCAACCATTGAAATGACCGGACCTCATTTTTCCATTTTTTGGCGAGGGAAGCGGGGAGCAATCGTCGCTTACAGATATAGTGGGGCGAACTGGAAAGGATTGAGCCCGACGGAGGATATTGCCATGATGAAGCAGCAGCACTGGGGCGACATAAAAAGGGCCGCCGGCACCGAACAGACCGGCGAGATCTGCTCTCTTGATCGCCTGGTAACCGACTACCACTCGCGAGCCAAGAGTGACATTTCGGCACGGGTGGCGATTGTGGATGCCATCATCAATATCGCCGGCCCCATTCAGCAACGGGCTGTCAAAGTTGACGGAACCTACGTGGCCATATGCCTTCTGCTGGGGTCGGCGCTTGACACCCGCAAGCGGCTCGAACTCGACGTGCAGTCGGGGCAGGTGATGGCGCGAACGGGGCGGGAGGCAAAACCGCTCGACAGCATGCATCGGCACGAGATCCTGGACCCTCAGCACCGGCGTTGGGGGGTGGGCCTAGTGCGCGAGAACCTGCAATATGAGATGCTGCGGACGAAATGGAAGAATCTGCAGCTGCAAATGGCGTCGTCGGGCCAGGCGGCTGTGGCCTCTTTCTACTCCTTTCTGGCCACCGTGCCCGGCGTCGACTCACCCTACTGCAAAAGCCGTTACCTTACCACGGACGAACAGGTGAAGAAGATGCTCGTCTTCCTGGCTCCAGGACAGCCGGGCAATGCCACCAAGGAGGTGCTGATTTGCCGGCGCAAGGCGACTCCGGGCGGCGAACTGAAAGTGTACGACTCAAAGTGGGAGGAGCGCATCTTTGTAATGCTCGAAGGTAACGAATTTTATGCCTGCAAGGCGGGCTCCGATGAAACGCAGATACATCCAAACGGAGCGATGCACCACAGCGGTCTGGCTGGCGGCCGGCCTGTATTAGGGGCCGGCGGGATGGTGGTGAGCAATGGCAGGCTCGTGGCGCTCAACCAGCAGAGCGGACATTACCGGCCCAATCCTGAACAGGTGCTGAATGTGCTGGAAGCACTGGAACACATAGGCATCGATCTTAACACTGTGACATTAAAAGCCTATACCTATTTCAACGACCCTCTGTACCAGCAGCCCGACGACCCCGATCCAACAAGCGTGAACCCATTTCCTCCGGCGCAACCTGTGCCCGCCCGGTATTATCTGGAGACCAAGGGCACGTGGGCCTATGTTCCCGAGCGATACCGGCAGAACCCAATGGCCCCCAAAGCCGCACCGCTGGAATTACTCGCGAATGCATTCAGGGAAAAGGTTGTTTGGCAAGCGCCGGTACAGGACCAGGGCCGGGTCAAAGTGGTGGCGCAGCAGAACGGGGCGCAACCGGCGCTATACGCTAACGCGCCCGGCAACAGTCCCAGGCCGCACGTCCCGGCGCAGGGGCAAGGCTGGGTCAGGGGTGTGGTGCAACAGCAGGTGCCGCAACCTACGCTATACGCTAACGCGCCCAGTAACAGTCCCAGGCCGCACGTCCCGGCGCAGGGGCAAGGCTGGGTCAGGGGTGTGGTGCCGAGGAGTGGCGCGCTCCCGCCGAATAACCCTTACGTTGCTCCCCACGATCTGAAGATGCTGCCGCAGAACCCTTATGTTTCTGCACGAGGGTTGCCGCCCCAGCCGCCTCTCGCTCCAAACGTTCCTGGCGGCCCGCCGTTTCCACCGGCGTCGAATGTCTACGGCGTGATCGCGCCGGTCAGCCAAAGAGCAAACGGCAGCTTCGCAGCCATGAGTCCCTATGGCACAAGAATCCCGGCGCGGCAGCTTGAGGACGATGGGCGGGAATGGGCGTAGGTCTCGGGACGAGGTTTTTGGATTGTCAATCCTCACTGCGGCGGTTAGCAGTTCGCGTACGGGGTGGAACATTTCAGCGTGTATTTCCATCGCCGTCTCGATCAGCTGGGTCCCTAGCCTATTCGTCAGTATCAGACGATGCTTCTCAGCAAGCTGAATTTCAGTCTCACCAGCAAAGAACGCAGCTCGATACTCTGTGCTCCGGTTGGTCGAGGCGGTGACCTCCTCAGGATGAATTTGGGCGGTCTCGAGGGAGTGAACGCCGACTCTTCCCTGTAAACAGATGGGGAGCCTTTGGCGGTTGGCGCTTTTCCGGTCGTGCGGTCTTGGCCTAATGGGAGCGTGATCCTTCAACGGTAGCCTACTTACTCTTCCTTTTCCCTTCTCGATCCTTGAATTGGCAATATTGACCGAGCAAAACCGAGGAGGAGAACGTCATCGGAAGGGCCGACGATCTCCGCGGTCACAACGAGGGGCGAGCCGTTTTTCGGTGCAATGCGCGAAAATGTCAACATGCAGAACTGGCCTGATCGACGCTTGCTCGATCTGCTGAAGATCGAGATTCCGATCATACAAGCCCCAATGGCAGGATTCGATTCTGTTGCGTTGACGCGGAGTGTGTCGTCCGCCGGGGCGCTTGGGTCGCTGGCCTGCGCGCTGCTTAGTCATCATGGAGTGACCGGTTCCAATGCGCTGGCCGTGGGTTAGGCTGTGACTCGAAAAGGAACACAGTCCAGAGCCACAAGCGGAGAGGAACCGGCCATGCAGAAGAAGTTACGATTTTTGGGTTTGGATGTCCACGCCGAGACGATTGCCGTTGCGATCGCCGAAGCGGATGGGGAAGTGCGCAGCCTGGGAACCATCTCGAACCGCGCCGCGTCGGTGGGCAAGCTGA
>JASHOY010000375.1 GCA_030038435.1 Acidobacteriaceae bacterium | reverse complement strand
TAAATTCGGCCATACTTCGTTGCCGGCCTCGACGGTGGGGCCTGCCACAGCCTTCGGCCGTCCTCTCGACTCCACCCCACGGACAAAGAACTGTCCGCGGGGACCCCGGTGTCTGGCCGAATTTACACTCGCAACGCCATCCACCCCAATAGTGTTAACAGGCCCTAAGTTGACCACTGAAGCCAACGACCGCGCTGCCGCAACCCGACCGCAGGATGAGATTGAAGTTGCGGTCATCTTGCGGAAAGGCGAAGCCCAAGCCAGGGCTATGCCAGTGAAAGCCGAAGTGTGGGGTCAGTCTCTCGAATCGCGGCTTTAGCGTGCCGGGCGTGACGCGGCCCGTTGCGTCCGAACAAGTGTCAGGACCGCGATCGGTCTGCACGCCAGGCCCGATCCACTTCCACGGCCTTTCTGCGGTCTCAGATTAGAAGCTTGCTGGCAGCACCTTACGAATCATCGCCGACGCCTGTGCACCGGCCACCGCGTACCCCGCCTCGGTGTAATGCACGTCCCCGCTGTGCAGGTCCTGGTGTTTCAGCATCAAAGCATGCAGGTCGTCTGTCGGAATCCCGTCCCGGCGCATCACCGCTGTGGCCAAGCGATTCCTCGCGTCAATTCTGGAATTGGTGGCCACGCCGGTTCCTGGGCCGCCGGGAGTGGCATCCCCATGTTGCAGCGGGGTGGTCGTCGCCCAGATCAGCTTCGCTCCCGGCGCGCCCGCCTTCAGCGCCGTGATCATCTTGGGCAGTCCCGCCGCATATTGTGCCTCAGAGTACGCCCATCCGTGCATTCCATTGTTAAAATGCACCACCGCGAATTTCACCCCCATCATCCTGAAGTAGTCACGCAACTGTCCCGGCAGGCGCGGATCGCCGCTGCATGCCGACGTGGCAAACAGGTAAACGTTCGCCACGCCGCTCAGATCCTTCTCCACCGCCGGATAGTACCCGCGCGTAATCGAGTCACCTTCAACCAGCACATTCGGCAGCCCCGGGACTGGCGCTGCGGGCCGGTCACTCCAGGTCCACTCGATCTTCTCAGTAATTGGCAGCCGCGCCTGCGCCACCGCGCTTCGCAGGGAAAGAATCATGGCGATGCAAAGCAGGAAAAATGGAATCCGTCGCATGATCAAAAGACTAGCGCGCGAGTCGTCTTTCTGTATACCGGATCGCGGAGCGCCGCGTGAGAGCGTCGTGAACGGCCGCAGAGACGATTCGCCGAGGTTGCCCGGAAGGCTGCGCGAATGAATTGAGAGTGTGCTATAGTCCGGCATAATCTTCTCTTCGGAATAAGGAATGAGCGATGAGAAAGGAACGCAGCTCTGCGAAGATTGTGGGATGGCTGGGAGGAATTGCGGCAACCGTCATCTCCGGGTACCTGTTGTGGTATTTCGAGCAGCCGAAACCTGAGCCTCCTCCGTCTTTGGCGCCGGTGGTGACAACCTTTGAGGGCATGGTGTATTCAGGCGACGCGCCAGTGGCCAAGGCGATGGTGGCCGTGGACCTGACGGGAAGCGCGGGCGCGAACGGCGCGATTCACGACATTACCGACGATAACGGCGCGTACAAGATCGAACTGACGGGGCTGCCGGAAGGTACCGGCGCAACATTGAGTGTGGCGGCGAAGGGATTTAAGGATCCGGCGCCGAAAGTGCTGGCCGAGCCGCTGCAGACGGATGTGCGCGTGGATATCCCATTGAGCCGAGTGGTGATTCCGGTTGAGGTGCCGCACGGCGCGGCCATGCCTGCGCCTCTTCCTCCGCCGCCGGCGAAGGGTGGGATTGCGCATCGTCCTGTATATGTGCCAAAGAGCGCGGCCGATGCGGTGAAATTCAGGATTGGAACAAAGAAGCAGCCGTGATGCGGCGCGGCGCGCTGAGGAATGATTTCTCGGCTACCTTCGCCTGATCCCAGGTCTCAGAAGCGAGAGCTGGGGCACCCAATTCAGCACCCAATTCAGTGAAGAGAACGAGTAACAGACGTCGGCGCGCGCCGAGATGCGGCCGGTTTCGGTCACCTCATTTCGATCAGCACCACGCCGTGCTTGGGGACAGTAGTAGAGTAACTGTCTTTGAAAACTCCCAAATCTTTCTCATCCCACAGATCGCGCACGTGGACGGGATGAGAGTAGCCGAGTTCTCGGAAATTGACCGAAGCCGGAAACGGCGATTCGCCTGCGTTGATCAGGCCCACCGCCATGCGTCCGCGGCTGAGGGGTTTGGCCCACACTTCTACGGGGCCGTTCTGGCTGATCCTTCGTCCCTGAATTCCCTTTGGATCCTGATCGACCGCGATTACTTCGCGATTGGTGAGAATAGCCAATTGAGCCGGGGTCAGCCTGGTAACGTCGGTGCTTGAAAACAAGGGCGCAGCCAGCAGCGACCACAAGCTCATCTGCGTTTTGTCTTCGTCAAGGTTAAGGCCGCGATTGCCGATCTGGAGGAAATCGGGATCGTTCCAGTGACCCGGCCCGGCGTAGCGCTGCAGTCCCTGCTGACCAAAACCCACGAACATCATCCTCGCGTATTCCTGAAAGTCGATGCGGTTACTCACATCATCTGTGGTTCGCCAAAGGTTGGCGCCGATTTTCGGGCCCCAGATCCAGGGTGCGTTCATGCCATATTCGCAAAGGCTATAGATCATGGGGCGGCCGGTGGCGAGGATGGCCTGGTGCATCTTTGCATAGGCGGCCTCGATCTGGTCCGGCTGATAGACCAGCCGCGCACTGCACCAGTCATATTTGACAAAGTCCACTCCCCAACTGGCATAAGTCGCAGCGTCCTGCTTTTCATAACCATAACTTCCCGGGAAGCCTCCGCAGGTCTTCGGTCCAGGCGAGGAGTAGATGCCGAATTTGAAACCGTGACTGTGTATGTAGTCTCCCAGGGCCTTCATGTCAGGAAAGCGGTCATTGGAATGAATGTAACCTTGCGAATCGCGCTGTCCCTGCCAGCAATCATCGAGGTTGACGTACTCATATCCGGCGGCTTGCATGCCGTTGGAAGCCATGGCAGCGACGGCGTTCTTCACGTCGGCTTCAGTGACGTGGCAGCCGAACGCATACCACGTGTTCCAGCCCATCGGCGGAGTGGCAGCCAGTTTCGATCTCTGCGTTCGAGCTTTTCCAGCAGGCAGAATGGTGATGAATGCGAGGACTGTGAGAAGCACTTTCAAATTCAATTGAGTCGATGGACATTTTGCAATACGCGACATGAAGTTAAGCCAGCCTCATTGGTTTTTCTCAATATTGAACGCATTCTTTCTTCCTCTCGACTGTAAAGCAGTCACGCGAGGTGAGTAAAATTCAGCGACCGCGGCAAGAGTCGGGGATGAAGGTCGCGCTTCGAAGTGTCCAGGGACGGCGCTTTCAGGCCGTGGGCCGCGCCAGCCGGGCAACTGTGACCGGAGGATCGGGCGGGTGATGCGGCGCGCGTCAAGGGAGCGCTAACCGGCCTTGCCAAGATGGTGGGTGAAGCGGGGCTTCAGCGTTTTCAGTTGAGCTGTTTACTGTCGACGCGGGGGTTGGTGCTTTCCCACCCTTTATACAAGAGACACAGAAAGGGTGGGGCACCTGAGTTGTGTTAACGCTTAAATCGAAAATGCTCTAGCTCTGGCTGAGAACCAAGCCTTTGGCGAGCATCTGTTTTATCCCGCGCAGGGCCTGGCGGGTACGCTCTTCGTTTTCAATCAGCGCGAAGCGGACGTGGTTGTCGCCGTAGTCGCCAAAACCAATTCCTGGCGATACGGCTACTTTGGCGTCTGTCAGCAGCATCTTCGAGAACTCGAGCGAGCCGAGGCTGCGGTAAGGCTCGGGGATGCGGGCCCAGACGAACATGGTGGCCTTGGGCAGTGCGACTTGCCAGCCGGCTTTGTTGAGGCCTTCGACAAGAACGTTGCGGCGGCTGCGGTAAATGTCGCAGATTTCAGTGACGCACTGCTGCGGGCCTTCGAGCGCGGCGATAGACGCCACCTGGATGGGCGTGAAGGTGCCGTAGTCGAAGTAGCTCTTGAGGCGGGTGAGGGCGGAGACCAGAACCGGGTTGCCGACCATGAATCCGACGCGCCAGCCGGGCATGTTGTAGCTCTTCGACAGCGTAAAGAATTCTACGGCCACTTCTTTCGCGCCGGGAACCTGGAGGACGCTGGGAGGCTTGTAGCCGTCGAAGGCGATATCGGCGTAGGCGAGGTCGTGGATGAGATGGAAGCCGTATTCGCGGGCCAGCTCGACGAGACGGGCGAGGAAGGGCAGCTCCACACACTCGGTGGTGGGGTTCGAGGGGAAGTTGACGATCAGCGCTTTGGGACGCGGGGTCATGCGCGGAATGAGGCCTTCGAGTTCGGCCAGGAACTGGTCCTGATTGTGGACGGGGACGCTGACGATGTGGGCGCCGGCGAT
>JASHOY010000374.1 GCA_030038435.1 Acidobacteriaceae bacterium | reverse complement strand
GGCGATCGCAGCAAAGGCGGCATTGGATTGGCGGGAGGGCTCAACCCGGGAGCATCGCATCGCGGCGATAAGTCCTACCGTTCCCAGCCGGAGCCGTGGGGGTCGTGTGAGGCGGCGCCGGGTCGCAACGCTCAATCCACCTTGGCAATCGCGCTTATCAAGTCGTCCCTGCGGCGGAATGCGATAGAGTCGGAGTTGGCAAGCACCCGCATCCACACAAAGCACGCAGGTATGGTTAGCGCCAAAAGAATTGGAGCCGCCAACCATGCCTTACCAAAGAGTGAACAAATACCTGCCACCATCGCCCCCACTCCGAGAATTCCGACCTGAGCCAGCATTCCCAGAAGAGCGCTTCCCTGCGCCCCCCGCTGCCGTCCGATGCGGCCCAGATTCGTCGCATGGGGCATGATGAGGGAGAACAGATTCCCTGCGGTAAGGTGTGCGGGTAGAGCGAAGACCAACCATGCAGCCGTAATCACAAGCCAAACCGGAGCCGGCCGTCCCAGCCGCAGAATACCCACGCAACCGGCCAAGGCCGACACCACGCAGAATAACGCTCCATGGAAGATGTTTTTAGCCAGCATAACGGTGCGCATCGGTGTAGGCGAATAGAGAAGCAGTTGAATGCCAGTGCCCTCCGTCCCAAGATTGTTGTAGATGAGCTGCGTAAAGCCCAGCAGCGCATAGGCGATACACAGCGGCAGCGCCAGGGGAAACGCGGCACGGTGATGGCGTCCGGCCATAAGACTGGCGAGAATGAAAACCATGACCAGCGGCGCACCGAGCGCGTAGAGCATGGGAAGGGAACGCAGCACGGTGAGCGTATCTTTGTGAATGATCGCCGCAATGGGACCGGCCCCGCCAAACGACACGAGGCCGCCGGCAGCGCTTGGCGCTTTGGCGCGAACCGCCGCGTTCGGTTTGGGTGTATCGCTCAGTAATTCGCCACGGTGAAGGGCACGCAGCCGCACGCCCAGACCCGCGGCGGCAGCCAGGATCCATAAGCTCATCAGGCCCATTGTGCTCAAAGACTCTGCCGGTCGATGGTGCGCTCCGAATTCAATTGCCGACTTCGAAAGCCCGGGTGGCAGCCAGATCTGCGCCTTCTGAAGCACGGTCAGTTCGTGCCCTTCTTGTGCGCCCGTCACAGGCAAGATGTGCGCTCGATGTCGCTGCCCTTGTATGGCGGGATTGAGGAATTGCAATCCCAGCATGCACAGGAGAAAGAGCATGCTCACAATCTCCCGGGTCTTCCGTTTGGCCAGCCAGCGGTCGAGCCAGGCAAAGAGGGCTCGTGAGAGCAGCAGATTAAAAAGGCCAAAGACCAGCAGTACCGCAGCGGCCCAAAGGCACTGGCCAGGAAGAGCAAGCGTTATACCCGCCCAAATGCCGAAGCATCCGAGGCAGCCCAGCAAGGTCGTGGAATCGACGACTCCGAAAATCAGGTGCAGAAGGTAAAACGGCGCAAAACCCAAAGGAAAGCGCAGCAAGCCGGCAAGGTCGAACTGCTGTTGAAAGGAGGCCATCACCAGGGGCATGGTTTGCCAGATCAGAAACACCGCCCACAGCAGTATGGGCAGAAGCTGCCAGCGGCCCCCTGAAACCATGGAATAGGCTCCGGCTCCGAGGCCCACGGTAATTCCCAGGCCCATGATCCCGTAAACGAGATAGTTGACGCCACTGGCCGCCGCTTCAAAGACGCCGCGCGTAGAGTGCAAGCTGTTGCGAAATGCCTGCCAGCGCATGAGCGCCAGCGCCGCATATTGCGCCCGAGCCAGGGGAGCGAAGATGCCCCCGGTTGCGCCGCGGACGGCGCCTTCACCCGTTTGCCCCGATTCTGCAGCGGCTATGCCAGCCATGACAACTCCGGTCCCGGCTCAACTCCGCCTGCGCCAACGATGGAGAGGAATATCTCTTCGAGTGTGAGCCGTTGCCCGCTTTCGGCCCCCGACAGTGAAGAAGCCACACCCGCACGCAACTCATCGAGTGAGCCGTTGGCCACAAGTTGTCCCTTGTGGATGATAGCGACATGGCTGCACAGGCGCTCCACAATTTCCAGCACATGCGTGGTAAGAAAGATCGTGGCCCCGCGCTGGATCATGCCCTGGAGCATAGCCTTGAGCATTCCCGCGGCAATCGCATCCACCCCCTCGAAAGGTTCGTCGAGAAACAGCACCTTGGGTCCGTGAATCACAGCCGCCGCCAGCGCCAGCTTCTTCTGCATTCCGTGAGAAAAGTCGGTCACCAGCTTCCGCCCCTGGTCGGCAAGCTGCATGAAATCGAGCAATTCTTCCGCGCGCTGCGCCGTAGTGGCGCGGTCAAGTCCATACATGCGGCCGACAAAGTGCAAGTATTCTGACGCCGAGAGCCGGCCCAGCAAGGCCATCCCTTCGGGCACCACGCCGATCTGGCGCTTGAGTTCGAGAGCGGTGGCGCCGAACGGCCGGCCGAGAATTTCGATGCTGCCAGCGGTAGGCTCCAGCAGCCCGGTGAGCATCTTGATGGTGGTTGACTTCCCTGCCCCATTCGGTCCTAGAAACCCGAAGAACTGCCCTTGAGTAACGGTCAATGTGACGTTTTCAACGGCGGTCAACGCGCCGAATGTCCGGGTAAGGCTATAGGTCTGAATCGCTGCCGGTGCCATGTGGGGTAAGGATAGCAAGGAATGGGCAGCGCTCCTATAGCGTTGCTCCTTCATCCTCCACGCAGTGGTTCTATAGTTGCTTGGTCAAGAAGGACCATATGGAAGATCGCCCGCAGTGGCGCACCGTTGCAGAAAAAAGGCTTGAATCCAGCACCGGACTCGCTGCAGCCCATTCAAAAATGCCATGCTGTTCCGTACGGCTCTTGCAAGTTGCAGTGGATGAAGCTGGAGGTGGTGTACCTTACCCTTTCTTTGCTTCGCGCCCACCGTCACATCGCTTGATAATCTACCGAAGCAGGAGCGGTTTCGCAGTTCAACTTTGCTTTCTCCAACGGATGTACAGAGCTCCGAAGCACGCCACCGCGGCGGCGAGAAGATAGAGCATCGGCGCTCCGCCCTCCGGGACCCTGAGCACCACAATGTTCGCAATCAATTGATTCATCGTTTCCTCCACCTATTACCCAGCATCACTGGCTGCTTGAACCGCTCCTACCTTGGACTTAGCCAAGCTTAACCTGCTGGCTGATTTTGTCAAGATTGAAAGATTTTGCAATCTCCAATTTCCTAGCCTGCCCACGAAAACCCTCCATGCGCGCCCGAGTCTTCAATAGCTTTGCGATTGCTTAGGCGTGACCTATGCCCGGGTCCGGAATATCCGAACCCGGCACACAAGTCTCAGTCGTAATAATCGAGGCCCAGATGCGTGATGAGGTCCTGGCCCATGATGTGTCGCAATGTGTTCTTGAGTTTCATGGACTGGATGAACAGATCGTGCTCAGGGTAGAGCCCGGCGGCGGTTTGCGGCGATTTCAGATAGAAGCTGAGCCACTCCTGAATACCGATCGACTTGAGTTCAGGGGTGCGTTTGGCCAGATCGAGGAAGAGGACCAGGTCGAGCGCGATAGGCGCTGCCAGTATCGAATCGCGGCAAAGGAAATTGACCTTGAGCTGCATCGGGTATCCCAGCCAGCCGAAGATATCGATGTTGTCCCAGGCTTCCTTTTCATCACCACGCGGCGGGTAATAATTGATGCGGATTTTATGGTAAATATCGTTATAAAGATCGGGATAGAGTTCCGGCTGAAAGATGTATTCAAGCGACCCGAGCTTCGACTCTTCCTTGGTTTTAAAGGATTGGGGCTCGTCCAGAACTTCCCCGTCGCGGTTACCCAGAATATTGGTTGAGAACCAACCGGATACGCCGAGCATGCGCGCCTTGAAGGCCGGCGCCAGCACGGTTTTCATAAAGGTCTGCCCGGTCTTGAAATCCTTTCCGCAAACAGGCGCGGCGTGGCGCTTGGAAAGCTCGACCATGGCCGGAATGTCGACGGTGAGGTTGGGCGCACCGTTGGCGAAAGGCACGCCCTCGGTGAGCGCTGCATAGGCGTAAATCTGTGAAGGCGCAATTGCCGGGTCGTCCGATTCCAAGCCCTTCTCGAAAGCCTCGATGCTCTGATGAACCGCAGAGGGCTCCAGAAAAATCTCCGTGGAGCCGGCCCAGATCATCACCACGCGATCGACGGTCTTCCTGAAGGCGCGGATATCGGCGCGCACCTGCTCGGCAAGGTCGCGCTTGTTCTTGCCCTTCTTCACATGTGTGCCGTGCAGGCGCTTGACGTAATGCTGATCGAAGACCGCCGGCAGCGGCTTGATCGATTCAAGATAGGGCTTAAGCTTGTGCAGGGTTTCCGGCTTAAGCACCGCGGCGTGAGCTGCGGACTCGTAGACATTGTCTTCAAAAATGTCCCAGCCGGTAAAGACGATGTCATCCAGTCTGGCCAGAGGAACAAAATCTTTAATTAGCGGAGAATTGCTGTCTGTGCGCTTGCCAATCCGGATGGTTCCCATCTGCGTGAGCGAGCCAATGGGCTTGGCCAGTCCGCGGCGAACCGCCTCGACGCCGGCGATCATGGTGGTGGCCACGGCGCCGAGCCCGACGACCATTACGCCCAGTTTCCCCGTGGCGGGCGCCACACTTTGTGCGGCCGCTTGGCCGCTTTGCTGCTCCTTTGACATAGCTTTTCGTTAACCTTCCTTTGCAATTTGCCGGTGATTGGCACCGGTTCATACGTGTTTTCCCCAAAACAAACAGACTACGCGCCGCAAACGGCTTTTCGCCTCGGCCACAACTCAGGCGCCGTCAAGCTGCTCACCGCGGCTGCGGCGATTGAGGTGCGACCAGACAAACCATGCGAGTGCCGCGAGCAGCGCGATCTCGACAGCAAGATGAAAACGGTGGAATGCCTGCTCGAAGCGGGGATCTGTATGCCACTTTTCGCCCAGCTTCATGCCCACATAGGCGAGGCCGAAACACCAGGGCCATGAACCGACAAAGGTGTAGATGTGAAAGCGGAGCTGGTTCATCTTTGCAATGCCCGCGGGAAACGCGATGAAGGTGCGGACCACAGGCAACAGCCGCGCAAGCAGCACGGTGATGGAGCCGTATTTGGAGAAGTACCAGGCCATGCGCAAGAGGTCGTCATGGCTCATCAGCACCCAGCGGCCATAGCGCTCGACCAGCGGACGGCCGCCGCGGGCGCCGATCCAGTAGGCAACGGCCGAGCCTAGATTGCAGCCCACGGCACCGGCCGTAGCCGTCCAGAAAAGATCCATGTGGCCCAGGTAGACGACGTAACCGGCGAACGGCATGATCACTTCCGATGGCAACGGAATGCATGCCGACTCGATTCCCATCAGGGCGACAACTCCGGCATAGCCGCCGGCCGAAATTACATGGGTTATGAATTGGACGAGCCAAGCCAGCAGCTTCTCATTCATGCGCGTAAACAGTATATAGGCCCGTCACGGGCGGGCTCGCCTTTTTGTCAGTGCGCCGGGAACTCAGGCGGGACCGCGAAGAATTGCGTCTTCCAGCCTGCAGGCGAGTCTGTGTAGGTTTGCGAAAACCAGTCATGTGCGATGCCAATGTCGAACCCGCGAATCAGAATCACACGCACGGTTGCGTACTGCTGGATCGCTGGATCGGTGGTGAGGATGCTGTCGGCGACCTGGTTGGCGAGGGCCTCCTCGTCGGCGATGGAGACGGTGCAACGGACTTCGGCGAGGAGACTTATGGCTTTGACCCCGCTCCGGTATGTGCTGATTCGGCGGATGCTCGCAGACTGGACGCCGGGCAGCTCCGCAACCTGTCGGCTGTCATCCCGCAACTGGGCGAACGGTGGCCGCCGCGCCTGCCGTTGCCCAAGGATGCCCACTACGGCTGCGAGAGCCAGAATTACTCCGGCAACCACCCAGTGCAGTTTCCAGATCGCATGGGCAGTTACAATTCCATGCTTGCCCGCCTGCACCACATAGCAGCCCGCCGCCAGGTCATGAATGCCCTGGCGCGTGTTTCGATTGAAGACCATCAGATAGACGCTCGCTGCGCCAAGCCCGAAGACAGCCAGCCCGAAGGGCGAGACGACGGGCCACAACATCCGAGAGACGGGCAGCGCCATGCCTATGAGAAGCCAGAGAGCTGCGAAGATTGTGTATCGGATGGCCGATCGCTCGATGGAAATCGGGTTCCCGTCTACATCGACCACCTGGAGCTTTAGGACCCGTTTGCCGATGGATTGCCCATGGCCAAACGAGCTCTCGGGAATGGCGAAATAGAGAAACCCGACGAGGAACCCGATGAGCCGGCCCGCCGGCCCCAGTCCCATAAGAAGATCAAAAAAACATACCCCAGCGCGAGGCCGATCAGTCCGACGATCATGCTATCGATTAGGAACGCGACGATGCGGCGCCACAACGCGCCCACCCGGCGACTTGCCCCCGCGGAAGCGGCTGGTTGCAAAGTAGCGAAGATCAGCGGAGGAGGATCTGCGCTCAATGCCGACCCCCTGCCGCAGGTGCGAAGCACGAAGAAAGAGTGCACAATCGTTGCGACGGATGCATGGCGATAACGGCTGCAGCGGCCAGTATACGTCGCCCGACTCACAGGCGCGTCAGAAGGAGACGTCGGCAGGAATGGTGACCTCGAGAACCGAATGGTCGCCCGTCATCCGCTTCCATGCGGAGCGGATTTCGTCGATTTTGACTCTGTTTTCCTGCGTGTCAGGGTAGTCGATGATGAGGAGTTTTGAGCGCAGCCTCTCCGGGGACTTCTCATGCTTGCCTTCCCACTGCCCATAAATGTCCATCACGCTCAATCCCGCCGGGAAACGCGGGGTGACCTCGGTGTCGAGGAATTGGCGCCAGCGAGCCTCGCTGATTCCCTCCTGGGGATAGTCAGCGGGACCCAGGCCGAAGTAGAGTTGGGTAAAGGTCCATCCCAAAGTACCGCCCGCACGGCCGTTGTCCCGAGTAAGCATAGGGGCGGCAGGGCGCGAAGAGGCCGTCCGCTGCAAGCCACACCCCGCTGCTGTGCATGCCAGAACGGCTGTAAAGAAGAACGCGGCCACGCAGCGATCGGGCAAGACAGGGAAACAAATATCTAGGGCTGGTTCTCGTTCGGCTGGTGCCCGAGCCTCTATGAATATTCTTTGGCGCTGACGCTGTCGTTCCTTAGAGTGAGGCAACGTTTATTTTTCCACTTCGACACCGCGCCAAAAGGCCACATAGCCTTTGATCTTGCGGGCCGCGGGTTTGGGATCGGGATAATACCAGGCCGCATCCTGATTGTCCTGCCCGTCGATCACCACCGTCAGGTAGCGCGCCTGCCCTTTCCACGGGCATGTGGATGTGGTTGTGCTGGGGCGAAAGTACTCCCGCTTGAGGCTGGATTCGGGGAAATACACGTTTCCCTCAACCTCTTCCGTCCGCTCGCTCTCGGCGATGACTTTACCGTTCCAGATTGCTCGCGCCATATTCAGGAATCCCGTCCATACCATCCTCTCTCGCCGCGTCGGATGGTCGCAGCGAGAAGGACAATCGATAAAGACAGTAGCAGAAAAAGGCGCAGCGTGGCGAATCCGGTTGCGCGGCTCCCGAAGCTCTACTTCAATTCCGAGATGGAATCGATGTGAACGCTGCCGGCAGCTACGTCTTTCGTTGCCTTGATCTTGACATGATCGCCGTAGAAACTCTTGACAGCATCGGGATTATCGATCGCCCAGACGTGCTTCGAAGGGTCGACGAATACGGGTTTCATGCCGTGCTTGATGCAGGAACGCACGCACTCGGCGCCGCTGCCCATGTGCTTGGCTCCGCACATGGAGTCCGAAATCCAGCCTTCGGAAGTGGCGCTGGCCGCAAAAGCGGTGACGCTGGTAAAGGCGAGGAACGCTGTCAGCAATGTGAGAGAACGTTTCACAGGAACCTCCATGACGGGGAAGTTAAAGTCAGCTACCATCATGCACTGGTGCGGCGAATCGGACAAGCATATTGCTGTTGTTAATGCTAAAGATAAGTAAAACCAGAGCCGGCCTGGCTTAAGTCCCGTCCACTCATGGCGGCGCCAGCTCCAAAAACCCTCTAAGCTATTGAAAGAAAGCAAATTATACCCGGATCAAGGTTGTCGATTCCTGCTTGAGTTCTCCAGAGGCCGGGAAGCCCGCAGATTTCACCTTCAGGGCAATCGACACGGACCTTCCTGGATTTGTGAGTTCCCTTTTGCCTCGGCCCTGGCGAGAACGCAGCAAGATTCGCCTCCCTCGCGGAGGCGCCTAAGTGACGGACGACGAGAAGTAGGGTGCGCTATCTGGAGTGGGTGACCCAGACCTCGCCAGCCAAAAATCCGGCTGAGACGCCAATAAATGTTCCAGCGATAACGTCGCTTAGGAAATGCCAGTCTCCTAGGATCAATAGCGTTGCTGCAATGAGCAGCAGCGCAGAGAACGGCAAGATGCTGTTTCGATAGAGTCGCATAAAAACGCCGGCAAAAGCTCCGGCGAGAACCATATGGCCCGAGGGAAAGCTGCTGCTGGAAGTGCCGTTCAGAAGATGGAACGCGTGCTGGGCGCCTTGCAACACCGCCCCCGGATTCGGCACTCCGAAAAGAAACTTCAGGGTGCTGTCGTTGATTGCATAGGCGCAGATGGAGGTAAGGCAGGCGAGCACAGTAGCCGCACGTAAAGGCGATAGATGTCCGCGCGTGATGCGAATGATAACCAGGACCAGCGCAATCGCCGCTTCGGCGCCGAGCAGAACTGCACTTCCCAATCCCGATGCCAGATCTTCGGCCGCTCCCAAAATGCCATTAACTCGACGAGCGATCGGCACGTCAAGATAAGCGAACGCGAGCGCCGTCGCCAGCATACAAACCAACAAGGACAAGAGCGACATCCAGGAAGGAAACCTTAGAGCGCTTCTTTGCATCCCTCTTTCACTGAGCTGAGGAGAACTACCGGAATCTCGAGACAATAGAATCTCCCCTTACAGTCCACACTGGCGGCTGCTTAAACACTTATCTTTGCTCTGCGCTGCCCGATTAAAGAACCTCTACAAGCGACACTCTACAGGTTTAATGATACTCGTAGGCGGTTGTGCCTCACCCAAGACCACCGACTTTCATCTTTCGCTGCTCCAAACAGCAAACCAGTTCTGTTTCCGAGTGCAAAGGCATTCGCGAGCCAACCACTGCTGAAGAGCACCAAACCGATCGTATACATTTCCGCTACAGTTCACACTCCATTCACCTCACGCGCATCGAGCGGAAATCGCAAGGAATCCGGAGCCCGGATGATTGCGAAAACGCAGGTGGCGCGCCCCAAGCGACAAGTTCAGGCATCAAGACACTCAGGATGCAACAACAAGACGACGGAGACTAGGCCTGGGCGATGTGATTTCACGCTCGACCCGCGAGCGCGTGCTTTTTCGTAACCCGGCGGTTAGGCGCGATCAGATTGCCGGGCGCAAATGGTCCGAGTCCTGCAAACAGAAGCGCTGCCGCGGTGGAGATGCTTGAATCAGGAGCCGCCACAGATGATTTGAAGCGCTTGCCAGCACCTATCATCCGCACTTATTAACCTACTCATACTTAGTCAGCGGTTTCCTGCATGACTATCGATCAAATGAAACACTTCACCCATTTCTAACTACGATCTTGCCTTTTGAACTCAGGCACTAAGGTGTAACGCAAATTGGTCATCTTAGTGATAGTCATCACATTGACTTTGTCAAAGTAGCCCGATCCTAAGAACACCAAAGCAGCAACTCTTATTGCAGCCTCCTTCTCACTCGAGAGGGTTCACGTACACGTAAAAGACTCAGCGTGCTTCAAGAGATGGAGGTGTGTGAATACAGTTCGAATGATTCGCAAATATGGTCTTTTATCATGGTTTACTCCGCGTCTTTCGAAATCCTCAATGGAATGATATAACCGCAGTCGGGGAACACGCGCAGCCAGATCCGGATAGCTCCAAGCGCCGCTTTTCCCGCAGCTTCAATCTTTTGTTCGCAAGCTTCCTCGGATTGCTATTCTGCTGCACCCGGGTAAATATCCTCCGGCAAAGCCGGAGGAACTCTCTTTTCGGTTGGCGGCGTTCAGTCAAAGTGCCGCGGCGGATGTCTGAGTTGGAACTGAAAGCTAAGCCTCGAGTCAGCCCGGTTCTACAAGAATCGGGCTGACAGATCTCTTTAAATGCAGGACCGCAGTGATGTACAGCGATCCGGCCATCAAATAAATTAGAAAGTCAATGAATTCGAGCTAGCCGAATTCCCGTCAGAGAGCGAATGCCGGCGTGTTTTGCCCACAGCAACTGTGATCGAGAATCAGTCGCTGATGATCTGCGAGGAGTAGCTCAATGTTACGCGACGAGTTCCTCCATCAGATATAGCAGTTATCTGCGGCGCAGGCTGCGTAATCTCGGACTAAAGCGTGGCAGTCGACAGGGCTAAGAAACTGTTCTGGGCCTGCACTCATTGTTACAATCATGTTAAAATCAATCTTGTTTGAGTTGACGGCATTTCCATCGTATTGCCCGACCCACCGCAATGATTCTCTATCTCATGCGCCATGCCGATGCCGGAATTGCCCGCGGCAATCCCCTTTTCGACGCCAAACGCGGACTGGTGAAGGAAGGCAAGGAGCAGTGCATGTTGATGGCCCGCGCCCTGGTCGCCCTCAAAGCACCTATCGATACCATCGTCTCAAGCCCGCTGAAGCGCGCGCAGCAAACCGCGCAGTTTGTAGGCACCGAACTGGGCTTTGACGGAAAGGTTGAGATCTGCGACGCTTTGTCGCCTGGGGGCACTTACATACAGTTTCAGTCGCTGCTTTCCATGTATACCACTCGCGATGCAGTCCTGATGGTGGGGCATAATCCCAATCTATTTCATTTTCTCAGCCGGTTGATTACCGGCAATGGCGAAGGCGCCAGCATTCGCATGCGCAAGGGTTCGATTGCGCGTATCGACCTTGACAAGCATCCACCGCGCCTGCAGTGGCTCATCGATCCGCGGGCAGTGCGCGCAATTTATGCCAGCGCGACAAAAAGCTCCCGTCCAAAAACCTCGCGGAAGTAACCGGATTCTTTGCGCAGGGACCACAGCTCTAATTCCGCTCCGGTGCGTCCGGGGCGCAATTCGAGATAGACACGCTTGGGATAAATCTTCACAGCGACGCGCAGCACGTCGGATGCGCGGTCCTGGTTGAGCGCCTCGGCCAGCCGCAGGAGCACCACGGCGCAATGAACATTCTTATGCTCTTCGCTGGGGATGTTGCGAAGAGCGCGATCGCCGGGCTGCGGACGGCTCTTACCCAGATAACGTGCAATGGCCGAGACCACGGTACGTTCCAGCCGCGTGTAGCCGTAAAGCTCCGAGCTCGATACGATGTATTGCGTGTGCCGGTGATGGCCCTGGTGATTGATGAATTTTCCGGTGTCGCGCAAGATCGCCGCAGCAGCAAGCCAGGTTTCATATTCCAGAGGCATGCCGTGCAGCGGCTTGAGCTCGCGAAAGAGTTGTACGGCATGAGCGCGCACGGGATCGGCCTGCCTGAGGTCCACGCCGTATCGCCGCGCCGTGGCCAGTACACTCTCCCAGCGCTCGTGTTCAAACTCGCGATGCACCAAAGCCCGCGCGTCCTGCGCCGCCAGCATCTGCGCCAGGATTCCGTCGCGCAGCCCCAGCGGCGAGTAGCGAAAGCCGGGTAAACCGAAGCTCTCCAGGAGCTCTGCATAGACTTCCGCGCCGGCTACAATGATTTCCGCGCGCCGCGGACCTATGCCTGGAACGATTTCCCGCTCAGGCAAAGACATCTTAGCCAGCCGCGTAGCAAGCTTGCGTACCAGCCGCGTTTCAGCAAGGCCGGCCATTGCCGCCGCACGCGTCGCAGCAGACTTTGTGCCGCGCGTGGTTGTACTTTTGGCGCTTTTCACAGCACGGCAGGCCTCGGCCAGCGCCGCCGCCGTTCCGGAGGTAGCAATAACAAGGGAGACATGATCCGGACGGATTTTGCGATGCGCGCGCCGCAATTCGCGCTCTATCAACCGGCGCATCCTAGCCAGACCATCGGTCGGCGCCGGGTCTGATTGCAAGAAATCTTCGCTCAGCCGGACTGCGCCCAGAGGCAGGCTTACCGTTTCCCTGATCCGCTTGTGCTCCGACAGTGTGATTTCGCAACTGCCGCCGCCCAGATCGATGAGCAGCACGCGGCCGCCGGCTCCGGGCTCGCCGCTAGTCACCCCAAGATGGATGAGACGGCCTTCTTCGAGTCCCGAAATGACTTCAAGGTTCCAACCGGTCTCAGCCTGCACCCAGGCCTGGAAAGCGGCGGCGTTGCGGGCGTCGCGCATGGCCGACGTAGCCACAACGCGGATGCGATCTGCGCCGTGCGCCTGTACTGCGCGCTGAAAACGTTTGAGAGCGCGCAGAGTCGAGGCCATTGCCTCCGGTGAAATCAGGCCGGCATCGAAAACGCTGGCGCCCAGGCGAGTTACTTCGCGGTCTTCCGCCACCGTCTTTAGCCGGTGGGATATAACTTTAGCGATCTTGAGCCGGCATGAATTGGATCCCACATCAATCGCGGCAAAGGTGGGCATGGTCTCTTAAGAAGCTCCGTGAGATTAAATTTGGGTCCTGGGCCAAGATACACGAGAGCCCGCGAGAGACGAAGCGCTTCTCACGCAGGGGCCGGAAGCGACGATTCGAACTCCTCGTTGAGCCAGCGGCTGAACGCGGCAAAATCTTCATCGCGGCCCAGAAAATCGCGCACCATCTCCCGCCCCGGCTTCGATCCTCCCTGCTCCAGGACGGTCTTGCGATAGCGCGCGCCCGCCTCGCAGCCCAGCAGATCTGCGGGATCGAACTGAGCGAAGAAATCCAGTGCGATCACTTTATCGAATGCGTAGGTGTAATAGTTTGAAGAGTAGCCGGTCAGATGTCCGAAGCTGGCGTACATGCGGTTGCCCTCGAGCCAATTCCATGGCTGGAAGAATTCGTAGAACTGCCTGGTGATTCGATCGAGATCGATTGCCGCAGGGTTCTGGTCGTGCAAATCGAGCGACAGGGTGGTGTAGTAAAGCTGCGAACGGATCCAGTCAGCGCGCCCAAAAGCACCGGCGCCCTTCATCTTTCGGAAGACTTCGGCGGGAAGGATTTCTCCGGTCTGATAATGCCTGGCGAAAGCCTGCAACAGTTTCTCATCGCGGAAAAACTCTTCCAGCATTTGCGAAGGGACTTCGATGAAGTCGCCTTCGGTGGCAAAACCTGACACCCCGGCCCACTCCGTATTGCCGCCGAGAATCGCGTGCATCAGGTGCCCGAACTCGTGGAAGAATGTGACCACGTCGGAGTACTGCATCAATCCGGGATCATCGGCTTCGCCTCCGGCGAAATTGCAAATCAGCGCAGCCTCCGGCAGATACCGCCCGCGGACTCCGGTAGTCACCGGTGCGGCCGAAAACCACTTATCCTTGCCCTCGCGCGGATGCATGTCGAGATAGAACCGCCCCGCATGACGGCCCTCATCGAAGACCTCATAGACCGAAACCGCCGGATGCCATGCCTGCGCCGTCGAGCGCCGAAACTCGACTTTGAAGAGCCTCGCCGCAGTATCGAGCACGCCGGCCTCGACATTGTCATATGGGAAATAAGGCCTGACCGACTGCGAGTCAAAATCAAATTCTGCGCGCCGGAACTGCTCATACCAATAGCCGCGGCTGGCGATGTCGATGGAGGTAAGGTCAGGTTGACGCTGCCTTGCAAAGGCAAGCACCTGCTCGTGCTCGCGGCGCGCGCCTTCGCGGCTGGCTTGCTCGAGTCGGGCAAGGAACTCGCGCACGTTAGCCGCCGATCCCATCATCTGATCGGCGGTAGCGAGATCTGCCCAACTGCGGAAACCCAGCACGGTCGCGATCTCCTGCCGTGTGGCCAGTAAATCGAGGAGGATTTGTTTGTTGGCCGGATATGCGCGGGTGTTATAGGCCAGGAACATTCGCTCTCGCAAACCCGCATTTGCAGCAAAGGTCATCACCGGCTGCATGTCCGGCTGGTCGGTAGTGAGGATTACCTGCTCCTCGCCGGTGGTTTCGTTGTTTTTGGCCGGATGCCGCGCCAGGTAATCCGGAGGGAGCCCGGCGAGTTCGGAGGGCGCAGCCTCGATCGTCTTTCCTCCCTCCTGAATGTTGCGGCTGAACTCGAGCGCCAGTCGCGTCGCCTTTTCGTGCAGGGAATGCAAGTGATCGCGCGTGGCCTGGTCCTTGTCTACGCCTGCGAGCCGGTAGCCGAGCAATGTGCGCTCCACAAAGTGGCGAGTAGCGGAACTTGCGTCAGCGATATCAACTGCCGCCAGCGCCTCATAAACCGGACGGTTCAGACTCAGCGCACTGCCGGCCATTGCCACACGCTGCGCCTCGAGCTGCGCCTGGTCTCGCACCGCCTTGTCGGCGGCAACGGAATTCAGAATGCCGGCCTGCGCTCCGGCGAGACTGAGCTGCTCGATAGCGGCATCGTATAGTCGCAGTGTGTTCTCAACTGTGCGCGGACCCGCAACAGTCAGAAGGCGAGCGAGCGCCGCTTCATGCTCCGCCAGGCGCGCGCCGACCCAGGCAGAGAGAGCTTCAGCATTTTCCGCTCCACCCGTCTCCCACGCGTGCAGATCCTGAGTGACGGCAATGGCTTCCGTGAGCATATCGAGCAACATCCTCCAAACTTCTAGGTTGCCACAGAATAGTGGCCTTCGGTTTTACTGGCGAGAGATTCGACTCCGAAGTGAAAAACCAGCGGTTGGCGCTGCACTTCAACGATGGGCTTTCAGCGCATTCCGAGAGCATCTCCCAATGCCGGCGCCCCGCAGCATTTCTTCGTCTTCCTGCCGCTCCCGCAGGGACAGGGTGCATTGGGACCCGATCGACCGCCTTCATTGCTTGCAACCGAACGGCTCGCCCTGCCGCGATGTTCCCCGGCGCCTGCGACAAGCTGCATCACGTTCGCGGGGGCGCGGCCGGCCTGCAACTCAGCCGCCATGAAGCGCATATACGGGTCGATGTGATTGAAGAAGTGCTTGTACCCGGCGCAAAGATAATTCAATCCCGGTTCGCCGTCGGGGCTGGTGATGAAGCGATGCTTGGGACACTCGCCATTGCAGGCGAAGCGTACCGTGCATTCGCGGCAGTAGCGGGGCAGGGTATCCAGCTTGTCGCGGCCGAATTTCTTTTGCTGGGCGCTGGCCACCATCTGCTGCAAAGCCGTCTCGGTGATGTTCCCAAGCTTATTCTCCGGGTACACAAAATGGTCGCAGGAATAGAGGTCGCCGGTGTGCTCCATGGCCATTGCGGAGCCACAGGTCCTGCGGAATACGCAGAGACTCGCTTCCAGTCCCAGCCAGCTTTCCAGGGCGACATCGAAGTGCTGCACGAAGTGACGTCCCACGTCGTGCCGGATCCACTCGTCGAATATGCGCACCAGGAACTCGCCGTAAACGCGAGGCTCGACAGACCAGTCCGTGACCTCGGCTCCGCCTTCAAAGGAGGGTTGGATAAGCACCAGACCATCGGGGTGAGGATCCGACGTCTTTCTTTCGACAATGGGGATGAACTGCATGAAGCCGCTCCCGGCCTCCTTAAGGAAGTTGTAAACCTCCAGGGGAAACTGGGAATTGCGCCGGTTGACTACGGTGAGCGTGTTGAAATCGACGTTGTGCTGCTTGAGCCTGGCGATGCCGCGCATCACCCGGTCGAAAGTAGGGGCGTTGCCTTTGTCGACGCGGTAATAATCGTGTAGCTCGCGCGGACCGTCGATCGAGACGCCGACCAGGAAATGGTGCTCGGCGAGGAAGGAACCCCATTCATCATCTATAAGGGTTCCATTGGTCTGCAGGGCGTTGTGGATGGTCTTTCCGCCGGCGTACTTCTTTTGTATGCGTATCACATCGCGGAAAAAATTCACGCCGAGCAGCGTCGGCTCGCCGCCCTGCCAGGCAAAGTCAACCCGCTCAGAAGGCTGGGCGGCGATGAATTGGGATATGTAACTTTCGAGCACGTCGCCGTTCATGGCCCACTGTTTGGTATGGGGATACAGATTTTCTTTTTCCAGGTAAAAGCAGTATTTGCAATCGAGATTGCAAATGGGCCCGATGGGCTTGGTCATGATGTGAAAGCCGGAAGGGGGCATACGCGGGACCTGCTACCGGATGATAATACGCGCCCCGCCCGCGGAAAACGAACGCAGCGGAAGGGAACACCATGCGCGGGCAGACCCCATTTGCGGAATGAGCCCGGAATGTCGGAAGCACATCTTGAAGTGAGACGCCGATGGCGCAGGGAAAAGCGAAACTCCGAAAATCCGTCAAATGCCTGTGACGCCGCAACAAATGACCTGTAGAATCGTCTTTATAGTGCGCGAGACCGGGCTGAAAGGTCTCCCGTGCTGCCTTTGGGGCGCAAGGCGTGGGATTTCCGCGCGGGGCTTCAGAGGCATGGAAATCCCTGATTATGACACCGAATCGTGCTTCGCTGCCTTTATGGCTCTCGCTTGCGGCCGCAATTCTGATCGCGAATCCGGCATTCCCGGTCTGCGCGCAAGGGGCTGCTGCGATGCAGCCCGCCTTACCTGCCGGCGCACCTCCGCCGAACGAAACGTCAGCCGACAACTCTGCGGCTGAACCGGTAAACCGCGCCGAAGCATACTACCACGACGGGTTGGCGGCGATTTATGAGGAGGACGCTCTCGACCAAGGGCGGCCGGACGACGTAACGCGGGCCATCGAAGAGTACAAATATGCTTTGGACGACGATCCCGGCTCGGCCGAATTGCAGAATGGACTCGCCGAATTGTATTTCCGGGCCGGACGTGTGCGGGAAGCGCAGACCACGCTGGCTGCCCTGCTTAAATCCTCTCCGGACAATCTCCCCGCCAACAAGCTGATGGGCCGTATTTACCTTCGCCAGCTGGGTGAACAGGACATGTCGTCCACCACCGGATCGGATTCGGTGCTGAAGCAGGCGATTGCGCAGTTTGAAAAGATCGTATCGCTGGAGCCGACGAATGTGGATGACCACATGGTTCTCGGCCAGCTATATACCGTGAACCACCAGGCGGATAAGGCAGAAAGCCAGTTCCAGACGGCCGAATCGATTGAACCGGATTCCGAAGATGTGGTTCTGAACCTGGTTCGCGTTTACGCGCAAAGCGGCAATCTGAAGGAAGCTGCCAAGGTCATCGAGAATGTTCCCGTCGACAGCCGCACGCCGAAGATGGAGTTTGCCCTTGGAGCGGCCTACCAGCAGATGAAAGACTCCAAAGACGCCATCACCGCGTATCAGCAGGCCAACCAGATGGATCCTGATGATCTGCGTACGATCGACGCTCTGGCGCAGGCGCTGCTGACCGACGGCCAGCTCGACGAGGCGATGAAAGAGTTTCAGAAACTCGCGGCCGCCGATCCGGAAGAACCGGGTCCCCTGGTACATATCAGCGAGATTCAGCGGCGGCAGGAAAAGTACGAGGACGCGCTGGCGACCATCCGTAAAGCACGCAATCTCGACCCAACCGACCTCGAGGCCGGGTTCGACGAAGGCATGTTGGAAGATGTCCTGGGCCACTTTGATGACGCCGCCAGGACTTACCAGAAGATGGTAGACCTGACTTCTCACGCCAATGGCGCCTACACCGCCGATGAGAAGAACAACCGGGGCTTCTTCCTCCAGAAGCTGGGCGGAGTCTACGAAGAGCAGAACAGGATTGACGATGCTCTAGCGACATACCAGAAGATGATCGATATGGGCGGCGATGACGCGGTACGCGGCTATGAAGGACAAGTGGAGGCGTACCAGACGGCACACGAGCCAGAAAAGGCAATTGAAGTCTCCCGGAAAGCAGTCGCTGACAATCCACAAAACCCTGATCTCAAGCTGATGCTGGCCGGTGAACTCGCTGATCAGGGAGGCGCAAAGGGCGATCAGGCGGAAATCGATCAGGCGTTTGCGACAGCCAAGGGCATGTTAAAAAATACCCCTGCCGATCTCAATGTGTGGGAAGCCATTGCTCAAATGGACATCCGGCTGCGCCGCTGGAAGGATGCCGACGATGCCCTGAACAAGGCTGAGCCGCTGGCCACGAAAAACGATGACAAGACCTACCTCTTGTTCCTGCGCGGCGAGTGGTCTGATCGGCAAAAGCACCTTGAGCCGGCAGAGCGCTACTTCCGCCAGGCGCTGGCTCTCGATCCCAAAAACGCCATGACGCTTAATTATCTCGGCTACATGCTTGCCGACAAGGGCGTGCAGTTGCCGGAGGCACTCAAGCTGATCCAGAAAGCTGTAGATGAGCAGCCCATGAATGCCGCATATCTTGATTCGCTCGGTTGGGTCTATTACAAGATGGGCGAATACGATATGGCTGAGGATAACCTTCGCTCGGCCGTAGCGCGGGACCAGACAGATCCCACCGTGCATATGCATCTCGGCGATCTTTATGAGAAGACGGGACGGATTCGCCTCGCTGCAGCGCAATGGCAGCTTTCATTGGATGAGTTTGCCAAATCGAATCCCGCTGACGTTGAACCCGGCGACATGGCCAAAGTGCAGAAAAAGCTGGAAAGTGCGCGCGTAAAGCTCGCCAAGGAAGACAGCCAGTTGAATCAACCGAAAGCTCCTCAGTAGGACGCCGCGCCGGCTGCGTGCGAACCAGGAAAAAACCAATCTATGGAACGGCGGCGCAGTTTTTCTTTGCATCGCCGTTTTCTATGCAAGGCCGAAAAGGCAAAACCCACTATTGAGTCATCCGTGCCGCTGCCGCGAGGTACATATCCACGTCACCTTTGTCGACGATGGCCGTGCCCGTATCCACGAACTCCGGAAACGGTCCAAAGGGATCGGCGCTCCAATCCTTGTTGAGCGGTTTCGGCGGGTCGTGAAAGACCTGGTCCAGCGCTTTCAGGCCCACGTATCCCATGGTGTAAGGTTTCTGCGCGATCGTCGCGTCGATGGTTCCGTCCTTGATCGCATTCAGGGTATCCGGATTCACATCCCAGGCGATGAGTTCGCGGTCGGTGGCGCCCGAACGCTTGACGGCGTCGGCTACGACCTTTCCGCATGCCGAATCGAGGCAGACGAAAGCGCTAATTTTCTGGTTCCCGGCCAAAGCCATGAAAGCCTGCGTCTTATCGAAGGCGATCATCTCATCTCCCTTGATATCTACAACTTCCGCAACTTTGATTCCAGGGTATCCGGAAAAGACGTCTTCGAACCCCTTCAGGCGGTCCTCGATGTTCGGCTGCCCGGCGATGGTGTAAATCACCACATTTCCCTTCCCGCCAATCCGTTCGGCAACGCGGCGCCCGCCTAAGCGTCCTGCTTCGAGATTGTTGGTTCCGATGAAGTAAAGTCGCCGGCTGCCGACCGCATCGGAATCCACGGTGATCACCGGGACTCCGGCGTTGACCGCCGAGGTGATGGCTCCCTGCAGCACGGAGGCATCGGAGACGGAGATCAGGATACCCGCGGGTTTGGCGGCCACAGCCTTTTGAAATGCCGCCAGTTCGGCTTGGGGATCGTAGGTGTCGGGTCCATCGACGATGGCGGTTACGCCGTACTCAGCCCCCGCGTGATTGAAGCCTGCGGCCACAGTTTGCCAGTAGGGCAGGCTCGAATTGATGGAGATGAGATAGTAGACCTCCTTTTTCGAGTGGCGTCCACAACCGGAAATCAACACGGCCGCCAAAGCGACCGCCGCTACCATGCTGCACGCTTTCATGGCTTTCTCCTTGCCTGGATTGAGGGAACTGCCAGCGGCGGCCAAAGCGGAGCGAGCGCCGGCGCCCCGGCCCAAAATCCGGCAGGATCGTACTCCTCCATGCTCATCTTTGTCTAATTTTTCTTGACTCCCGCAAGTTGCCGCCACGAGGGTGCCGAGATTTCGCACTCCCAGTGATGGTGACAGCGGCACGCTTTGCTAGCTGCCGAAGACCTGCTGGCCGAGGAGTTCGACATCAGGCGGGTACGATTGACGTCAGGAGGCAAGAGCAAAGCCTTCTCGATGGAAGTTCCGGGGAAGTCCCGGCCCACGAAACGGGCTTAAGGGGTATAACCGAAGTGAATGGTTCATGAAGCTTCCAGCATCGGAGGGCCGTTGGCCGCACCGGTACCCTTGCCGCGTGCAATTGCCGTTTCAGATGAAGCGGGCAATCCAATGGTGCAGAGAACCTGGCCCGAGCAGCCACACTCTTACCGCAGCCCATTTGCGCGCGATGCCGCGCGCGTGCTGCATGCGCGCGCCTTCCGGCGGCTGGCGGGCAAGACCCAGGTTTTCACCAGGGCACCCGCCGAGTTTCCTTCGGATCACTCGCGCAGCCGACTTACGCACACGCTCGAAGTGACACAGATATCGCGGACGCTGGCGCGGGCGCTGGGATTAAATGCTGAACTCGCCGAGGCGCTCGCCCTAGCGCACGACATCGGCCATCCGCCCTTCGGACATGCGGGCGAAAAGGCGCTGGATGAAATGCTGCGGACGCACGGTTTGAATTTTGATCACAATCTCCACGCGCTACGCATCGTCACCTGGTTTGAAGAGCGCTATCCCGGCATTCGTGGCCTTAACCTGACACTGGCGGTGCGTGAAGGCATCGTAAAACACTCTCGCGATTACCTTCCCGTTGAACACCCCGAACTCGCCGAATATCTTCTTGACCAGAAGCCGCCGCTTGAAGCGCAACTGATCGATCTGGCCGACGAGATTGCCTATCTCACCGCCGATCTCGACGACGGTCTCGATTCTCGAATCCTCGCTCTCGACGAGGTTTGCCAAGCTGTCCCGCTCTTTCGCGATTTCTATGATTCGGCGCGCAGCCAGCACCCGATGGCCGCGCCAAGGCTGGCGATCTATGACGCCTTGCGGCGCCTGCTCGACGCCATGGTCACCGATCTGATCTGCGAAACCGGCCGCCGCGTAAGAGAAATGGAAGCCACTGCGCTCGAGGACATTCGCAACGCGCCCGTGCGGCTGGCCGCGTTCAGCGCCGAAATGGAAGCGGCCCGGGCGCACGCCAAGCAATTTCTCTACTCGCAGCTCTACAACTCGCCGGGAATGGAAGAAGAGCATGCGCACGACGCCGCTGTGATTCAGGTCGTCTTCAACACTCTTTTTGCCGACCCCGGGCTGTTGCCGCCCGATCACCAGGCGCAGATTCCTACGGAGGGCCTGGCGCAAACCGTCTCCGACTATATCGCGGGGATGACAGACAGCTATATCGAGCAGCTCTGGGCGCGCTGCCGCGTCTGACGCACCCGGCGGCAGTTGGTTTTCTCTACTGCGTTACCGCGCCGTGCTCTCTTGTCTCACTTCGGCCGTCGATCTGTCGAAACGGTTATAGAGCCAGGCAAACACGGCGCCGCCTGCGAGCCCGTCCAGCAACGCATAGAGAGTCGCGATCACGACTTCGCCAAAGTTGCGTCCGGCGGTGTAACCCGGATAGAACGAAGCGAGCCAGTGAAGAAACTGAACTGCGTAGCCGCTCCAGATGAGATTCGCCACGCCGACAAAAAAAACGCAGCCGGCCCAAAGAATGCCGCAGGTGAGAGCCAGCGATTTCACGCAAAATTTCATAATTCTTCCCTCCCCAGGGATTTTATGTCAGCGCCGGTTTAAAACGGAGCCATTTTGGCCGGGTTAGGCCGGAGCCAGGGAGCCAGAGAGAACCCCTGTT